>JBBRER010000027.1:0-18847 GCA_038202745.1 Sphingomonadales bacterium
CGCGCTCGTCCTCGGTCGAAAAGCCGTTGCCGGCGAGCGCCGAGACTGGGCGATAGGCGCGCGGGAACTCTCGCGCGGTGGCGGGCCGATCGGACTGGGGTTCGGTCCGCTGGCAGCCGGCTCCGCCGAGCAGCAGCAGCAAAGCGAGCGCGCGCCTCACTCGACGTCCTCCACCGCCACCTTTTCGCCGGTCACGCGCTGCGCCAGCGCGGCGGCCATGAACGGGTCGAGCGCGCCGTCGAGCACGTCGTCGGGCGCGGTCGAGGTCGCGCCGGTGCGCAAGTCCTTGACCAGCTGATAGGGCTGGAGGACGTAGCTCCTGATTTGGTGGCCCCAGCCGATCTCGGTCTTGCCCGCGTGTTCGGCGCTGGCGGCTTCCTCGCGCTTGCGCATTTCTTCTTCGAACATCCGCGCTTTCAGCATGTTCATCGCAATCTCGCGGTTCTTGTGCTGACTGCGGTCGATCTGGCTGGCGGCGATGATCCCTGATGGCACGTGCGTGATCCGCACCGCCGAATCGGTCGTGTTGACGTGCTGACCCCCGGCGCCGCTTGCGCGGTAGGTGTCGATCCTCAGGTCCGCCGGGTTGATCTCGATCTGGATGTTGTCGTCGATCACCGGATAGACCCACACCGAACTGAAGCTGGTGTGGCGCCGCGCCGCGCTGTCGTACGGGCTGATCCGCACGAGCCGGTGGACTCCGCTTTCGGTCTTGGCGTAGCCGTAGGCGTTCTCGCCTTTGATCAGCAGCGTCGCGCTCTTGATCCCGGCCTGCTCGCCGCCGTGGTAATCGACCAGATCGACCTTGTAGCCGCGGCGTTCGGCCCAGCGGGTGTACATCCGCTGGAGCATCTCGGCCCAGTCCTGGCTTTCGGTCCCGCCCGCGCCGGCGTGGACTTCGAGATAGGCGTCATTGCCGTCGGCCTCGCCCGCGAGCAGCGCCTGAACTTTGTCGGCGTCGGCGCGCGCGGCGAGCGCGGCGAGCGTGTCGAGCCCTTCCTGAACCGTCGCGTCGTCGCCCTCGGCCTCGCCCAATTCGACGAACTCGATCGCGTCGGCCATTTCCTGGCCGATTCCGGTAACCGTGCCCACCGCGGCTTCGAGCCGGCGGCGCTCGCGCATCACGGCTTCGGCGTCCTTGGGGTTGTTCCACAGCGCCGGGTCCTCGACGCGCGCGTTGAGTTCGTCGAGCCGGCGCAATGCGCGGTCCCAGTCGAGGAACTTGCGCACCAGCGCGAGCGCGGCGTCGATCCGGTCGATATGGGCCTGCCCTTCGGCACGCATCTGGTTCAACTCCAACGCCAACGGGCGACGCGGGCAGCCGCCCGCTCGCCGGTGCACCTAATGATCGGTTCGCGATTGTAAACTAGCGGCCGTGCCGAAGCGCCCTGACCGCGTCGAGCGACAGGCGCACGTGGTCGCGGAAATCCATGTTGGTGTAAGCCAGCTTGATCCGCCCGTTCTGCCCGATCACATAGCTCGTTCGCGAAGACAGGCCGGTGAGCGTGCCGTCCTTCCGCTTCAGCTCGACATCGTAAGCCGTGAGCAGCGCAGGCGAGGCGCTGGCAACGGGAAACTGGTCGCGGCAATGCTCGTGCGAGAACCTCTTCAGCGTCGGCACGTCGTCGGCGCTCATTCCGATTACGGTCGCCCCGGCCTTTCGGAAATCGGCCACCGCTTCGGAGAACGCGT
Organism: Sphingomonadales bacterium; assembly: GCA_038202745.1. GTDB lineage: Bacteria > Pseudomonadota > Alphaproteobacteria > Sphingomonadales > Sphingomonadaceae > Novosphingobium. The sequence continues at coordinate 1,693 of JBBRER010000027.1, forward strand.
GGGCTTCCAGCGTGCAGCCTTCGGTGAACGCCTTGGGGTAGAAATACAGCACCACCGGGCCTTTGCGCAGCGCAGCGCGCAAGTTGAAGGCGAACTCGCCGCCCGCGAGCGCGCCTTGCGTCGCGAATTGCGGCGCCTTCGCACCCCGCGGCAGCTCGGCGGCGGCGGGGAGCGAAAAGGCGAGGGCCGCGGCGGCGGCGAGAAAGGTCATACGCATCGCGCGAATGTGCGCCCGCGCCGCGCGGCTGTCCAGCCTACTGTGTCGTGCCAGCTTACTGTGTCGTGACCGTCTCGTCGGGGACGATCGTCGGATCCTCGGGCGCGGGCGATTCGGGTGCGGGTCCGCGGCGCTGCGCTGCCGCCCCGCGCTTGATCGCCGCGACCAGCGCGTCGCGCTGCGAGGCGAGTTCGTCGAGCCGGGTCGCGCGCGGGGGCTCGGTGTCGGCCTTGAACGCTTCCCAGATGATCGCCGACTTGGGATCGCTGGTCGGATCGCCCGCGAACACCCGCTTGCCCGAAATCCGATCAATCTTGACCAGCCGGATATCGGTCGGCGCGACGAACGGGGTGTGGTCCCAGCGCTCGCGCGTGGTCTGGACGAACTGCTTGAATATCGGCGCGGCGAACGTCCCGCCCTGGGCGTAGCCGCCGAGCGAGCGCGGCTGATCGTAGCCCAGATAGACCGTCCCGACGATGTTGGGCGATCCGCCCGAGAACCATACGTTGGTCGGCCCGGAGGTGGTGCCGGTCTTGCCGAACAGCGGCAGCCCCAGATCGCGCAAGGCGACGGCGGTGCCACGCGTCACCACGCCTTCGAGCATGTGGATGACCTGATAGGCGGTGCGCGGGTCGAGCACCTGCTTGCCGCGCGAAGTCAGCCGCGGCATCGGCTTGCCGTCCCAACGCTCCATGTTGCAGCGCTCGCAGCGCCGCGTGTCGGCGCGCCAGATCGTCTTGCCGTTGCGGTCCTGGACGTAGTCGACCAGCGTCGCGGGGAACTGCACCCCGCCGTTGGCGAGCGCCGAATAAGCGTTCGCCATCTGCTGGACGGTGGTTTCCCCCGCGCCGAGCGCGAACGACAGGTACGGCTGATAGTTGCCGATCCCGACGCGCGAGATCGTGCGCACAACCCGGTCCATGCCGGTTTCGTTGGCGATGTGGACGGTCATCAGATTGCGCGACTGCTCGAGCCCCCAGCGCATCGTGTGCGTTCCGCCCGCGCCGCGCATGTCGAAGTTGCGGAAGCACTTCTGCCCCAGCGCCGCGCCCTGATAGACGCAGAACGCGCCGTCGAGCACCGGGGTCGCGGGGGTCATCCCGTAATCGAGCGCGGTGGCGTAAACGAACGGCTTGATCGTCGATCCTGGCTGGCGCTCGGCCTGGGTGGCGCGGTTGAACGAGCCGAGCCCGGCGTCGAACCCGCCCTGCATCGCCATCACGCGGCCGTTGTGCGGGTTCTCGACCACCATCCCGCCCGATACCTCGGGCACCAGCTTGAGCGTCCAGCCGGCTCCCGCGGGCGCGGCGGCGACGACGTCGCCCGCTCGTACCGGGTCGGGCACCCCGCTCAGCGGCGCGGTCGAACCGTCGGGAAAGCCGATCGTCGCCGCCGCGCCGCGGCGCGCGATCACCATCCCCACGCGCCAGTCCTGGTAGGCAATCGACTTGTTGAGCGTGAGCAGCTGCGTCTGCCACTTTTCGGCATCGAAATCGACATGCTCGAGCGGGCCGTGCCAGCCTTTGCCCGAAGCGTAGCGCAGCAGCCCGGCGCGCAATGCGTCCTGCGTCGCCTTTTGCAGCTGCGGGTCGAGCGAGGTGCGCACCCACAGCCCGCCCGCATAGACGCTGTTGGCGCCGTCCTCGGCCTTCTCGCCGTATTTGGCGATCAACTGGCGGCGCACTTCCTCGACGAAATAGCCGACCGACGGATCGTAAGCGTCGATGCGGCGGGGGATGATCCCGAGCGGCTGCGCCTTGGCGAAATCGGCCTGCTCGCGCGTCGCCCAGCCGTTGTCGACCATCCGGTCGAGCACCCAGTTGCGGCGCTCGGTCGCGCGCGGGGCGAACCTGGCGCGGCCGTAGATTTCGGGCGCCTTGGGCAGGATCGCCAGAAACGCGGCCTCCTGCAGCTGGAGTTCGCCGACGTCCTTGCCAAAATAGGCGCGCGCCGCGGCTTGGACGCCGAAACTCTGCCGCCCGAGCGGGATTTCGTTGAGATACAGCTCGAGGATCTGCTGCTTGGTCAGCACGCCTTCGATCTTGCGCGCGAGGATGATCTCCTTGAGCTTGCGCGTGACCGAATATTCGTTTCCGATCAGGATGTTCTTGGCGACCTGCTGGGTGATCGTCGAGCCGCCCTTGGCGCGCTCGCCCGATCCGAACTTGGTCACATAATCGAACACCGCGCCGACGAAGCCGCTGTAATCGACTCCGCCGTGCGACCAGAAGGTCTTGTCCTCGGCCGCGAGGTAGGCGTTGATCACCGGCTTGGGGAAATCGACGAAGCGCAGCTGAACGCGGCGCTCGCGCGCGTAGCTGTAGATCACCTGGCCATCGACCCCGCGGACCATCGTCGGCAGCGGCGGCTGGTAGCTGAGCAGGCTCTCGGCCGAAGGCAGATTGCGCGTCACCGTCACCCACACGAGGAAATAGAGCACCGCAAAGCCGCCCAGCGCATAGCCGAGCCAGCGAAACCAGCGCTTGGCGCGCCAGTTGGCCGCGAACCATTCGCCGCCCTCGCTGGCGCGGACATGGGCGAGCCAATTGCGCCCGCGCGCCAGCAATCCCGACGCCTCGCGGCGGATGCGGTAACGGGTCGGTTCGGAAGATGCGGCCATCTGGAAGCGCGCTCTAGCATGGAGAATTGCGTGCGCGCCAGACGTAGCTCGCGCGGTTTACCGCAAGCTTTGCCGCGCGAGGTAAGCGCGGATCGCGCGCGCGGTCGCATCGGCGAACGCACCGCGGCCCGCGGGCGACGCCAGCCGCGCGGCGTCGGCGGGGTTCGAGATATACCCGCTTTCGAACAGGATTGCGGGAATGTCCGGCTGCTTGAGCACCGCGAACGCCGCCGACTGTTCGGAGCGTTCGCGGAACGGAATCGTCGCTGCGCCTTCGCGCAGGATCAGCCGCGCCAGCTCCTCCGAGCGCGCCTGTGCCGCGCGCTGCGAAAGATCGAGCAGGATCGCGCCGACCGCGCCGCTCTGCCCGGCCCTTTTTACGCCGTTGATCGTATCGGCGTCGTTCTCCCGCGCGGCGAACTTGTCCGCGACTTCGTTGCTGCCCCGCGCCGACAGGGTGTAGACCGTCGCCCCGCTCGCGGCGTCGTTGCCCGCGCTGTCGGCGTGAATCGAGATGAACACATCGGGCTGCATCGCCCGGGCCAGCGCCTGGCGTTCCTCGAGGAACAAGTAGCGGTCGTCGCTGCGGGTCAGCGCCACGCGGATGCCGCCGCCCGCCAGCAGCCTATCGCGCAAGGCCTGCGCCAACGCCAGCGTGAGCGTTTTTTCCTTGAGCGCGCCCGCGCCCGCGCCGGGGTCCTTGCCGCCGTGCCCCGGGTCGATCAGCACCAGCGGGCGGCTCGCGTCGGGCGGGCCAAGGATCGGCGGCAGCCCGAGTTCGCGGTCGGCGGGGGGCAAATCGACGCGGACGACATAGTCGTAGCCGCGCCCGGCATGGCCGAAGCTGCGGTCCGCCCAAACCATCGCCGCGAAAGCCGCGAGCGGGGCGATAACGATCAGCGCGAATTGCAGGAAGCGAAGCATCGCGACACCGGATAAGCGATGCGCATAGCCTCGCGCAATCTCCACCGCTCGCGCGCGCAACAAACTTGCCGCCCCGGCAAACTGTTGCTACCCAGCGCGCGCCGGGGCCAGCAAGCCCCGATCCTTTTCGCGCCGGGCTTACGGTTTCACCGTTCCAGCGCACCTCACAGGATCGGACAAGCGCGCTCGCGCCGGTGGAGAGTGCGGGCATTTCGTCCCGCAACCCCGACAGGTTGATGCAGTAATGACAAGCCGTTTGCCGTTCGATCCGTTTGCGTCCCATCGGGACCACGCGGTGCGCTCGGCATCCCCTGCGCGTTCGGATTCGCCGCGCCTTGGCCTTGCTGCAGCCACACACTCAACCGCCGCGCGCACCGCGCGCGGCTTTTTCACACATCTTCGCGCCCCCTTCTCCGCTTTCGCGGACCGGCGGCGCGCACGGAGTTATCACGATGACCACGCGCATGCTTATCGATGCGCGCCACCAGGAAGAAACCCGGGTGGCGGTGCTAAAAGGCAATCGAATTGAAGAATTCGACTTCGAGTCGGCCGAACACAAGCAGATCAAGGGCAATATCTACCTGGCCAAGGTGACGAGGGTCGAACCCTCGCTCCAGGCCGCGTTCATCGATTTCGGCGGAAACCGTCACGGTTTCCTCGCGTTCGGCGAAATCCATCCCGATTATTATCAGATCCCCAAAGAGGACCGCGAGGCGCTGCTCGCCGAAGAAGCGCAGCACGCCGAGGAAGAAGCCGCACTGCGCGCCGCCGATGATGGCGACGACGCAAGCGAGGATGATTTCGGCGGCCACGACTACGGCGACGATTCCGACGACGGCGAGCCACTGGGCGACGAGGATTACGACGCCAACGGCGGCGTGACCGAGATCGACACTTCCGAAAAGGAAGAAGTCGCGACGATCGAGGGCGGGCACGTTGAAAACGGCTTCGACGACGCCGCTGAGGAGGACGCAGCCGAGGGCGAAGGCGAACAGCCGCGCGGGCGGCACGGACGTCGCCGTCAGGGCGGACGCGGCCAGGCGCAAAGCGCGCGCGGCCAAGCCGACGAAGTGCGCGCCAAGCGCATGGCGCTACGCCGCCGCTACAAGATCCAGGACGTCATCCAGCGCCGCCAGGTGCTGCTCGTCCAGGTCGTCAAGGAAGAGCGCGGCAACAAGGGCGCGGCGCTGACCACCTACCTCAGCCTCGCCGGGCGTTACTGCGTGCTGATGCCCAATTCGAGCCATGGCGGCGGGATCAGCCGCAAGATCAGCTCGGGCGCGGACCGCAAACGGCTGAAGTCGATCATCTCCGAGCTCGAGCTGCCCAAGTCGATGGGCTGCATCGTGCGCACCGCCGGGCTCCAGCGAACCAAGACCGAGATCAAGCGCGACTTCGACTATCTCGCCCGGCTGTGGGACGGGATTCGCGAGAACACGATGAAGTCGAGCGCGCCCGCGTTGATCCATTCGGACAGCGATCTGATCCGCCGCGCGATCCGCGACATCTATAACCGCGACATCGAGGATGTCGTGGTCGAAGGCGAAGCCGGCTACCGCGCCGCGCGCGACTTCATGAAGCTGCTGATGCCGAGCCACGCCAAGCGGGTGAAGGCCTATTCGGACCCGGTCCCGCTGTTCCAGCGCTACGGCGCCGAGGACCAGCTGAGCGCGATGTACGACCCCGTCGTCCAGCTCAAGAGCGGCGGCTACATCGTCATCAACCCGACCGAGGCGCTGGTCTCGATCGACATCAACTCGGGCCGCTCGACCAAGGAGCACGGAATCGAGGCGACCGCGCTCAACACCAATCTCGAAGCGGCGCGCGAAATCGCGCGGCAGTTGCGGCTGCGCGACATGGCCGGGCTGGTGGTGATCGACTTCATCGACATGGAGTATGGGTCAAACGTCCGCAAAGTCGAAAAGGCGATGAAGGACGCGCTCAAGAACGACCGCGCGCGGATCCAGGTGGGCCGCATCTCGAGCTTCGGGCTGATGGAGATGAGCCGCCAGCGGCTGCGCACCGGGGTGCTCGAAGCGACCACCCGCGGCTGCCCGCACTGCGACGGAACCGGCCTGGTGCGGACCGCATCGAGCGCCGGGTTGTCCGCGCTGCGGTTTATCGAAGACGAGGCCGCCAAGGGCCGCGGGTCGGTGATCTCGCTGTTCGCGAGCACCGAAGCGGCGGTCTATCTGCTCAACGCCAAGCGCGCCGATCTCGCCGAGATCGAGGACCGCTACGGGGTGCGCGTCGAAGTCCTCCCCGAAGGCGAGAACGAAGGCGCCAAGATGCGCGTCGGCTCGTCCGGTCCGCCACCCGAATTCACCCCAAAGTTCGAGCCCATCGTCGATGACGACGACTTCGTCGCCGAGGACGAGGATGAGGACGAAGAGGTGGGCGCCGAAGAAGCGCGTGGCGGCGACCGCCAAAGCGAAGGCGAGCGCGGTGATGGCGAACGGGACCGCGGCAAACGCCGCAGTCGTGGCCGCCGCCGCCGCGGCGGGCACCGTGACGAGGAAGGCGCTGGCCAAGAAGCCGCCGCCAACGACGACGAAAGCGCGGGCGAAGCCGCGCCTGCCGAGCAGGAGCCCGGCGAACGTCACGATGCGGTAGGCGAAGACGGCGAAGGTCCGCGCAAGCGCCGTCGCCGTGGGCGCCGCCGGCGTGGCGGGCGCGGCGCGGGCGAAAACGGGGAAGGCGTGACGTCCGAAGCCGAAGTCGGCGAGGAAGCGGCGTCGGGCGAGCCGATGGAAATCGAACCCGAAATCACGGACGCGCCCGTCGCCGAGAAGCCCAAGCGCGGCCGCCGCAAGAAGGCCGACGCGCCTGCCGACGAGCCGGAAGTTGCCGCCGAACCGATCGCCGAGGAAGCTCCGGTCAAGCCGGGCCGTTCGCGCAAGAAGGTAGCCGAGCCGGTCGTCGAAGCCGTGCCCGCGGACGAGGCTCCGGCCAAGCCCAAGCGGACCCGCAAGAAAGCGGCCGCCGAGGCCAACCCGGCGCTGATCGAAACCCCGGTGAGCAAGGAAGCGCCGCTCGGCGAGACCGTCGCCGCTGACGGCGAGCCCGGCGAAGACGGCGAGACTCCGCGCGGCGGCTGGTGGCAACGGACGTTCGGCGCCTGAGCCTGAAATGAGCGAACCCGTTGCCGGGGGCGGTGCGCGGCCCGCGCACCACCGCCCCGCCGGCGGGTTCCGCAATCCGCATGGCAGTCCGCGGTCGGACGCGACGTTCCGCGATTTCCTCAAGTTCCTCGCGCTCGACATGCGCCGCGCGAAGCTGCCGCCGCTGCCCGCCGGGCTCGTCGCGCCCGCCCCGCCCGATCTCGCCGCGCTGCCCGAGGCGCACCTCGCTTGGCTCGGCCATGCCTGCTTCGCGCTGCGGCTCGCGGGCAAACTGATCCTCACCGATCCTTACCTCTCGCGCGCGGCGGGGCCGTTCGGAATGGGTCCGAAGCGATTCCTCGATGCGGCGGTGCGAGCCGCCGATCTGCCCCGGCTCGATCTGATCGTGATCAGCCACAACCACTACGATCACCTCGATACGCGGGCACTGCGCGCCTATCGGCGGCGCGAGGGAACCCCGGTGATTTGCCCGCTCGGGCTCGCGCCGATGCTGCGGCGGTGCGGTTTCGCCGACGTGACCGAGCTCGACTGGTGGCAGGACGTTGCGCTCGGCGAACTCGCGATCACTTGCCTCCCTGCGGTGCACTTTTCGGGACGTGGCCCGTTCGACCGCAACCGCACACTATGGGCGAGCTTCGCGCTCGCCTCGCCAAATCGCAAAGTGTGGTTTGGCGGCGACAGCGCGCCGGGGGAGGTGTTCCGCGAGATCGGCGCGCGCGCCGGGCCATTCGATCTCGCGCTCGTCGGGATCGGCGCCTACACCCCGCGCGCGATCATGAAAGCAAGCCACGCCACTCCCGAGGAAGCGATCGGCATCGCGCGCGATATCGGCGCGAAAGCGGCGGTGGGGATGCACTGGGGGAGCATCATGCTCACCCCCGAAGACCCGTTCGAAGCCCCGGAAAGGTTCCGCCGCGCGGCGCTCGAGCAGCAATACGGCGAGGCCAACGCGTCGGTCATGCAAGTCGGCGAAGTGCGCGGGTTCTAGCGCTCTTTCGCTAGCCAGCGATCGAGCTTTCGAGGGTCGTAAAGGCTCTGCGCCACAACCCGGTGCAAACTGGGAACAACCTGGGCATCGAAGCGCGCAGTCCAGGCGCGCAACCGTGCAGCATCGGGCGATGCCGCTTCACCAATCGGCTGGAGCGCGCGCGAGGCGGAAAGAAGCAGCGCACGCTCGGCGCGCAACCCGGGAATCCGCTCGTCGATCAATCCGAGCTGATGCCGCGTGGCGCCGATCAGCACCGCGGCGGTTCGCGCATCGCCGCGCTCGGCCATCGCCGCCGCGCCGACAATTGAGGCGCGCACCAGGTCCAGCTGGGCATCGAGCGTCCTCGGTTGGTCCACGCGACCGGGACACGCGCGGATCGCGCGGACGTATGCCCCGAGCGCGGAAAGCGCAGCCGGACTAGGCTCGCGCCCGGCGAATTCCTCTACGATCAACCCGCGCATGAAATGTTCGAGCGCACCGTCGCTGGCGCGCGAGACCTTGCCCGGCGGCGCGAGATCGGGGATCGGCTTGGGATCGAATGTCGGGTTGGCGCGCGCGATACTGAAAAAGCTCGCGCTGACATCCGCCGTGCCGGGCGCGTTCGACACCCCGGCGAGGAAGAACTGTGCGTTGCGGCGGCCGTTGGCGTGGCAACTCGCGCACGACACTTGCGCGCGCGCGGCCTGCCCGCCGAGCAGCCCCGGCGCGTTGAACAAAGCTTGCCCGGTCGCCACCGTCTGCGCATCGGCACCGGGCTGAAGGCACGTCGCGGGTTCGCTCGACAAGACCTCGCGCGCATGGCCCGGCGCGGTCCAAGTCAGGGCCGAGAGATCATTCGATCCGCTCGCGCCCGCCGCCGCTCCGGCGAGTAGCGCGGCCGCGCCGATCAGGAAGCGGATCGGCCGCTCTCGCGAATCCACCGGCGCAGTTCGTCGGCCTGCTGGCAACCGAAGCCGCACAGCGTGTCGAGCCGCGCGAGGTGCGCGCGCGCACCGCTCAAATCGCCCAGTTCGAGTTTGAGTTCGCCATAGTATTCGAGCGCGCCGCGGTGCTGCGGGGCGACCGCGAGCGCCTCTTCGTACCACCCGCGCGCCGCATCGTAGCGCTTGAGCTTGCGGTTGGCGAAGCCGAGGTAGGTCAGCAGGTCGGGGTGCGGGCCGCTGCGCCACACCGCCTCGTCGAGCACCGCAATTGCAGGCTCGTAACGGCCCTCGTTGATCAGTCCGACCGCCGCGACATAAGCCGCATCGACCGCGCCGGGCGCGCCGATCGCGTGCGACGGCCCGAGAGCCTGGGGCGGCGCGCCCGCCAGCGCGGCATCGACCGCGGCGAGCGCGGCGTCGATCCGTGCGGCATCGGCGCAGGCGCCCGCGCAAGCGGTTTTGCGCGCGATCAACGCCTCGCGCTGCACCGCCGCCTTCGCCGCATCCCCGCCCCGCGCATAGGCGATGGCGAGATCGCGCTGCGCGTCGAGCATCGCCGGATCGAGCTTGAGCGCCGCTTCGAGCGGGCGCTTGGCCTTCTTGAAATCGCCCTGTCCAAGATAGCTCGCGCCGAGCAGATATTGCGCGGGCGCGTGCTTGGGGACGACATCGACGACGCGCTTGAACGCGGTCGCGGCGGCTTTGAAATCGTGCGCGGTAAACGCGGCGGCGCCCTTCTGGTATTCGGCTGCCGGATCGTATTGCGGGGTGTTCTCGCTCGGCATCCCCCCACCCGAGCCGCCGCTCCCGCCGCCTCCGCCGGACTCGGACAACAACGGCTGGCCTGCAATTCCCAGCGCAAGCACAGCCAGCGTAAGCTTTGCGATCAATCGGATAGACGCCATCGGTGCTCTCCCAAGCTTCGGCGGTTGGCGCACGATACCACGAATGACGATCGTCCGGCACGAAAATCGCGAAAGACGATGCGCGCTTGCGGACGCGCGGCGAGGCGCTAAGGAAATTGGGAAGGCGACGCAGGGGCTGGACGATGGCGACCTTTACTCTTCCCGCGAACAGCAAGATCACCCGCAAGGGCCGCGTCCACCGCGCGGAAGGGGCCGCGCGGACCAAGACGTTCACCGTCTATCGCTACGATCCCGATAGCGGCGAAAATCCGCGGTACGACACATTCGAAATCGATCTCGACACCTGCGGGCCGATGGTGCTCGACGCGCTGATCAAGATGAAGACGGAAGCTGACGCGACGCTGACCTTCCGCCGCTCGTGCCGCGAGGGAATTTGTGGGTCGTGCTCGATGAACATGAACGGGAAGAACGGGCTCGCCTGCACCACCGCGATCGAGGACCTGAAAGGCGATGTCCGCATCACCCCGCTCCCGGCGATGAGCGTGATCAAGGATCTCGTCCCCGATTTCACGCATTTCTACGCGCAGTACGCCTCGATCAAGCCGTGGCTGCAGACCGTGACCCCCACGCCCTCGGGCAAGGAGCGGCTGCAAAGCCCCGAACAGCGCGAACAGCTCGACGGGCTTTATGAATGCATCCTGTGCGCGTGCTGCTCGACAGCGTGCCCGAGCTACTGGTGGAACTCGGACAAGTTCCTCGGCCCCGCGATCCTGCTCCAGGCTTATCGCTGGCTCGCCGACAGCCGCGACGAGATGGCCGGCGAACGGCTGTCCGAGCTCGAAGACCCGTTCCGGCTCTACCGCTGCCACACGATCATGAACTGCGCCAACGTCTGCCCCAAAGGACTCAACCCGGCGCGCGCGATCGCCGAGATCAAGAAGCTGCAGGTGCAACGCAGCCTGTAGCGACGCGCTTGCCGCGTTCGTCCTGAGCTTGTCGAAGGACTGCTTTTCCCTTGAGGCAGCGCGCAACCGCACGACGTAAAGGGCAATCCTTCGACAAGCTCAGGATGAGCGGATTTTGGGGTGTTAAGGTGGTCGGATCGGGATGCACAAGTGAGTGATGACCGCGGCTTCCGCAGCGAGCCCGATCCCGACAATCCGGGTTGGCATACCTGGCAGCTTAATGACCCAACGCGCTTCAACAGCTGGATGTTCCCGCGTCTGCTGGTCCGAGCCGAGGACGGCAATAAGGCGCGGCTGCGGATGTTCCCCGAGCACCGCCACACCAATCTTGCCGACAACATTCATGGCGGCACGGTCCTTGCGCTGATCGACATCGCGCTGTTCGCGTGTTCGCGAATGCTCGGGATCATCGAGGCGGGGACCGCGGTGACGCTCGATCTGTCGGTTCAGTTCATTGGCGCGGGCAAGCCCGGAAGCCCGTGCGACGCGGTGACCGAACTGCTCAAGGAAACGCGCCGCTTGGTGTTCCTGCGGGGGGTGGTCGAGCAGGGCGAAGGCGGGATCGTCGCGGCCTATTCGGGCACGATCCGCAAGCCGACCGCGCCCAAATGAGCAAGGTTCTCGCGGCTTATGAAGCGCTCGTCGCCGATGGCGAGCTCAAGCCCGATCCCGACCAGTACGACGCGGCCGAGCGGCTCGACCGGCTCCAGCGCGCGCTCGAGCACAAAAGCGAGCCGGGCGTCCTGGCGCGGCTGCTGGCGCGGCGTCCGGAACGCCCGCGCGGGGTGTACCTGTGGGGCGGGGTCGGGCGCGGCAAGTCGATGCTGATGGACTTGTTCCATCACAACCTCGCGATCCGCCGCAAGCGCCGGGTCCACTTCCACGCGTTCATGATCGAGGTCCACGCCCGGCTGCGCGAAGCCCGCGCAAGCGAAAGCGGCGATCCGATCCCTCCGGTCGCCGCAGCGCTCGCCGCCGATCTGCGCTGCCTCGCGTTCGACGAGATGGTGGTGAACAACAGCGCCGATGCGATGATCATGAGCCGGCTGTTCACCCAGTTGATCGAGGTCCATGGCGTGACAGTCGTCACCACCTCGAACCGCGCGCCGAGCGATCTGTACAAGGACGGGCTCAACCGCGAGCACTTCCTGCCGTTCATCGCGCTGATCGAGAACAAGCTCGACGTGACGCCGCTCGACGGGCCGGTCGACTACCGGATGCAGCGCCTCGCCGGGATCGACACCTGGTACAGCCCACTCGGCGAAGCCGCGACCGACAAGGCGCGCGACGCCTTCTTCCGCCTCACCGACTATCCGCCCGAGGACGCCGATCACGTTCCCGCCGCCGATCTCGAACTGGGCGGGGGGCGAGTCCTGCACGTTCCCAAAAGCCTCAAGGGCGTCGCCGCGTTCAGCTTCAAGCGGCTGTGCGGCGAACCGCGCGGCGCCTCGGACTACCTCGCGATCGCGCACGCCTATCACAGCGTGCTGATTGTCGGCATCCCGCGAATGGGGCCCGATCTGCGCAACGAGGCGGCACGGTTCGTGACGCTGATCGACACGTTCTACGAGCACAAGGTCAAGCTTATCGCAGCCGCCGCGGCCGAACCCCAGGAGCTCTATCCCGCCGGCGACGGCAGGTTCGAGTTCGAACGCACGGTAAGCCGGCTCAATGAAATGCAGAGCGTCGAATATCTCGCCGAGGGCCATGGAATCGCATGAATTTACGTTCCGAAGCGACGAACCGCCGACTCCGCACGGCGAACGACACTTGATACGTTGTATCATCGCGAGTATGGAGACCGCGAACCTCCCCTTTCCCCGGAATTGCCATGCTTCTTCGCGCGCTCTTGCTGAGCACCACCCTGCTTGCCGCGTCTCCCGCTCTTGCCGCCGAAACTGCCGCCACCGACGCGTCTGCCCCGGATGCGGCCCCCGATGCCGACGCCGCGCCCGGCAACGACGCCATAGTGGTCACCGCGCAGCGGCTCGACCGCGCGCGCGACAGCATCGATCCCTCGCTCGGCGCCAACAAGTTCGCGTTCAGCCGCGACCAGCTCGACAACCAGCCGGGCGGCGCCGACCGCAGCCTCAAGGGTGTGCTCCTCCAGGCCCCCGGGGTTGCGCAGGATTCGGACGGCGACGGCGACATCCACATCCGCAACGAGCACGGCAACGTCCAGTACCGGCTCAACGGGGTGACCGTTCCGCAAGGCTTCGCCGGGTTCGGCGCGCTCGTCGATCCGCGCGTCGCGAGCTCGATCGAGGTCATCACCGGCGCGCTGCCCGCGCAATACGGGTTCCGAACCGCGGGCGTGGTCAACATGAAGACGCGCACCGACAGCTTCGATTTCGACGGCGATGTGGGCATCTACGGCGGCAGCCACGGCACCATCCAGCCGAGCGCGACGATCCGCGACGGGATCGGCTCGCTCAACTACTTCGCTTCGGCAAGCTACCTCAGGAACGACCAGGGGATCAGCAACCCGACCGCCTCGAAAGAGGCGATCCACGACCGCACCGATCAGTACCGCGCGTTCGCCTACGCCTCCGACGTGATCGGCGAGACCAGCCGTCTCACCGCGTTCGGCGGCTTTTCCTACGGCACATTCCAGATCCCCAACACGCCGGGTCTGGTCCCGCAATACCGCTTCCAAGGCCGGACGACGTTCGATTCATCGCTGCTCGACCAGAACCAACGGCAGCGGTCGGAATTCGGCGTGCTCGCCTACCAATATTCGGGCGACACCTTCGACTTCCAGTTCGCCCCGTTCATCCGCGATGCGCGCGCGCACTACACGCCCGACCCCGACGGTGGCCAGCTGTTGTTCAACGGCGTCGACACCGACCTCATCCAGGCTAGCCTTGCCTGGGGTGTGCAGAGCGACGCCGGGCTCAAGCTGGGCGAGCGCCACCACTTGCGCGCCGGGCTGTTCTACCAGCGCGAGCGGACCACGACCGATAGCGTCAACCGCGTCTTCGCGGCGGATTCGGCGGGCAACCAGACCAGCGACAGGCCGATCGTCATTCCAGTGAAGCAGGGCCAGCGCGGCACGACGTTCGCCGCGTATCTGCAGGACGAGTGGCAGCCGAGCGAGGCGCTGACCTTCAACTTCGGGGTGCGCTACGATCGCTCGGACGCGCTGGTCAGCGAGGACCAGTTCAGCCCGCGCTTCGGGCTGGTGTGGAAGCCGGGGCGGTGGACGACGTTCCACGCCGGTTACGCGCGCTATTTCACCCCGCCCCCGCTGGAGATTACGGTCGCCGGCAACGTTTCAGCGTTCGCTGGCACCACCAACGCCTTCGCGGTTCGGACCGCGGACCCGGTGCGATCTGAGCGCGAGCACAACTTCGACGCGGGGCTCCAGCAGTTCGTCACCCCGCGGCTCAGCGTCACGCTCGACGCCTACTACAAGCGCAAGACCAACCTGCTCGACGAGGAGCACTTCGGCTCGACGCTGATCCAGTCGCCCAACAACTTCGCCAGGTCCAAAGGCTGGGGGGTCGAGGCGGGCTTCAACTACGAAAGCCCGCGGGTCGAGCTCTACGGCAACCTCGCGCGCGGCGACCAGAAGGCGAAGGCGATCGTCTCGAACCAGTTTTTCTTCGATCAGACGGAGCTGGATTACATCGCAAACCACTACATCTACACCGACCATTCGCAGAAATGGACCGGATCGGCGGGCGGCGCGCTCAAGCTGCATGACGGGCTTGGCAAGCTCACTCCGTCGTTCGACCTGATCTACGGCAGCGGGCTGCGCGCTGCGGACCCGGCGGGGATCGTCCCCAACGGCGGGACGCAAAGTCCGTACGTCCAGGTCAACTTCGGGGTCAGCCAGGTGATCGGTGCGAGCGAGGAAAAGGGCGTCACGCTGCGCTTCGACGTAGTGAACCTGTTCGACAAGAGTTACCTTATTCACGACGGTTCGGGCGTAGGTGCGGGTCAGCCGGAGTACGGCCCGCGCCGCGCGTTCTTTGTCGGGGTGCGGAAGAGCTTCTAGTAGCCCGGCTGCGCTCGAAGCTTCTAGCCGCCAAGCAACTCTTCGACGAACAGCGCCACAAACATCGGCTGGCTCGACACCCCGGCCTTCGCATAGACTTGGCTGAGTTGAGCGCGCACCGTCCCTTCGGCGGAGCCGCGCATTCCCGCGATCTCGGAAATGCTGCATCCCTTGAGGGCGAACAACCCCACGTCGGTTTCGGCCGCGGACAACCGCCATTCGGCAAACCGATCCGCGATCACAGCCGCGAGCGCCCCGCGGGCGATGGCCACCACCCGCTCGCGCTCACGCGCTTCGAGGAACATCTGGCGGGTGAGCCACCCGCCCATGGCGATCCCTGCAAGCAGGGCCACCGCCAATCCCATTTCCAGCCAATTCAACGTTAGTGCGTCGCTTTGCGACGACGATTGCGTGTCGAACAGCGAATCCGCGACGAAGAAAATCGCGGCTACCGCCTGCAGCATCACCACCGAAACCGCGAAGCGCAAGCGGCCCGAGGAAGGACCCGCGGCGTCAACAAGTGCTGATTGGGAGTCCATTACGCGTCCGCTTATGGGCAATTCGGAATATTCGACATAGGTAAATCGCAACGCCGGTCGACATTGGACACTTGCCGATGACGGGCTGGCGAAAACGCGTTCGTTCTTCCCTTGGGGGCCGATGGAGTAAATAAAATGCGTAATTTCCGATATCTCGTTGCCTTCGCCGGGCTGTGTGCGACAGGCGCCGCGACGCAGCAGGCCTTCGCCGCGCATCCGCCCAAGCCGAGCATTTCGATGGCGCAAGCGCGGGCACAGGCGCTGCGGCTCGCCCCCGGACGGGTCATCTCGTCCGAGTACGAAAAGGAAGGCGGCATCTGGCGCTATTCGTTCGACATCCAGCAAAAGGGCAACGTCCAGGAAATCGGGATCGATGGGCGCACCGGGCGCGTTGTCGAAAACAAGTCCGAGGGACGCCGCGATCACGATTGATCGAATCTCGGGCTAAAAGGAATCACGGCATGGACACGCAGACCCGATCGGCGCTCACCAAAGTCCCGGCGGTTACGCTGGGCTTCTGGATCGTCAAGATTCTCGCGACGACCCTGGGCGAGACCGGCGGCGACAGCGTGTCCATGACGTGGCTCGGCGAGACCACGCCCGCCGCCGGTCATGCCGGGATCAATGGCTATCTGATCGGAACCGCTATCTTCGGGCTGCTGCTCGCCGCGCTGGTGTGGCTGCAAATCCGCGCGCGGCGGTTCAATCCGTGGCTCTACTGGGCGACGATCGTTGCTTCGACCACCGCTGGGACGACGCTCGCCGACTTCTGCACGCGATCGCTCGGAATCGGCTATCCGGGCGGGTCGCTGCTGCTGTTCGCGCTGGTCATCGTGTCGCTGTTTACCTGGCACCGTTCGCTCGGGACGATTTCGGTCGACAGCGTCGCCACTGCTCCGGCGGAGATGTTCTACTGGATCACGATTACCTTCTCGCAGACGCTCGGCACCGCGCTGGGCGACTGGGTCGCCGATGCGGGCGCGGGCTATGCCGGCGGCGCGCTGATCTTCGGTGCGGGGCTGGCGGTGCTCGCGGGGCTGTATTTCTGGACGAGGGTTTCGCACGTCGCGCTGTTCTGGGCGGCGTTCATCCTGACGCGTCCGCTCGGCGCGACCGTCGGCGACTTTCTCGACAAGCCGCTGGCGAGCGGGGGAATCGCGCTCAGCCGCCCGCTCGCTACCGGGGCTCTACTCGCCGCGATCCTCGCGTTGATCGCGTTCCTCCCGCAGCGCGCGGGCGAGCGTCCGGCGCGGGCTTGACGCGCGGCGAAGGCATCCCACATCTCCACCATACCGGCGGCAACACCCCGCCGAGGCGAGACCTCCGATGATCGATATCCGCCCTCTCGCCGCGCTCGGCCATGCCGACCACGGCTGGCTAAACGCGCGGCACCATTTCAGCTTTGCCGACTACCACGATCCCGAGCGGATGGCCTGGGGCCACATTCGCGTTTGGAACGATGACACCATCGCGCCGCAGACCGGGTTCCCGCCGCACTCGCACCGCGACATGGAGATCGTCACGTTCGTACGCAGCGGCGCAATCACGCACGAGGACAGCCTCGGCAACAAAGGGCGCACCGCCGCGGGCGACGTCCAGGTGATGAGCGCGGGATCGGGCATCACTCATGCCGAGTACAACCGCGAGGACGAGCCGACCACGCTGTTTCAGATCTGGATCCTGCCCGATCACGCCGGCGCCGCACCGAGCTGGGGCCAGCGCGAATTCCCCCGCGGCACCCGCGCGGGCAAGTTCGAGATCGTCGCCAGCGGCCGCCCCGAGCACGATCACGCGCTGCCGATCCGCAGCGACGCCAGCGTCGCCGCGGCGACGCTCAAGGCGGGCGAGAGCGCGACGTTTGCGGCACACCCGGAGCGTCATCAGTATCTGGTCGCGCCGGTCGGACGGGTGCGGGTCAACGGCCAGGAAGCCCAGCCGCGCGACGGGATCGCGGTGACCGGCGAGGGAACGATCTTCGTCGAGGCGATCGA
>JBBRER010000028.1:0-18775 GCA_038202745.1 Sphingomonadales bacterium
ATTCGAACCGCGCGGACAAGCTCAAAGGCCGCCAGCTCCCGATCATGTATTCGAGCCGCGAATTGAATTTTTTCACGATTAGCGGCAATCTCGCGACCCAAGTCCCGCAAGCGGCGGGCTGGGCGATGGCCAGCGCGATCAAGGGCGACAGCCGGATCGCCGCGACCTGGCTCGGCGAAGGCTCGACCGCCGAGGGCGACTTCCACGCGGCAATGACTTTCGCCACCGTCTATAACGCCCCGGTGATCTTCAACGTCGTCAACAACCAGTGGGCGATCTCGAGCTTTTCGGGCTTCGCGGGTTCGGAGCGCACGACCTTTGCCGCGCGGGCGATCGGCTATGGCGTCGCCGGACTACGCGTCGATGGCAACGACGCGCTCGCGGTCTACGCGGCGGTGCGCTGGGCCGCGAACCGTGCGCGCGCCAACATGGGTCCGACGCTGATCGAGCATTTCACCTACCGCGCCGAAGGGCATTCCACTTCGGACGATCCGGGCCAATACCGCAGCGCGCACGAGCGCAGCGAATGGCCGCTGGGCGATCCGATCACGCGGCTGAAAGACCACCTGATCGCACTCGGCGAATGGTCGGAGGAACAACACGCGGCGATGGACCGCGAGCACGTCGACACCGTCAAGGCGGCGACTAAGGAAGCCGAGAAGAACGGCGTCCTCGGCCACGGGCTCCACCACCCGTTCCACACGATGTTCGAGGACGTGTTCGAGGAGTTGCCCTGGCACCTCGAGGAACAAGCCGCGCAGGCGATCCGCGAGCGCCAGATCAAGTGGCCGGAGTGGAAGGAATGAACGGTGCGGCGAAAGACGGCGCGGTGAGCGTGAAGGAAGCTCCCACGCGGCGGATGAACATGATCGAGGCGATCAACGACGCGCTCGATGTGATGCTCGCGCGCGACGCGGATGTGATCGTGATGGGCGAGGACGTCGGCTTTTTCGGCGGCGTGTTCCGCGCCACCGCCGGTCTGCAAAAGAAGCACGGCAAGACCCGCGTCTTCGACACCCCGATCAGCGAATGCGGGATCATCGGCGTCGCGGTGGGGATGGGCGCCTACGGCCTGCGCCCGGTGCCCGAGATCCAGTTCGCCGATTACATCTACCCCGGGCTCGATCAGCTGATCAGCGAGGCGGCCCGGCTGCGCTACCGCTCGGCGGGCGAGTTCATCGCCCCGATGACCGTCCGCTCGCCGTTCGGCGGTGGCATCTTCGGCGGGCAGACCCACAGCCAGAGCCCCGAGGCGCTGTTCACGCATGTCGCCGGGATCAAGACCGTCATCCCGTCGACGCCCTACGACGCTAAAGGCCTGTTGATCGCCGCGATTGAGGACAACGATCCGGTCGTCTTCTTCGAGCCCAAGCGCATCTACAACGGCCCGTTCAGCGGCTACTACGACCAGCCGGTCGAGCCGTGGAGCAAGCATGCCGACAGCGCGGTGCCCGAAGGCCACTACACCGTCCCGCTGGGCAAGGCGCGCATCGTCCGCGAAGGCGAGGCGATGACCGTGCTCGCTTACGGCACGATGATCCACGTCGCGGGCGCGGTCTGCGCGGAGAAGGGCATCGATGCGGAAATCATCGACTTGCGCACGCTGGTTCCGCTCGACATCGAAACGATCGAGGCTTCGGTAAAGAAGACCGGTCGCTGTATGGTCGTCCACGAGGCGACGCGCACCAGCGGGTTCGGCGCGGAGCTTTCGGCGCTGGTCCAGGAGCGCTGCTTCTATCAACTCGAAGCCCCGGTCGAGCGCGTCACCGGGTTCGACACCCCCTATCCGCACAGCCTCGAATGGGCCTATTTTCCCGGTCCCGTCCGCATCGGCGAGGCGATCGACCGTTTGCTCAAGGACTGATCCGATGGCGCGTTTCACATTCCGCCTCCCCGACATCGGCGAAGGCATCGCCGAGGCCGAAATCGTCGCCTGGCACGTCAAGGTCGGCGAGCGCGTCGAAGAAGACGGCCGGGTTGCCGACATGATGACCGACAAAGCCACGGTCGAGATGGAAAGCCCGGTGACGGGCACGGTGATCGAGGTTGCGGGCGAGGTTGGCGACGTCGTCGCGATCGGCTCGGCACTGGTGGTGATCGAAGTGGAGGGCGAGGACGCGGTCGAGCAACGGATCGAGGCGGAAACGCCACAGGTTGCCAACGAGGAGCGGGCGGTGGAGGCTGCGCCCGCTCAATCAAAAAACCCAGAGCCGTGCGTGTCGAGCGAAGTCGAGACACCGCACAGGACGTCCGAACCGGAGCCGGTTCGAGCGCCGCGCGAACGTGTCTCGACTTCGCTCGACACGAACGGGGGCGAGGGTAAAGCGTTGGCCTCCCCCGCCGTCCGCGCTCGCGCCAAAGACCTCGGCGTAAGCCTTGCCGAAGTGAAACCTGCCGACGACGGCCGCATCCGTCACGCCGATCTTGACGCCTTCCTCGCCTACAACGCGGGATCGGGCTTCCGCCCGGCGGGCGGCAAGCGCGCGGACGAGACGATCAAGGTCATCGGCCTGCGCCGCCGGATCGCCGAGAACATGGCCGCGGCCAAGCGCAATATTCCGCACTTCACGTATGTCGAGGAGTGCGACGTGACCGCGCTCGAAGACATGCGCGCGCAGCTCAATTCCGCGCGCGCCCTTAGACAGGCTCAGGGTGATCGGAGTCAGCCCAAGCTGACCATGCTGCCGCTGCTGATCGTCGCGATTTGCCGCACGTTGCCGCAATTCCCAATGCTCAATGCGCGCTTCGACGACGAGGCGGGCGTGGTCACGCGCCATGGCGCGGTGCATCTTGGGATGGCGACGCAGACCGACGCCGGGCTGATGGTCCCGGTGATCCGCGACGCCCAAGACAAGAACATCTGGCAACTCGCGCGCGAAATCGTCCGGCTGGCCGACGCAGCGCGCAGCGGCACCGCCAAGAGCGAAGAATTGTCGGGCTCAACGATCACCGTCACTTCGCTCGGCCCGCTCGGCGGGGTGGCGACGACGCCCGTCATCAACCGCCCCGAGGTCGCGATCATTGGACCCAACCGGATTGTCGAGCGGCCGATGTTCGTGCCCGACGGGATGGGCGGCGAGCGGATCGAGAAGCGCAAGCTGATGAACATCTCGATCAGCTGCGATCACCGCGTGGTCGACGGCTGGGACGCGGCGAGCTATGTCCAGGCGGTCAAGCGGCTGATCGAAACCCCGGTGCTGCTGCTGAGCGACTAGGGAGAGGGCGATGGCGAGTGATGCGCGTATCGATGCCTATATCGACAAGGCCGCGGACTTCGCCAAGCCGGTCCTGCGGCACATTCGCGAAGTAGTGCACGGCGCATTGCCCGGGGTCGGCGAGACCATCAAATGGGGCATGCCGGCCTTCACGGTGAACGACAAGAACGTGGCTGGCATGGCGGCGTTCAAAGCGCACTGCGCGCTGGTGGTTCACGGTGATGACGGGAAGGATGACGCCATGGGCCAGTACGGCAGGCTGACTTCGGTCGCCGATCTTCCCCCCGAGTCAGAATTCACCGCCAGCCTGCACGCCGCTGCAAAACGAGTGGCGACCCAAGGCACCGCCATGGTCCGGTCGGCGAACCCGAGGCCCAAGCCCGAAATCCCCGTGCCCGACGATTTTGCCGCGGCGCTGGCCGGCAATGCCTCGGCGAAGGCGGCGTTCGATGCGTTCGCACCCTCGCACCGGCGCGAGTATCTCGAATGGATCGTCGAGGCCAAGCGCGAGGAAACGCGCGCCAAGCGGATCGCTCAGGCGGTCGAATGGCTCGCTGAGGGCAAGAAGCGCAACTGGAAGTACGAGAACTGCTAACGGGTCAGCGGACGATCCCGCTGTATGCAATCCGCCCCGAAGCGCGGGGCGAGGCAACCCTCCAGCGGACGTGGGTGACATCCTCGGGCGTCGCCAGTCGCGCGCCGATGCGCAGCGCGCCGAGCTTCCCCCAAGTCCTTCCCCCGTCGACCGAGACTTCCTCGTCGCCCTCCGCGCTGCCCTGGAAATAGACCGTGCGCGGGAGTGGATTGGTCACGGTGAAGCCGCCGTTCCCGCCGAGCCTCTGCCAGCTTACGACATAGACCACGCGGTCGCCGGGAGCGAGCCGGGCTGCGGGCTCGAGACTCCGCCCGTGTTCTGGCGTGGCGCGCTCGACAAAGACACTGCTGTCGATCGCCACGGTCGGATTGGCG
This sequence comes from Sphingomonadales bacterium, assembly GCA_038202745.1. Lineage (GTDB taxonomy): Bacteria > Pseudomonadota > Alphaproteobacteria > Sphingomonadales > Sphingomonadaceae > Novosphingobium. Next base: position 4,185 of record JBBRER010000028.1, read on the forward strand.
AGCGCGGGCGCGGCCATCAGCGCCAGCGAAAGCATGCACAAACGAAGCATCGGCGAAGTCCCCCCGGTCATCGCGAGGAGTTGTGCCGGGAGGTTGCGAATTTATGGTTAAGATCGCCTTCACGCCCTGAAATTGGCGCGGAATCGCGCGCGCGGCTGCCGGTTGACAGCCCCCAGCCGCTGGCTTAGTGGCGCGGCTCCCCAAGCGGCGAGCGGGTGTAGCTCAGTTGGTTAGAGTATCGGCCTGTCACGCCGAGGGTCGCGGGTTCAAGTCCCGTCACTCGCGCCACTTGGGGAATTTTCCCTTATAAACAGCAGCGTGAACTCAACGCCAGCGCCCCGTTTCCATCCACAACAGGAAGCGGCGCAGCGGGAGCAGCCAGACCAGCCCGAGCACGACGTATGCGAGGGTCTCGACGAGCAACGATCGGCCAGCCAGCAGCGGTGCGACGTAACGCGCCACTAAGGCTCCGTAGGCGAGCAGCGCGGCAAGCAGTGCGAGAATCCCGAACGGAATCCGCCAGGTCGGCTCGCGCCTCATGGCCACGGTCCAAACAGCCGTGTCGGGGTGACCACGGCGGTCAGCGCCCGGTCGTGCGCCTCGACCGGAAGCGCCGGGCGAAGCTGGCAATCCCATGCCAAGCCGATCGCCAGCGCGGCAGGATGATCCGCCAGCCAGCGGTCGTAGTGCCCTCCGCCTTGGCCGAGCCGATGCCCACTCGCGGTAAAACCGAGCAGCGGGACGAACAGCGCCGTGGGCTCGATCTCTTCGGCGGCCTCCGGCGGCTGCGGCGCGGCGAAGGGTCCGGCGATCAGCTCGCCCGCGCTATGCGGATTGTCCCAGCGGCGAAAGCGCATCGGGGCGTTGCGGTCTGCAAACCACGGTAGCGCGATGACGTGACCGCGCCCCGCGAAAAACCGCGCGTAAGCATCGGCGGGAGCTTCGGAACCGAGCGCGCGATAAACCGCGACAGCCGTACCTTCGGGGATCAGCGCGACGATCGGCCCGGGCGGGCGCGACAGGATCAGGCCGCGCGTCGCTTGCGGCAGCGCCGCGACATGCCCCCGCCGTTCCTCACGCAGCTTGGCGCGCAGCGTGGGCTTCTCGGTCACGCGCGGCCTTTCACGAATGGGCGGAAAAGTGACGGGACCACCATGGGCCGTTGCCGGGAAATCCTCTGACGCGTTCACGTCAGGTCGGGAACCGTGTGTGCCGGACCAGGATCCGACCAGGGACAGCCCCCAAGGATTTACTTATAGCCTCAGGGATTTTCGAAGGCTCGCACCGGGCAGTTCCCGTCGCGGCTTATGTAGGCGCAAATGAGTTAACTCTCAAGGTGCGCCGCGCAGGCCTCCAGCCGCTCGGCAATCGCCTCGAGCTGGCCGGGGAGAGCGTCGCTCGAGAGCGGCGGCGGCGACGGCGCGGGCGAGCCGCTTTTGCGCGCCTCATCGACTTCGTCGGCGAGCATCAGTGCGGCGAACAGCAACTGCCGGGTTTCGCTTTGCCCCGCCATCCCCAGCGCGGCGAGTTTATCGTCGATTGTTTGCCCGAGCGCGGCGAGATGCGCCTCTTCGCCCGCCGCGCAAGCGACCGTGTAGCTCCGCCCGCCGATGCGCAGGTCGACGTTGCTCACGATTTGCCCCCGATCAGCGCATCGAGATCGCCCAGCGATTGGGTTACTGCGGCGCGCAACCCCGCGTGCCGGCCGCGCAGTGCGGCCAGTTCGCCGTTGTCGCCCCCGGCTCGCGGCGCCTTCGCGGCGGCTTCTATCCGCCCCGCGGCAGCCGCGATGCGCGTCAGCGCACGTTCGCAGCGATCCCCATCCATCGGCATTGGCTACCGCAAAAGTCGCGCACCGCAAAGCCTTGTCGCCGCGACTTCCCACAGTTTGGCAGACACCGCCGCGTCCGGCTGCCCGCTCGCCTTGACGGGCGCGTACCCCGTCCGCAAAGGAGGCCCGCGTCGAATCGCCACGCTTTCCCCCAAGCGGAGTCCAGCCGATGACCGTCGATCAGTCACGCCTTCAGCCGATGGCCAATGCCATTCGCGCGCTGGCGATGGATGCGGTCGAAGCGGCGGACAGCGGCCATCCGGGAATGCCGATGGGGATGGCCGACGTCGCCACGGTACTGTTCTCCAAGTTCCTCAAGTTCGATCCGGCGTCGCCCAAATGGCCCGACCGCGACCGTTTCGTGCTCTCGGCCGGGCACGGTTCGATGCTGCTTTACGCGTTGCTCTACCTGACCGGGTACGATGCGCCGACGATCGACGATATCCGCCGCTTCCGCCAGCTCGGTAGCCCGTGCGCGGGGCATCCCGAGAACATCGAGCTCGAAGGCGCCGAGTGTACCACCGGCCCGCTCGGCCAAGGCGTGGCGATGGCGGTCGGCATGGCGCTCGCTGAACGCCACCTCAATGCCGAGTTCGGCGACGGACTGGTCGATCATCACACTTGGGTGATCGCCGGCGACGGTTGCCTGATGGAGGGCATCAACCACGAAGCCGTCGGGCTTGCCGCCAACCTGAGGCTCGGGCGGCTCAAGCTGCTGTGGGATTCGAACCGGATCACGATCGACGGATCGACCGATCTTTCGACCGTCGACGACGTTCTCGGGCGCTATCGCACCGCGGGCTGGCACACGGTGGAGTGCGACGGGCACGATTATGCCGATATCGAGCGCGCGCTGCGCTCGGCGGCGCGGTCGGACAAACCGTCGATCGTCCAGTGCCACACGATCATTGGCAAAGGCGCGCCCGACAAGCAGGGGACCAACAAAGTCCACGGCTCGCCGCTGGGTGCGGCGGAAATCGCCGCGGCGCGTAAGACGCTCGGTTGGGATGCGGCTCCGTTCGTGATTCCCGACGCGATCCTCGGCGACTGGCGCGCGCTCGGCGAGCCCGGCGCGGCGGCGCGGGCCGAATGGGAAGGGCGTGCGGCCAAGGACAAGCGCGCCGACGAGTTCCTGGCGCGGATCGCGGGTGAGCTGCCTGCGTTGACCGGATGGCACTCGTACAAATCGAAGCTCGCGGCGGACAAGCCCAAGCTCGCGACGCGCAAGTCAAGCGAGGACGCGCTGACCGTGCTTACCGCGACGGTCCCGGCGATGATCGGCGGTTCGGCCGACCTGACCGGTTCGAACAACACCAAGACCGCTTCGACGCTGCCGCTGACGCGTGAGGACTACTCGGGGCGTTACGTCTATTACGGCATCCGCGAGTTCGGGATGGCGAGCGCGCTCAACGGGATGGCGCTGCACGGCGGGATCGTGCCTTACGGCGGCACGTTCCTGACGTTCAGCGACTATTGCCGCAACGCGATCCGGATTGGGGCATTGAGCCACGCGCCGTCGATATTCGTGATGACTCACGACAGCATCGGGCTGGGCGAGGACGGGCCGACGCACCAGCCGATCGAGCAATTGGCGGCGCTGCGCGCGATTCCCAATTTGTGGGTGATGCGCCCCGCCGACGCGCTGGAGACCGCCGAATGCTGGGAGCTTGCCCTTCAGCGCCGCGACGGGCCGTGCCTGCTCGCGCTCACCCGCCAAGGCCTTCCCGCGCTGCGCGACGATGCGGACGAGAACCGCTGCGGGAAAGGCGCCTACCGCCTGATCTCGGCGCAGGCCGCGCGCAAAGCGGTGCTGCTTGCCACGGGCTCCGAAGTGCAGATCGCGGTCGAAGTCGCCGCCGCGCTCGAGGCGGACGGGATTGGTGCGGATGTCGTCTCGATGCCCTGCTGGGAGCTGTTCGAAGCGCAGACCGAGACGCACCGCTGGTCGCTCATTCCCGAAGGCGTGCTCGGCGTGTCGATCGAGGCGGGGGCGACGTTCGGCTGGCACAAGTGGATCGGACGCGAGGGCCTGGCGATCGGGATCGACCGCTTCGGCTTGTCCGCGAAGGCCGAGGACTTGTTTCCTTACTTCGGCCTGACCGCGGAAGCGATCTTGCCGAAAATCAAACAGAAACTAGGTATTTAGCAGGAGCTTCTCGCATGGCGACGAAAGTTGCGATCAACGGTTTCGGGCGGATCGGGCGCAACGTCGCGCGCGCCATTATCGAACGCCCCGACTGCGGACTTGAGATCGTCTCGATCAACGACCTCGCCGATGCCAAGGCTAACGCGCTGTTGTTCAAGCGCGACAGCGTCCACGGCCGCTTCGAAGGCGAGGTGAGCACCGACGGCAACGACCTTGTCATCGACGGCAAGCGCATCCACGTCACCGCCGAGCGCGATCCGGCCAAGCTTCCGCACCGAGCCAACGGCATCGACATCGCGCTCGAATGCACGGGCTTTTTCGCCGATCGCAAGGGCGGGCAGGCGCACCTCGATGCCGGGGCAAAGCGTGTGCTGATCTCCGCGCCCGCCAAAGGCGCCGACCTGACCGTCGTCTATGGCGTCAACCACGCCAAGCTGACCGCCGACCATCTGATCGTCTCGAACGCCTCGTGCACTACCAACTGTCTTGCGCCGGTGGCCAAAGTGCTCAACGACGCGATCGGGATCGAGCGCGGGCTGATGACCACGATCCATGCCTACACCAACGACCAGAAGATCCTCGACCAGATCCATTCGGACCCGCGCCGCGCGCGCGCCGCAGGGATGAGCATGATCCCGACCACCACCGGTGCCGCGCGCGCGGTGGGTGAGGTGCTGCCCGAGCTCAAGGGCAAGCTCGACGGCTCGGCGATCCGGGTGCCGACGCCGAACGTCTCGGTTGTCGACCTGACGTTCATGCCCGGGCGCGAAACGAGCGTCGAGGAAGTGAACAAGCTGCTCAAGGCCGCGGCCGATGGCGCGATGAAGGGTGTGCTCGCCTATTCGGACGAACCACTGGTCTCGATCGATTACAACCACGACGCGCACAGCTCGACGATCGACAGCCTCGAGACCGCGGTGATCGACGGCAAGCTGGTGCGCGTGCTCAGTTGGTACGACAACGAGTGGGGCTTTTCGAACCGCATGGTCGACACCGCCGGGGTGATGGCCGGGCTGCTGTGATCCGCACGCTCGACGATCTCGGCGAGGTGTCCGGCAAAGTCGCGCTGGTCCGCGTCGATCTCAACCTGCCGATGGACGGGGCTTCGGTCACCGACGACACCCGCGTGCGCGCTTCGGCGCCGACGATTCTCGAACTCGCCGATGGCGGCGCGAAAGTGCTGCTGCTCGCGCATTTGGGGCGCCCCAAGGGCGAGCGCCGCTCGACCCAGTCGCTGTCGATGGTGGTCGATACGCTCGAGAATGTGCTCGGCCGCGAGGTGATGTACGTTTCCGAAATCTTCGGCCCGGTCGTGGAGCGGACGGTCGCCATCCTGCAGCCGGGCGACATCGCGGTGCTCGAAAATACGCGGTTCTGGAAAGGCGAGGAAGCCAACGATCCCGACCTGGCGCAAGCAGTTGCCGCGAATGGCAACTTCTACGTCAACGACGCGTTTTCCGCCGCGCACCGCGCGCATGTCTCGACCGAAGGCCTTGCGCATGTATTACCCGCCTACGCTGGCCGCGCGATGCAGGCCGAGTTGCGCGCGCTTGAACGCGCGCTGGGCGAGCCCGAGAAGCCTGTCGCGGCGGTGGTTGGGGGCGCCAAAGTGTCCTCCAAGCTCGAAGTTCTGAAGCACCTGGTGAGCAAGGTCGATCACCTGATAATCGGCGGGGGGATGGCCAACACGTTTCTGGCAGCGCGCGGGGTTGCGGTGGGCAAGTCGCTCGCCGAGCACGATCTGGCCGGGACTTGCGAGGAAATCCTGGCGGCAGCGGAGAAATCCGGCTGCACCGTGCACCTGCCCTACGACGTCGTGGTGGCGAAGGAATTCGCGCCCAATCCGCCGTCGTTGCGCACCTGCAACGTCCACGAAGTCGCGGCCGACGAGATGATCCTCGATCTCGGCCCGCAGGCGGTCGAAGCGCTCGCCGACGTGCTCAAGACCTGCCGCACGCTCGTCTGGAACGGCCCGCTGGGCGCGTTCGAGACCCCGCCTTTCGACGCCGCGACGGTTGCCCTCGCAAAGACCGCCGCCGCGCTGACCGCCGAGGGCTCGCTGGTTTCGGTCGCGGGCGGGGGCGACACCGTCGCGGCGCTCAACCAGGCGGGTGTCGCCGGCGATTTCTCCTACGTTTCGACCGCGGGCGGGGCTTTCCTCGAGTGGATGGAAGGCAAAGTGCTCCCCGGGGTCAAGGCGCTCGATCAATGAGCGAGGCCGATACCGATACCAGCCACGGGCTTGCCCAGATCACCGAAGGCGAATGGGCGGGGTGGTCGACGTGGAATTCGGACGCGTTCGAGCAGCGCGCCGGGCCGTTTTACGAGCGGGTGGACGAGGGCGGCGCGGTCTGCGCGTTCCGTGCCGAGCAGCGGCACATGAACGGCGGCGGGTTCATGCACGGCGGGTGCCTGCTGACGTTCGCCGATTCGGCGCTGTTCACGATCGCGCGCGAGCATTTGCAGGACGGCCATTCGGTCACGCTGAACCTCGCGGGCGATTTCCTCGACGTCGCGCATGTCGGCGAGCTGATCGAGGCGCGCGGCGAGGTCACTCGCGCCGGGCGCTCCACGCTGTTCGTTCGCGGGCTCGCCAGTGCCGATGGGCGGCCGATCCTGAGCTTCACCGGGATTAAAGTCGGCAAAAGGCGCTGATTTCCGCGCGCTTGCCTTGGCGGCGCGAGCCGTTTAGGCCGCGCCAACCTTCAATCCAGCCATCCCGGGAGCCCCGATGAACACCGCCGAAATGACCGCCAGAATCGCCGCCGGCAAAGGTTTCATCGCCGCACTCGACCAATCGGGCGGATCGACGCCGAAGGCGCTCAACGGCTACGGGATCGAGGAGGACGCGTGGTCGAACGAGACCGAAATGTATGCGCTGATCCACGAGATGCGCAGCCGGATCATTCGCAGCAGTGCGTTCACCGGCGACAAGGTACTTGCCGCGATCCTGTTCGAGCGGACGATGGACGGCGGTGTCGATGGCGTCCCGGTCCCCGCCACGCTGATCGCCAAGGGTGTCGTGCCGTTCATCAAGATCGATAAGGGTCTGGAGGCCGAGGCGGACGGCGTGCAGCTGATGAAGCCGATGCCAGAACTGGGCGCACTGCTCGATCGCTCGAAGGCGCTCGGGGTGTTCGGGACCAAGGAACGCTCGGTCATCAATTCGGCGAACCGCGCCGGGATCGCCGCAATCGTCGCGCAACAGTTCGCCGTGGGGGAGCAGGTGCTCGCCAAAGGCATGATGCCGATCCTCGAGCCCGAGGTGAACATCAAGAGCAAAACCCGCGCCGAGTGCGACCGTATCCTGCTTGCCGAGCTGTTCAAGAGCCTCGGCTCAGTTAGCGCGCCGGTGATGCTCAAGCTGAGCCTGCCGGTCGTTCCGGGGACGTTCGGGCCGCTCGTCGATCACCCCAAAGTGCTCAAGGTCGTCGCGCTGTCGGGTGGTTACAGCCGCGCCGAGGCTTGCGCCGAGCTGGCCAAAAATCGCGGGATCATCGCCAGCTTCAGCCGCGCGTTGCTCTCAGACTTGCGCGCGCAGATGAGCGATGCCGAATTCGACGCCGCGCTGGGCAGCGCGATCGACGAGATCTACGCCGGATCGACCCAAAAAGTCAGCGGCTGAAGCGGAATGCGAAGCGATACTCTTCGGGGTAGATCGTCACCCCGTTGCGTTTCGTCGGTGCGATCTCGGTCAGCTCGATGATGCCGCCCGCCGCGCTCACGGGCTTGCCGTCGGTCAACGCCGCGGTGCTGCTGCCGCCGTTGGTGTCGATCATCACCGAAACGCGCACCTGTCCGGCCCATACGCACTGCACCCCTGCCGGGCAGCGGCTGTCCTCGAGCACCTTGAGCGGTGTGAGCCTGGCGCCATTGGCCAGCGAAACGGTTTCGTTGAGGCGAGCCCGGACAAGCCCGTCCGACGGCGTGTGATAGGTCACGCAGCTCAACAGCGCGAAGGGCGTGGCGAGGGCGAGAAGCGGTTTCCACATGCTGCATCAGCGCGCGAAGCGGCCTGCGGTTCCCAACCGCTTGGCGCGCGCGGCGCTCCGAGCTAGGGCGGGGCAATGCCCAAATGCCAGCTTTACCTGATCTCGCCGCTCGAAGTCGGCGGCGGCTTTCCCGGCCGGCTCGAGCGCGCTCTGGGCGCCGGGCCGATCGCCGCGTTCCAGTTCCGGGTCAAGGATGTCGATGAGCACGAGGCCGCGGCGCTTGCAGCGCCCTTGCAAGCGATCTGCAAGGCGCGCGACGTCGCTTTCATCGTCAATGACTCGATTTCGCTGGCCAAACGGCTCGAAGCCGACGGCGTCCACCTCGGGCAGAGCGACGGCAGTGTGGCCGAGGCGCGCGAGCGGCTCGGGCGTGAGGCGCAGATCGGGGTGACGTGCCACGCCAGCCGCCACCTCGCGCTCGGTGCGGGCGAGGCGGGGGCGGATTACGTCGCGTTCGGCGCATTTTTCCCGACGACGACCAAAGTGACCCCGCACGTCGCCGAAGTCGAACTGCTCGAATGGTGGCAGACCTACATGGAGCTGCCGTGCGTGGCGATCGGCGGAATCACACCGCAAAACTGCGCCCCGCTGGTCCGCGCGGGGGCCGATTTCCTGGCGGTGTGTCAGGCGGTGTGGGGCGGTGACGAGGCCGAGGCGGTTCGCGCATTCGGCGCGGCGATCGCGGAAGCGCGGGAGACGGCGGAGCCTTTTTAAATCCCGTGCGTTCGCAGCGCATGACTATTCAACTCACTAAGATCGCACCGAGAACCCGCACCGCGCGGGACTATTTCCTCCTCACGCTGATCCCGCTCGCGGCGATTGCCGGGTGCAACATGAGCGGCGGCGACCAGCAGGCCGCGAATACTGCGCCGAGTGGGGCGCCTGCCGCCGCGGCGCAGCCCTCCGCGCCCGCCAACACGCTGCTCGCGCACGATCCGGCCGCCGGACAGACCGCGGTCGATCCCTATCCCGATCCGGAAAAGCGACCGACGATGCAGGCGCAAGTCGTGCTCGACCGGCTCGGGTTCACCCCCGGCGTGGTCGACGGCAAGATCGGAGCATCGACCCGCAATGCCTTCGCGGGCTTCCAGGAAGCCAACAACCTCACTGCCACCGGCGAGCTCGATGCGCCGACCACCGACGCGCTCAGGCAATGGACCCAGATCCCCGCGACGCGCGTGATCACGGTCCCCGCCGATTTCGCCGGCGGGCCGTTCTACAAGGTTCCGACCGGGCCTGCCGATCAGGCCAAAATGGCTTCGCTCGGCTACGCCTCGCTCGACGAGAAGCTGGCCGAACGGTTCCACACCACCGTCGCGACGCTCAAAACGCTCAATCCGGGCGGCGTCCCCGCCGGGCTCAAGACAACCGCGCCGCCGAGTGCCTCGCCGACGCCGACCGCGAGCCCGAGTTCGGCGAGCACCGACATCCCGCAACCCGGTCCGCCGTCGTACTTCCACGGCGGGCAGCAAATCCGCGTTCCCAACGTCGGCGCGGATGCGATCGTCGCCGGATCGGTCGATGACAGCGGGTGGGCCGCGACGCTGGCAATGCTCGGGGTCGGAAGCGATCAGCCGAAGGTCGACAAGATCGTGGTGAGCAAGTCCAAGGGCACACTCAAGGGATACGACACTGCGGGCAAGCTGATCGCGATGTACACCGCGACGATGGGCTCGACCCACGATCCGCTGCCGATCGGCGCATGGAAAGTCCAGGGCGTCGATCGCGATCCCAAGTTCCACTACAACCCAGCGCTGTTCTGGGACGCCAAGCCCGGCGACGAGAAAGCGACGCTGCCCGCCGGCCCGAACGGACCGGTCGGGGTGGTGTGGATCGACCTCGACAAGCCCCACTACGGCATTCACGGCACTCCCAATCCCGAGACCATCGGCCGCGCTGAAAGTCACGGCTGCGTGAGGCTGACCAACTGGGACGCGGCGCGGCTGGCGCAGATGGTCAAGCCCGGCACGCAGGTTCTGTTCGAGGCCTGAGATGAGACTGGGCGTGCGCGAGCGTCTGGAAACGATCGGCGCGACCGCGGCGCTGACGTCGGCGGCGTGGGTCGTCGGGTTGGTCTTCTGGGCGCACGGCGCGCCGATCGACCTTGCCCCGCATACCGACAAGCCGGGCGTTGCTCAGGCGGTCGCGCTGGGCAGCGGGACCGCGCCGGTGGCGATGGTCGCGGCGGTCGAGGCCGACAGCCACGGCGACGAGAGCGCACCGATTTCGGCCGCCGCGGTCCCACTGATCGTCCCGGTTCAAGGCGTCCGTGCCGATCAGCTGACCGATACCTACACCCAGTCGCGCGGCGGGGGGATGCGGGTGCACAACGCCATCGACATCATGGCGCCGCGCGGCACACCGGTGCTGGCAGCGGCGGCGGGGATGGTCGAGAAGCTGTTCCTGTCGCGCAACGGCGGCAACACGATCTACGTGCGCTCGTTCGACCGGCGCACGATGCACTACTACGCGCATCTCGACCGCTACGCCCCCGGCCTCGCGGAGAAACGCGCGGTCCGCCAGGGCGAGGTGATCGGTTTCGTCGGCTCGACCGGCGACGCCAACCCCGAGGCGCCGCACTTGCACTTCGCGATCAACGTCATGCGGCCCGAAGAGGGCTGGTGGCAGGGCCAGCCGATCAATCCTTATCCGCTGCTAAGGCGCTGAAAGCATTTTCCTACACGGCACGTGTTGTGCCATGTTCGTTTGAACGGGTTGGGGAGAGACGGCTTTGGCGACGACAACGGCACCGCAGCGCGAACTGACGCTGCGTTCTATAATCCTCGGCGGGTTGCTGACTTTCCTGTTCACCGCCGCCAACGTCTATTTCGGATTGCGCGTCGGGCTGACGTTTTCGACCGCGATTCCCGCCGCGGTGATCTCGATGGCGATCCTGCGGACGATGGGCGGAGCGACGATCGTCGAGAACAACATCGTCCAGACAATCGGCAGCGCCGCGGGCGCGGTCGCGACGATGGTGTTCGTTCTGCCCGCGTTCGTCATCGTCGGATGGTGGAGTGCGATCCCCTACTGGACCACGATGCTGGTCTGCGCGACCGGCGGGGTGCTCGGCGTGATGCTGTCGGTGCCGATGCGCCGCGCGCTCGTGATCGACAGCGACCTGCCCTATCCCGAAGGCATTGCTGGGGCTGAAATTCTCCGCGTCGGGATGGCGGACGCCGAGGGCGCGAAAGAGAACCGCGCGGGGTTGGCGACGATCGTGCTCGGTGCGGTTGCGGGCGGTTTTTTTGGCCTTTTGACCGGACTGCGGGTCGCCGCGGGCGAAGTCGCGAAGAATTTCAAATTTGGCGCCGGCGTCAGCGGGGTCGGTTCGCAAATGTCGCTCGGGCTGCTCGCGATCGGTCACCTGATCGGGTTGGCGACCGGGCTGGCAATGCTGACCGGGCTGGTGCTCGGCCGCTTCGTGCTGCTGCCGTGGTTGAGCTGGGGCGTGCCCGGCACGGTCGATGATGTCGCCGCGACCGTGTTCCGCGAGCAGGTTCGCTTCGTCGGCGCAGGGGCGATGGCGGTCGCGGCTCTGTGGGCACTGATCCGCATCGCCGGATCGATTATGCGCGGGCTGGCGGGAATCGCGGCGACAGCGCGCGCGCGCCGCGAAGGTGCGGCGATCGCGCTGACCGAGCGCGATCTGCCGGGGAGCATCGTGATCGGGGTCAGCCTTGCCATGTTCGCGCCGATCCTGTGGTTGGTGTGGAAGTTCGTCCAGGGTGGCCCGCTTGCGGCTTCCATCGTCCCGGTGCTGGCGCTTTCGTTCGTGTTCATCGTCGTCGTCGGTATCTTCACCGCGGTCGTCACCGGCTACATGGCGGGGCTGGTGGGCACCTCGAACAGCCCGGTATCGGGGGTCGGCATCCTCTCGATCCTCAGTGCGTCGGTGCTGGTCGCGGCGCTGTTCGGCGGCGGGGTCGGCGCCGAGGACCGCGCGCCGCTGATTGCGTTCGCGCTGTTCATCGTCGCGTTCGTGTTCGGGATCGCGATCGTCGCCAACGACAACTTGCAGGACCTCAAAACCGGGCAGCTGGTCGGCTCGACGCCGTGGAAGCAGCAGGTCGCGCTGATCATCGGGGTGGTCGCAGGATCGCTCGTGCTGCCGCCGGTGCTGCAACTGCTGGCGACGAGCTTCGGGTTCGCCGGCGCTCCTGGAGCCGGTCCCAACGCGCTGGCGGCGCCACAAGCCTCGCTGTTCGCGGCGATCGCACAAGGCGTGCTCGGCGGATCGCTGCGCTGGGACCTGGTCGCGCTGGGCGCGGGCATCGGCATTGCGATCATCGTCGCGGACGAAGTGCTGCGTGCCTCGGGCAAGGGCAAGCTGCCCCCGCTGGCCGTCGCGATGGGCATTTACTTGCCGGTTACGCTGGTTCTCCCGACCGTCGTCGGCACGGTCATCGGGCATTTTTGGAACAAGATGGCAGCGGGCACCACCCGCCCCGAGTTTGCCGAGCGGCTGGGCGTGCTCCTCGCCACCGGGCTGGTCGTGGGCGACAGCCTGTTCGGGTTGGCTTACGCCGGCGCGGTCGGCGCGGTTGGCGATCCGGAACGGCTTGCGGTGGTCGGGCCGGGGTTCGCGCGGACGGGGGAGATCGTCGCGGTGGCGGCGATGATCGCGCTGTCGGTTTACACTTACGTGCGAACCAAAGCCCGCGCGCTCGCGGCCGACTAGCTGTTGTTGGGTACGCCGCGCACGCAGTGCAGCGCGGTGTCGCGGCCTGCGCCATCGAGCGCGCGCAGCGTTCCGCCCGAAACCCGGCGATAGCGCGCGCCGCGCTTGGGGCCGCTGGTGATGGTCATTTGCTCGCCGGTCAGCAGATAGCTGCCCCGCGCGCCGCCGACCGCGTAGTTCGAGGCGTTGACCACCGCGAAGTCTTCGGCCGGCTGGTGGACTCCGGCCAGCCCGGCAGCATCGCCGGGAAGCTCGCAGACGTAACTGCCGGTGCGCAGCACGTCGATCTGCCCGCCCGACGCCGCGAGCTCGCTCGAGCCGACCAACGCGGCGGCCATGGCAATCAGGTAACGCATCGATCCCACCCCTACGGCCCGGGCGCTTAGCAATAAGTGAACGCGCGCGCCAGTCGCCCGGCTTGCCGCGCGCCGCGCCCCGCGCTATGCGCGCGGCCTTTCCGGCATTCCCGGCTCTTTCTCATCCTCAAAGGCACTGCGCATGAAGATCAGCGGCGTGGACATTCGTCCCGGCAACATTCTCGAATACGAAAAAGGTATCTGGAAAGTCGCCAAGATTCAGCACACGCAGCCGGGCAAGGGCGGCGCGTTCATGCAGGTCGAGATGAAGAACCTGATCGACGGGCGCAAGACCAACGTCCGCTTCCGCAGCGCCGACACAGTCGAGAAAGTGCGGCTCGACACCAAGGACTACCAGTACCTGTACGCCGACGGCGACGCCCTCGTGTTCATGGACAAGGACGATTACGAGCAGATCACGCTGCCGCGCGACCTCCTCGGAGACGCCGCCGAGTTCCTCCAGGACGGAATGGATGTCGTGCTCGAGCTGTGGGAGGAGCGCCCGATCTCGGTCGAGTTGCCCGAGCAGGTCGAAGCGACGATCGTCGAGGCCGACGCGGTCGTTAAAGGGCAGACCGCCTCCTCCAGCTTCAAGCCCGCGCTGCTCGACAATGGCGTCAAGGTCATGGTGCCGCCGCATATCGGCGCCGGGACACGGATCGTCGTCAACGTTTACGAGCGCAGCTACGTCGGCAAGGTGGCCTGACTTTTATGGCGGTAGTCTCGGGTCTTGTCCGCGTAATGGAGCGCGCCGCGCGCAAGGCGGGGCAGCGCCTGCGCCGTGATTTCGGCGAAGTCGAACACCTCCAGGTCAGCCGCAAAGGCCCGGCCGACTTCGTCTCGAAAGCGGACCAAACCGCCGAGCGCACGATCTGGGACGAACTGCGCGCGGCGCGGCCGGACTGGGGCTTCCTGATGGAGGAAGCGGGCGAGCTGCCCGGCGATCCGACCAAGCCGCGCTGGGTGGTCGATCCGCTCGATGGGACGACGAACTTTCTCCACGCCATGCCGCACTTCGCGGTGTCGATCGCGGCCCAAGAACCCAAGCTCGACGGTTCAGGCTGGGGCGAGGTGATCGCCGCGATCGTCTATCAACCGGTCACCGATGAAACCTTTTGGGCCGAGAAGACCCGCGGCGCCTGGCTCAACGACCGGCGGCTTAGAGTTTCGGCGCGCAGCCGGCTTGACGAAAGCCTGATCGCGACGGGCATCCCATACGGCCGCCGGGGCGACTACGCCCAATGGGAAAAGATCGCCGCCGTCCTCGTTCCCGAAGTCGCGGGCATCCGCCGCTTCGGTTCGGCGTCCCTCGATCTCGCGTGGCTTGCCGCGGGGCGTTACGACGGGTTCTGGGAAACCGGGCTCGAGCCGTGGGACACCGCCGCCGGTTGTCTGCTGGTGCGCGAGGCGGGCGGCTTCGTCACCGATTTCCGCGGCCGTTCGCAGCCGATTTGCGCGGGCGAGGTGCTCGCCGGCAACGACGCGATGCACTCGCGGCTGCATAAAATTCTGGCGGGGTCGTTGAAGGACAGCTAATTCGCCTCTCTGTTTTCCGCCTCACGGCGGGCAACACCGGCCCTCTCCC
>JBBRER010000029.1:0-18719 GCA_038202745.1 Sphingomonadales bacterium
GCCAGACTGGGCCACTTACAGCTACAACAGCGCAATGAGCGTCGCGGCAGAGTAATGCAGACTAACTCGCCCACCGCCCCTTCGGCTCGGCATAGCTATCCACCCGCCGCAGCGGGCGTTCGTGCCACTGGATGTTGAACGCCCACAAGGCCGGGAAGAACCACAGCTTGGAGTAAGGCAGCGTCTCGTCGATCCAGCGGGCCAGCACTTGCCAGCCGCCCTCCTGCGGATGCGCATCGTGGAACGCCGGGATGACAACGCAGGCCGTCGCGCCCATGCACCCGTCGGCATCGCGCATGTCCCAGATATGCCCGGCCGCGTTCGCCTCGTTGGTGGCGCAGTTGTAGCCCGCTTTGCCCGCGCGCTGCATGTCGTTGCCGAGCTGGTTGACCGCGCGGCTGCGATAGGCCGAGCGGATGCGGACCGGCCCCCAGCGGTCCTGCAACGGCTCGAGCAAGTCCTCGCACAGCCGCGTCCCGACCTCGATCGCCAGGTCGGGATCGTCGGGCACATTGGCGAGGCCGTGGATCTGCGCGATCTCCGAATGAAGCATGTCGCGCATGAAAAAGCTCTTGCTCAGCCGCACCCGGCCGAGCTCGGTCAGCGCCTGTACGCTCGTCGGCTTGCGCATCAATCCCTCCTTGCCTCACCGTCCGCTGCTCGCCAGTGTCCGCCCGTGCCCATTGTCTCGATCTTCTTCGGCATCGTCATTCGGATGTATCACCGCGAGCATGGGCCGCCACATTTTCATGCGATGTATCAAGGATTCGAGGCGTTGATCTTGATTGCGGACGGCACGGTGCTGGCGGGCTCGCTGCCGCGCAAGGCGCTGCGGATCGTGCAGGACTGGGCCGAGGCGCATCGCGCCGAACTGATGGCCAATTGGCAGAAAGGCACCGATCTGCTACCGATGGAAATGATCCCCGGAGCCGACCTCGATGATTAAACTGACCGCCACGGAATCCCGCCGCGACGGCACGATCGGGCTGACTTTCAGTGACGGCAGCTTTGGCGACTGGTCGAGTGCCGCTCTCCTCAAGCACGATACCGAACTGACCCGGCCGCTGGCCGATCCGGCCTATTTCGCGCGCGCCTTCATCGAAGCGGGCGCGCTGGCGTGGCCCAACGGACTCGAACTGTCGGCGTGGAGCCTTCAGACCGAACTGCGCGAAGCTGGCACGCTCGTTCGTGCAGAGGCGGCGTAGCGAGCCACAGCAAGCTCAACCGCTTCGAACCAGTCTGCTGCGGACGCGCCGCTCTCTCCATGAAGATCGGCACCTCCATTCCTCACCGCCAATAGTCCCGCCGCTCCGCGCCGTCGAAACCGTCCGGATTGCAGGCAGCAGCGCTTGAAACCTGTTCCCCGAACCGCATGGGCACGGATCGTTGCGCCCGAGCTTTTCGAGCAGTTCGACGCTGTTTGGGTCGTTTGGGCCGCCCTTCACCGTGCGCAGCCCGCGCTTGACGCGCGTCTCGCTGGGGAAGCCCTTACGCCGTTTCGAGGTCCGCTCGAAAGCACGGGAGCGTGTCGGGGTGAGGATGTCTGGTCATGGTCGCCTCCCGCGATTGGGAGCGCGCCTCTAAGGGGATGAGACGTGGTTGGCAAGCGCAGGACATGCGGCGCTTCGCTTACCGCGAATTGACACACGCCCCCGGCAGGCACAGCCTGCGCGCCTGCAACCGGGGGGAACCGCAATGAACGCCATTATCCGATCGATCGCGCCGCCGGCCATGCTGCTCGCGGGTGTGCTCTTGCTTGGCGGCTGTGACCGGGCCGCGCCGCCCGCCGCGGCCGACGCGGGCAAAGTCGCCGCCGAGGTCAAGGCCGCGGCCGCGGGGATGGTCGCCGCTTACAACGCGCACGATGCGGTAAAAACCGCCGCCTACGACGCGCCCGACTATCTCGGCCTCAACCACGGCACGCCGGTGGTGCGCGGCGAGGCGGCCGACGCGGCGGGCATGGCCGAGCTGCTCAAGGACCCGGCCAACCGCTTTACCTTGGGTGAGGGCACCGTGATCGCCGCGAAATCGGGCGACATGGCGGTGTTCACCGCGCCTTACGACTATGCCTGGACCGACGCCAAGTCGCACAAGCCGACGAGCGAAAAGGGCACCTGGATCGGGGTGTTCACCCGCCAGGGCGACGGCACGATGAAGCTGTCGCGCAGCATCGGGGTCGATTCCGGACCGGCGATGCCGGCGGCCTAACCCACCCGCTCCAGAAAACTCCGCTCGTATTCGAGGATGCACCCGCTCGTCCGACCGAGCGCTTCGGCGGGGGCGCAGTCGGGGTCTTGCTTTACCGCCGCGCGAAAGGCGTGAAGCGCGGCTTCATCGGGGAAGCTGTACCAGGCGTAGGCGATGTCCGCGCCGGCCTCGCCGCTCATTCCGGGGTAGCTCGAGGTGGGGCGGTCCGCGAGCTGCGCCGCGGTGTAGAACCCGTGGTGCGTGCCGCCGTGGCGGTTGGTCAGCTCGACCCACGCCCGCGCATAGTCGGCGAACGCCGCGCGGCGGGCGGGATCGATCCGGTAGCGGTTGCAGCAGGTCAGCATTGCTCGATCCTATCGCGCGAGAAACCATTTTCCTACATCGCCCGACTTGTGCCACGCTGGGCCGATGTTCGATCTCCCCGGCCGCCGACGATCCGGCGGTGCCCTGTCCGCTTACCCGAAGCCGCGCCCGCCAGCGCGGCTTTCGTGCGTGTAGGGGCGGCTCGCTTTTCAAAAACGATCGTTTGCGGATGCACTTCATCAACTTGCATTTTACGCAAGCTTACCGCGCCGGGAGCCGGAGCGGGTTTCGGTGCGTTATCTCCCTGCCATGCCGTCCACCGTGATTCGCCGTTTCGCTTACGATCCCGCCAGCGCGACGCTGACGGTGACGTTCGTGACCGGGCGGCGTTACGCTTACGAGCGCGTCCCGCAAGAGATCGCGGCGGCGTTCGCGGGCTCGTTCTCGAAAGGGCAGTATTTCAACGCGCGGATCCGCGACCGCTTTCGTTACCGAGAACTACGTGACGGGGAGGGGATGGAGGCGGCCTGAGCGGAATGCGGCGGCGGGTTTAGCGTGTTCTTGACCAGCACGAATGCGGTGACGAGCGCGAGCAGCAGCAGCGGCGGCCACCAGCGGCGCCACACGGTCCGCCAGCGCGTGGTGCGGGCGTCCGGGGAGGGTTTGGCGCCGTAGTCCTCGGGGCGGGTCCAGCGGGGCTGCTTGGGCTTGCGGCGGCGGAAGGGGACGAGATCGCCCATCAGGGTGCGGCCGCGGCGCGGAGCCGTTCGATCGCCGCCTCGCGCCCGATCAGCGGGAGCAGCGCGGCCATCTCCGGCCCGTGGTCGCGCGCGGTCAGCGCCTGGCGCAGCGGCTGGAACAGCAGCTTGCCCTTGCGTGCCGTGGCATCCTTGAGCGCGGCGGTGAGTGCGTGCCACGGGTCGTCGCTCCACGGTTGGGCGGCGAGCGTGTCGGCGGCGAGCGCGAGGAAAGCGCGGGTCTCGTCGTCGAACGCGGGCGCGGCGATCGGCCCGGTGACGATCGCCCACCACTCCCCGGCCTCGCCGATATGCGCGAGGTTGGGGCGGATCGCGGACCATCCCGCCTCGCTCATTCCCTCGGGGAGGAGCTGCGCGACCCGCTCGAACGGCAGGCGGTGGAGCACCGCGGCGTTGACGCGGTGCAATTCGGCCTCGTCGAACCGCGCCGGCGCGCGGCCGAAGCGCGCCTGATCGAAGCTCGCCGCCAGCGCATCGGCATCGAGCGAAGGATCGACCGGATCGGCGGTGCCGAGCCGCGCGAGCAGCGCTACCAGCGCCTCGGGCTCGATCCCGGCTTCGCGCAGTTCGGCGAGCCCGAGCGAGCCCAGCCGCTTCGACAGCTTGCCCTCGCTGCCGACCAGCAGCGCCTCGTGCGCAAACCGCGGCGGCGCTGCGTCGAGCGCTTCGAACATCTGGACTTGCGCGGCGGTGTTGGAAACATGGTCCTCGCCGCGCAGCACGTCGGTCACCCCCATCGCGATGTCGTCGATCACGCTCGGGAGCATGTACAGCCAGGTCCCGTCGGCGCGGCGCACGACCGGGTCGGACATCTGCGCGGGGTCGAAGTGCTGGGGGCCGCGGATGCCGTCGGTCCATTCGATCGCGGCGTCGCGGTCGAGCTTGAAACGCCAGTGCGGAGCCGTGCCGGCGGCGAACGCGGCATGATCGGCCTCGCTCAGCGCCAGCGCGGCGCGGTCGTAAATCGGCGGCAGCCCGCGCCCAAGCAGGACCTTGCGCTTGAGATCGAGCTCCTGCGTGGTCTCGTAGGCGCGATAAACGCGCCCTGTTGCAGCGAGTCTGTCGAACTCGCGCTGGTAGAGATCGAAGCGCGCCGACTGGCGCTCTTCGCCGTCGGGATGCAGCCCCAGCCAAGCCAAGTCCGCGCGGATCGCATCGACGTACTCCTCGCGGCTGCGCGCCGCGTCGGTATCGTCGATCCGCAGCAGGAAGCGGCCGCCCGCCTGCCTCGCGAGCAACCAGTTGTGCAGCGCCGCGCGGACGTTGCCGACGTGGAGATTGCCTGTGGGGGAGGGCGCGAAGCGGGTGACGACAGTCATGACCGGATCACTTCAGGCGGTGCGGAACGCATGAGTGATCGGATAGCGCCGATCGCGGCCGAAATTGCGCGTGCCGAGCTTGACCCCGGGCGGCGCCTGGCGGCGCGTGTATTCGGCGGGGTGGAGCAGCCGCTCGATCCGCGCGACGGTGTCGCGGTCGAACCCGTCGAGCGCGAGCTGATCGACCGACTTGTCGGCCTCGACCAGCCCCTGAAGGATCGGGTCGAGCACGTCGTACGGCGGGAGCGAGTCCGAATCCTTCTGATCGGGGCGCAGTTCGGCGCTTGGCGGCTTGGTCAGGATGCTCTCGGGTATCACCGGCCCGTCCCGTCCCAGCCCGATCTTCGGCCGCTTGCCGTTGCGCCACCGGCTTATCGCGAACACGGTCAGCTTGTAGGCGTCCTTCAATGGATTGTAGCCGCCGGCCATGTCGCCGTAGATCGTCGCGTAGCCGACGCTCATCTCGCTCTTGTTGCCGGTGGTCAGCAGCATCGCGCCGAACTTGTTGCTCAGCGCCATCAGCGCGACGCCGCGGATTCGCGACTGGAGGTTCTCCTCGGTCAGATCGACTTCGGTGTCGGCGAAGCTGCCTTCGAGCATCGCGTCGAAGCCATCTACCGCAGGCTGGATCGGGATCGTATCGTGGCGGGCGCCAATCATTTTGGCGCATTCCGCGGCATCGTCGAGGCTCGCCTGGCTGGTGTAGCGGCTCGGCAGCATCACGCACCACACGCGGTTCGGGCCGAGCGCGTCGGCAGCGATGGCGGCGCAGATGGCGCTGTCGATCCCGCCCGACATCCCGAGCAGGACGCCGGGGAAGCGGTTGCGGTTCACATAGTCGCGCACCGCCAGGACCATCGCGCAATAGACGTCCTCGGGGTGCTCGGCGAGGCTGGCCACTTCACCTTGCTCGCAGCGCCAACCGGTAGAGCCACGTGTCCATCGGGTGGTGACGTCCTGCTCCTCCCAGTCGGTCATCTGAACCGCGAGGCCGCCGTCGCCGTTGACGACGAAGCTCGCCCCGTCGAACACCAGCTCGTCCTGTCCGCCGACGCGGTTGAGGTAAGCCAGCGGCAGCCCGGTATCGACCGCGCGGCGCTTGGCCACGCCGTCGATGCGCAGCGCGTCCTTGTCGATTTCGTACGGGCTGCCGTTGGGCGAGATGAGGATTTCCGCGCCCTCCTCGGCCAGGTGCCCGCACACGTCGGGATGCCAGATGTCCTCACAAATCGGCACTCCGATCATGACGCCGCGAAACGCGATCGGCTCGGGCAGCGGGCCGGGCTCGAAGATGCGCACTTCGTCGAACGTGCCATAGTTGGGCAGCTCGTGCTTGAAGCGCGTCGCGGCGATCTTGCCCTGGTCGAGCAGCGCGACGCCGTTGTACAGGTTTCCGTCGCGTACGAACACGCTGCCGACCAACATCGCCGGGCCACCATCGCCGGTCGCGGCGGCGAGTTTGTCGAGCTGCGCCGCGGCGCGCTCGATCAACGCGGGCTTCACCACGAGGTCTTCGGGCGGATAGCCAATGAGTTGCAGCTCGGGATAAATGACTAGATCCGCCCCTGCGGCTTTGGCCCGGTCGCGCGCCGCCAGCATCGCCGCGGCGTTGGCGGCCAGATCGCCGACCGACTGGTTGAGCTGGGCGAGCTGGATGGTGAGCGTGTCAGTCATCGCCGCGTCAATAGAGCGCACACCGCGCGAAGCAAACCGGCTGGCGCATGCAATCTGCGCAAGCTAGCGTGCGTTCCATGAACGACGACCGCACATTCGCCGACGCCGTCGCCGCGGCCGCGCTGCCCGGCGCGGTCGGGCTAATCGCCGACCGCGCCGGCACCCGCTACGCGCGCGCCTTCGGGCTCGCCGACACCGAGACCGGCGCGCCGATGGAGATCGACACGGTCTGCCAGATCGCCTCGATGACCAAGGCGGTGGTCGCGGTAGCGGCGATGCAACTGGTCGAGCAGCGCAAGCTCGAACTCGACGCTCCGGTCGGGCACTTGCTTCCCGAACTGGCCGAGCCGCGCGTGCTCACCGGGTTCGGCGACGACGGCGCACCGCAAACTCGGCCCGCCGCGCGCGCGATCACGCTGCGTCACTTGCTAACGCACACCGCGGGGCTCTCGTACCACTTCATCCGTCCCGAAACGCTGCGCTGGTTCGAGCACGCCGGCGCGCCCGAGCTATCGACGCGCAAAGGCATCGGGATGCCGCTGCTGTTCGATCCGGGCGAGGCGTGGGAATACAGCGTCGGGATCGACTGGGCGGGGCTCGCGGTCGAGGCGGTCACCGGGCAAAAGCTCGGTGACTATCTGCGCGAGCACGTCACCGGCCCGCTCGGCATGAACCGGACCGCGTTCCGCCCGGCGCGGCCCGAAGGCGGCGCCGCGGTCCATGCCCGGCTCCCCGAAGGCGGATTCTCGACCGTTCCCGCGTGGCTCGGCGGCGGTCAGGAGTTCGAGCTTGGCGGCGCGGGCCTGTCCTCGACCGCGCCCGATTACGCGCGGTTCGTGCGGATGATGCTGAACGATGGCGAACTCGACGGCGCGCGCATCCTCAAGCCCGAAACGATCCGCGAGATGAGCCGCAACCACGTCGGCGACATTCGCGCGGGCTACATGGGCAGCGCGCTCCCCGAGCTAGCCCCGCCGTTCGACAACTTCCCCGACCAGCACACCGGCTGGGGGCTGTCATGGCTGACCAATCCCGAGCCCGGCCCCAACGGCCGCGCGCCGATGAGCCTGGCGTGGGCAGGGATCTTCAACAGCTATTACTGGATCGATCCCGCAAACGGCCGCGGCGGCGTGTTCATGGCCCAGCTCTCGCCCTTCGGCGACCCCGGCGCGCTCGCCGCGTTCGGGGCGCTGGAGCGAATGGCTTATGGGTGAGGACGCCTCCCAAGGTGGGTGATAAAAAGAGCTTGCCGATTATCGATAATCGATATATCGTTTATCGATATCGAATCGGAGGCTTGTCATGAAACATTCGTCTGCCCTGCCCGCCGCGTGGATCACGCTGCGCATCCTCATCGTCCTCAACTGGATCGGCGGCGCGGCCATCCTCACGCTGCTTGTCGCAACGATCGTGGCCGAGAAGTGGACGTTCGCCGCGCTCGGCATCACGCCTGAATCCGGCATCCCGGCGACAATCATGGGGCTGCGCACGATTGCCGGGCTGGGGCTGGTCGCGGTCGCGCTCAATGCCGCTTTGCTTACGAGGCTGGTTGCAATGATCGTGACGGTGCGCCGGGGCGATCCGTTCGTCGCCGCCAACGCCTATCGGCTCAATGCCATCGCCTGGCTGCTGCTCGCCCTGCAGTTGCTCAGCTTGGTCATCGCAGGCATCGGCAAGGCGATTTCGACCCCCGCCAACCCGGTCCACCTCGATGCCGGCTTTTCGACCAGCGGCTGGCTCGCGGTGCTGCTGACTTTCGTCCTCGCCCGCGTCTTCGCCGAAGGCACATTGATGCGCGAAGAGATCGAAGGAACGGTGTGATGGGGATCGCCGTCACGCTCGACGAGTTGCTGCACGAGCGGCGGATGACGCTGACCGAGCTGGCCGAGCGCGTCGGGATCACGCTCGCCAACCTGTCGGTGCTCAAGACCGGCAAGGCGCGCGCGATCCGTTTTTCGACCCTCGAGGCGATCTGCGCCGAGCTCGATTGCCAGCCCGGCGACCTGCTCGCCTTTCGCCGCTAGTCAGGCCTCGGTATATGCATAGACATGCTGGGCATCGCGCAGCGTCAGAGTGCGCTTGCCCGCCGCGTTCTTGCCCACCAGCACGTCGAAACCGAACACGTCGCCGTCGCTGCCGACCAGGCTGACGGTACCATCGGGGTTTTTCTGGACGGCGACCGGTCCGCGCGAATCGCCGATCGTGAGGATTGGGCCGCGTTTGGCATCGCGCGCGAAAGTGATCAGTCCGAGATCGGCGTTGCGATAGCGCGGCGCGAGCTCGAGTGCATCGAACGCAGCGCGATCGAAAGTCAGCTTGCCTTTCAGAGTGTGCCGTCCGCTGACGACGTTCGCGGCGGCAGCGGTCAGCCGGGCGCTCGCCTCGTCGCGTCCGTCGTAAAGCAGTTCGACCAGCTTGCGCAGCGTCGGTTCGAGCAGCGCGGTGCCGTCTTCGGAATTCGTCAGCAGCACCAGCCCGTCGCCGCTGTCGGGCAGCGCGTACCAGTTGCTTTTGTACCCGGCCATGCTGCCGCCGTGGAAGACGAAATCGAGCCCATAGCGGTGCCGCGTCTCGAGTCCCATTCCGTACCATTGATCCTCGCCGATCGGCACGTTGTGGGCACGGCGAGCGAGGAGGTTCTCGGCGCTGACCAGCCGCTTGCCCGAAGGCGCGATGCCCTGCCCGAGTTCGAGCATCACATATTGGGCAACGTCGTGCGCGCTCGACCAGGCGCCTGCCGCGGGCCGGAACGGGATTGCGTGATGGTTGAAGGTCTGGCTGAGGAGTTCGACCTGGTCGCCCAGCCCGACTTGCGTCGGCGCGGCGAAATTGCCGGTCAGCGCGGTGCGGAAATCGAATGTGGTATCGTTCATCGCCAGCGGGGCGAAGACCCGCTCGCGCATCGCGCGGTCGAACGCCGCGCCCAGTTCCATCCGCGGATAGGCGAGATGCCCGCCGAGATAGCCCGCGGCCGAGGCCATCAGGTTGTTGTACTGGAACACTTCGCCGAATTTCGAGGTCGGTTCGGTTGCTGCGAGCTGGACGAAAGTGTCCGACGCGGGAGTTTCGGCGCGGGTCGCGATGACCCATTCCATATCCTTGCGCGGAAGGCCGGTGCAGGCGCAGACGAGGTGCTTGACCAGCACCGAACGCGTCACCGCGTCGTTGCCGAGGCGGAACGTGGGATAAAGCGAGGTAACCGGCTGATCCCACTGCAGCTTGCGTTCATCGGCCAGCGTCGAGAGCAGCAGCGTCGCCATTCCCTTGGTGTTCGATGCGATCATGAACCGCGTGTGCGCATCGACCGGCGCTGCGCCGTGCGGATCGCGTACGCCGAGCCCGCCTTCCCACGCGATTTTGCCGTGCTCGATCAGCGCCATTCCGACGCCGGGTATCTTCAGTTGGTCCATCCCGCTGCGCACGAACGCCCGGAGCGCCTCGATCCGGGCGGCGGTGAGCGGGTTGGCGGTCTTGCCCGCGAAGTCTTCCTTGGCGAACCCGGCCGGGCGCAGCGACTGCGACATCGTGCCGAGTGCGGCGCCGCGCTTGTCGAAGGTCGCCTGGCTTCCGTCGGCGACGAGCACCACCCAGCGGCCGCCCTTACGATAGGCGCCGGCCAGCGCAGCGCGGTGCTGAGCGGGCGGAATCTCGAAATAGCTGGTGACGCGCTCGTCCCAGCCGTCGATCGCGGCGGGATGGACCGTTTCTTCGATCTTGAGCCCGGCCAGCGCGGGAACGCGCGTCACCACCGCCGCGATCGCCGCCGGGCCGTCGGTGGCTGCGCCCACATCGACTACCTGCACGCGCAAGTCGCCTTCGGGCGCGGTGACCGTGACCATGTCCACCGCTTGGACCACGTCCCAGTCGCGCACCGCGATGAACCCGGCGGTCGTCCCGATTTTGATGGCGGCGTCGGCGGCGAGCGGATCGGCGCGGAGCGGAGCGAGCGCGGTCGATGCGAACAGCGCGGCGGCAATCGCGGCACGCGCGAACAGACGGTTGGTCATGGAATCCCCCTTCGAACCGCCCGTCGGAACTCCCGCGACCGGTAGTGTACGGGGACTTATGGCCAAGACTTCGCCGCGGCAATGAAAAAGCCCCGCCGGATCGCTCCGGCGGGGCCTTGTTCGTCAGCCCGTCGCGACCGTCCGCCTATTCGCCGTCGGCCGCCTCGGCGTTGAGGTAGTCGCCCGCGTCGGCGTCGCTGCCGTGGGTTTCGCCTTCGACCGTTGCCAGCGGATCGTCGCCGATCGCCGCGTCGGGGCCTTGGGCGAGTTCGGCGGCGTGCTCTTCGGCCGCCGTGTCGGGCGCGATCAGCGTCTCCTGCACCACCAGCGCTATCTCCTCTTCAATAACCTTCTCGGGCACGATCAGCGATTCCTGGAGCTTGCGGTACGAAGCACGCAGCGCGGCGTCGCGGCTGGAGGCGGCGACGCGCATCCGGTTCATCCCCGCGCCGGTCCCGGCCGGGATCAGCCGCCCGACGATGACGTTCTCCTTGAGCCCGATCAGCGAGTCCTTCTTGCCCTCGACCGCGGCTTGGGTGAGCACCCGGGTGGTCTCCTGGAACGACGCCGCCGAGATGAAGCTGCGCGTCTGCAAGGAGGCCTTGGTGATCCCGAGCAGCACCGGCTTGCCTTCGGCGGGCTTCTGGCCCTTCTCGAGCTTGGCGTTGTACTCGTTCATCTCCTCGAAATCGACTTGTTCGCCGGCGAGCAGCGTGGTGTCGCCGCCGTCGGTGATCTCGACCTTCTGGAGCATCTGGCGAACGATCACCTCGATGTGCTTGTCGTTGATCTTGACGCCCTGGAGCCGGTAGACTTCCTGGATTTCGGCGACGAGGTACTCGGCCAGCGCCTCGACCCCCATCACTTCCAATATGTCGTGCGGGTCGGGCGAGCCCGAGATCAGGTTGTCGCCCTTCTTGACGTAATCGCCTTCCTGGACGTCGATCACGCGGCTCTTGGGGATCAAGTACTCGACCGGATCGCCCTCGTCGGGAACGATCGCGATCTTGCGCTTGGCCTTGTAGTCGCGGACGAATTCGACGCGCCCGGCGATCTTGGCGATGATCGAGTTGTCCTTGGGCTTGCGCGCCTCGAACAGCTCGGCCACCCGCGGCAGACCGCCGGTGATGTCGCGCGTCTTGGCGGCTTCGCGGCTGGCGCGAGCGAGGATATCGCCCGCCACGACCGCTTGGCCGTCTTCGACCGAGAGCGACGTGCCCACCGCCATCAGATAACGCGCGGCCTCGCCCGAGTTTTCGTCGAGCAGGGTCAGACGCGGACGCAGGTCCTCGGTTTTGGCGCGGCTGGTGGTGCGGTTCTCGGTGACGATGCGCTGGGTGATCCCCGTTGCCTCGTCGGCCTGCTCGACCATCGTGCGCCCATCGATCAGATCCTGGTACTTCACGATTCCCGGCTTTTCGGTGATCACCGGGGTGGTGAACGGATCCCATTCGGCGAGGCGCTCGCCTTCCTTCACCTTGCCGCCGTTCTCGTGCAGCAAGTGCGTGCCGTAAGGCACTCGGTGGATCGCCCGCTCGCGCCCGTCGGTGTCGATCACCACGATCTCGCCGTTGCGCGCCAGGCTCAGGCGGCGGCCCCGCTTGTCGACGATCGTCGGGATATCGCGGTGCTCGATCGTGCCTTCGGCGATGGATTCGAGATGCGAAGTTTCGTTGACTTGTGCCGCGCCGCCGATGTGGAACGTCCGCATCGTCAACTGGGTGCCGGGCTCGCCGATCGACTGTGCAGCGATCACGCCGACCGCCTCGCCGATGTTTACAGGCGTGCCGCGCGCCAGATCGCGCCCGTAGCAGGTCGCGCACACGCCCTGCTCGGCCTGGCAGATCAGCGGGCTACGGATGCGCGCCGCCTGAATGCCGGTGGCCTCGATCCTGGCGACCGCGGCTTCGTCGAGCAGCGTCTTGTCGGGAACGATCACGGTGCCGTCCTTGTCGACGATGTCTTCGGCCAGCGTGCGCCCGAGGATGCGCTCGGCAAGGCTGGCGATAACCGCGCCACCTTGAACGATCGCGCGCATTTCGAGCGCGCGCTCGGTCCCGCAATCTTCGATCACGACGACGCAGTCCTGCGACACATCGACCAGCCGCCGCGTCAGGTACCCAGAGTTCGCGGTTTTGAGCGCGGTGTCGGCGAGGCCCTTGCGCGCGCCGTGGGTCGAGTTGAAGTATTCAAGGACGGTCAGCCCTTCCTTGAAGTTCGAGATGATCGGGGTCTCGATGATCTCGCCCGAGGGCTTGGCCATCAGCCCACGCATACCGGCAAGCTGCTTCATCTGCGTCGGCGAACCGCGCGCGCCCGAATGCGACATCATGTAGATCGAATTGACCGGCTTTTGCCGCCCGTGCTCGTCCTTGGGCGTCGCCTTGATCTCTTCCATCATGGCGTTGGCGACCTGGTCGCCGCAGCGGCTCCAGGCGTCGATCACCTTGTTGTACTTTTCCTGCTGGGTGATCAGGCCGTCCTGATACTGCTGCTCGTAATCGGCGACGAGGCCCTTGGTCTGCTCGATCATCCCGTCCTTGCTGTCGGGGATGATCATGTCGTCCTTGCCGAACGATATGCCCGCCTTGAACGCGTGGCGGAAGCCCAGCGCCATGATCGCGTCGGCGAACAGCACCGTGTCCTTCTGCCCGGTGTGACGATAGACCTGATCGATGACGTCGCCGATCTCCTTCTTGGTGAGGAGCCGGTTGACGACGTCGAACGGCACGGTGTGCGACTTGGGCAGGCATTCGCCGATCAGCATCCGGCCCGGAGTGGTCTCGAACCGCTTCTGATATTCGTTGCCCTGCTCGTCGGTCTGCGGGACGCGCGCGATAATCTTCGAGTGCAGCGTCACCGCCCCGGCGTGGAGCGCCTGGTGCACTTCGGCCATGTCCGACATCATCATCTGCTCGCCGGGCTCGCCTTCGCGGTCCATCGACAGATAGTAGAGCCCAAGCACCATGTCCTGCGAAGGCACGATGATCGGCTTGCCGTTGGCGGGGCTGAGGATGTTGTTCGTGCTCATCATCAACACGCGCGCTTCGAGCTGCGCTTCGAGGCTGAGCGGGACGTGGACCGCCATCTGATCGCCATCGAAGTCGGCGTTGAACGCCGAGCAGACCAGCGGGTGAAGCTGGATCGCCTTACCTTCGATCAGCACCGGCTCGAACGCCTGGATGCCGAGCCGGTGGAGCGTCGGCGCGCGGTTGAGCAGCACCGGATGCTCGCGGATCACCTCGTCGAGGATGTCCCAGACTTCCTTGCGCTCCTTCTCGACCCACTTCTTGGCCTGCTTGAGCGTCATCGACAGGCCTTTGGCGTCGAGCCGGGCGTAGATGAACGGCTTGAACAGCTCGAGCGCCATCTTCTTGGGCAGCCCGCACTGGTGGAGCTTGAGCTCCGGCCCGGTGACGATCACGCTGCGGCCCGAATAGTCGACGCGCTTGCCGAGCAGGTTCTGGCGGAAGCGGCCCTGCTTGCCCTTGAGCATGTCGCTGAGCGATTTCAGCGGACGCTTGTTGGCGCCGGTGATGATCCGCCCGCGGCGGCCGTTGTCGAACAGCGCATCGACCGCTTCCTGAAGCATGCGCTTTTCATTGCGGACGATGATGTCGGGCGCGCGCAGCTCGATCAGCCGCTTCAACCGGTTGTTGCGGTTGATTACGCGGCGGTAGAGGTCGTTGAGGTCCGAGGTCGCGAAACGGCCACCGTCCAAGGGCACCAGCGGGCGCAGTTCGGGCGGGATGACCGGGACGACGTCGAGGATCATCCATTCGGGCTTGTTGCCCGAATCGATGAACGATTCGACGACTTTGAGCCGCTTGATGATCTTCTTGGGCTTGAGCTCGGACTTGGTGGTCCTGAGCTCTTCCATCAGGTCGTCGCGCTCCTGGACGAGGTCGAGGCTGATCAGCATGTGCTTGACCGCCTCGGCGCCGATCCCGGCGGTGAACGAATCCTCGCCGTACTGGTCCTGGTTCTCGTAAAGCTCGTCCTCGGTCAGCAACTGGTACTTCTCGAGCGGCGTCAGCCCGGGCTCGGTGACGACGTAGCTTTCGAAGTAAAGGATGCGCTCGAGCTGCTTCAATTGCATGTCGAGCAGCAGGCCGATGCGCGAAGGCAGCGACTTCAAAAACCAGATGTGCGCGACCGGCGCGGCGAGCTCGATGTGGCCCATGCGCTCACGGCGGACTTTGGTCACGGTGACCTCGACCCCGCACTTCTCGCAGACTACGCCCTTGTACTTCATCCGCTTGTACTTGCCGCACAGGCATTCGTAGTCCTTCACCGGACCGAAGATGCGCGCGCAGAACAAGCCGTCGCGCTCGGGCTTGAACGTGCGGTAATTGATCGTCTCGGGCTTCTTGATCTCGCCGAACGACCAGCTGCGGATGCGCTCGGGGCTCGCCAGCCCGATCTGGATCTGGTCGAAGGTCTCGGGCTTGGCGATCTGGTTGGTGAATTTGGTCAGGTCGTTCATTTGTCACATCCCTCGAAGGGTGAATTTTCGGTCGGAGAAGCGGAGGGGCGGCCAGTGCCGGCCGCCCGCACCTATTCTCCTGAGCGCGCGGCCATCTCGGCGTCGATCTCGGCGTTGGGATCGACCAGCGAGGACAGCTCGACGTTGAGCCCGAGGCTGCGCATTTCCTTGACGAGCACGTTGAAGCTCTCAGGGATTCCCGCCTCGAACGTGTCGTCGCCCTTAACGATCGCTTCGTAGACTTTGGTCCGCCCGACGACGTCGTCGGATTTGACCGTGAGCATTTCCTGCAAGGTGTACGCCGCGCCGTAAGCCTGGAGCGCCCAGACCTCCATTTCGCCGAAGCGCTGTCCGCCGAACTGCGCCTTACCGCCCAGCGGCTGCTGGGTGACGAGCGAGTACGGCCCGATCGAACGCGCGTGGATCTTGTCGTCGACCAAGTGGTGCAGCTTGAGCATGTAGATGTAGCCCACGGTCACCTTGCGGTCGAACATGTCGCCCGTCCGCCCGTCGAACAGATCGACCTGGCCCGAGGTGTCGAGCCCGGCTTTGGCGAGCATCGCCGAAACGTCGGCCTCGCGCGCACCGTCGAACACCGGGGTGCCCATCGGGACCCCGCCGCGCAGGTTTTCGGCCAGCTCGATGACTTCGCTGGGTGAACGCGCGTCGATTTCGGCGTGATAGCGCTCGCCGTAGATGTCCTTGAGCTTGTCGATCACCGCGCTCGGCGCCTTGTTCGGCTTGGCGTCCGGATTGGCCTCGCGCCAGTCCTCGAGCGCCTGGCCGATCTGCTGACCAAGACCGCGCGCGGCCCAGCCCAGATGCGTTTCGAAGATCTGCCCGACGTTCATCCGGCTCGGCACGCCCAGCGGGTTGAGCACGATGTCGACCGGGGTCCCGTCGGCGAGGAACGGCATGTCCTCGGCGGGCAGAATGCGGCTGATCACGCCCTTGTTGCCGTGGCGGCCGGCCATCTTGTCGCCGGGCTGAAGCTTGCGCTTCACCGCGACGAACACTTTGACCATCTTGAGCACGCCGGGAGCGAGTTCGTCGCCGCGCTCGAGCTTTTCCTTGCGGTCCTCGAACTTGTCTTGGATCGTCTTGATGGTCTCGTCGTACTGGGATTTGACCGCTTCGAGCCGGCCCTGGACCTTGTCGTCGGCGACCGCGAACTTCCACCAGTCGTGGCGATCGACTTCGCCCAGCGCGGCTTCGTCGATCTTGGCGCCTTTCTTGGCGCCCTTGGGCCCGGCCGCGGCGACTTGCCCGACGAGCATCTCGCGCAGGCGGTTGTAAGTCGCGCGGTTGAGAATGCCGCGCTCGTCCTCGCGGTCCTTGGCGAGACGTTCGATTTCCTCGTTCTGGATCGCACGGGTGCGGTCGTCGATCTCGATCCCATGACGGTTGAACACGCGCACTTCGACGATCGTGCCCGAGACGCCCGGGGGGAGCTTGAGCGAGGTGTCGCGCACGTCGCTGGCCTTTTCGCCGAAGATCGCGCGGAGCAGCTTTTCTTCCGGAGTCATCGGCGATTCGCCCTTGGGCGTGATCTTGCCGACGAGGATATCGCCCGGGTGCACTTCGGCGCCGATGTAGACGATTCCCGCCTCGTCGAGGTTGCGCAAGGCTTCCTCGCCGACGTTGGGGATGTCGCGGGTGATGTCCTCGGGCCCAAGCTTGGTGTCGCGGGCCATGACCTCGAATTCGTCGATGTGGATCGAGGTGAAGACGTCGTCCTTGACGATCCGCTCCGAGATCAGGATCGAATCTTCGTAGTTGTAGCCGTTCCACGGCATGAACGCGACGAGGCTGTTGCGTCCCAGCGCCAGTTCGCCGAACTCGGTCGAGGGCCCATCGGCGAGCACGTCGCCGGCGTGGATCACGTCACCGACTTTCACCAGCGGGCGCTGGTTGATGCAGGTGTTCTGGTTCGAGCGCTGGAACTTCTGCAGCGTGTAGATATCGACGCCCGACTTGCCCGCCTCGATATCTCCCGCGGCGCGGATGACGATGCGCGCCGCATCGACCTGATCGACCACGCCTCCCCGAAGGGCAGAGATCGCCGCGCCCGAATCGCGCGCCACGGTCTCTTCCATGCCGGTGCCGACGAACGGCGCCTCGGCCTGGATCAGCGGCACCGCTTGGCGCTGCATGTTCGATCCCATCAACGCGCGGTTGGCGTCGTCGTTCTCGAGGAACGGGATCAGCGAGGCGGCGACCGAGACGAGCTGCTTGGGCGAGACGTCCATCAGCGTCACGGTGTCGCGCGGCGCCATCACGAATTCGCCGCTGTCGCGCGCCGAGATCAGCTCCTCGACGAAGCTGCCGTCCTTGTTGAGCTCGGCCGAGGCCTGCGCGACGACGTGCTTCTGCTCCTCCATCGCCGACAGGTAACGGACGTCGCCGGTAACCTTGCCGTCGATCACCCGGCGGTACGGGGTTTCGATGAACCCGTACTTGTTGACGCGGGCAAAGGTCGAAAGCGAGTTTATCAGCCCGATGTTCGGCCCTTCGGGAGTTTCGATCGGGCAAATCCGGCCATAGTGGGTGGGATGCACGTCGCGGACTTCGAAGCCTGCGCGTTCGCGCGTCAGACCGCCCGGCCCGAGTGCGGAGACGCGGCGCTTGTGCGTCACTTCGGACAGCGGGTTGGTCTGGTCCATGAACTGCGAAAGCTGCGAGGAGCCGAAGAACTCCCGCACTGCTGCGACCGCGGGCTTGGCGTTGATCAGATCGTTGGGCATCACGGTCGAGACGTCGACCGAACTCATCCGCTCCTTGACCGCGCGCTCCATGCGCAAAAGGCCGACGCGGTACTGGTTCTCGAGCAGCTCGCCGACCGAGCGCACGCGGCGATTGCCGAGATTGTCGATGTCGTCGACTTCGCCCTTGCCGTCCTTGAGGTCGACCAGCTCCTTGACCACCGCGAGGATGTCCTCGGTGCGCAGCGTGGTGACGGTGTCCTCGGCGTCGAGCCCGAGTCGCATATTGAGCTTGACCCGGCCCACCGCGCTGAGGTCGTAGCGGTCGGCATCGAAGAACAGCCCGGCGAATAGCGCGTCGGCGGTTTCGCGCGTCGGCGGCTCGCCCGGGCGCATCACGCGGTAGATGTCGGCGAGCGCGTGGTCGCGATCCTCGGCCTTGTCGGCCTTCATCGTGTTGCGGATCCACGGGCCGGTGGTGACGTGATCGATGTCGAGCAGGTCGAGGTGGTCGATGCCTGCCGCATCGAGCGCGGCGAGGTTGTCGGGCGAAACTTCGTCGCCCGCCTCGATCCAGATGCGCCCGGTCTTCGCGTCGATGACGTCGGTGGCGGCATAGCGGCCGAGCACTTCCTCGGTCGGGATCAGCAGTTCCGACAGGCCGTCCTTGGCGGCCTTGGTCGCGGCGCGCGGGCTGATCTTTTGGCCTGCGGCAAACACGACTTCGCCCGACTTGGCATCGACGATGTCGAACGCCGGTTTGGTCCCGCGCCAATGCTCGGCGACGAACGGCACGCGCCAGCCGCCGCCCGATTTGCTCGCGCCGCGCTTCCACGTCACGGTTTGGTAGAAGTGATCGAGGATTGCTTCGGAATCGAGCCCGAGCGCATACAGCAGCGCGGTCACCGGAAGCTTGCGCTTGCGGTCGATGCGGACGTTGACGATGTCCTTGGCGTCGAATTCGAAGTCGAGCCACGAGCCGCGATAGGGGATCACCCGCGCCGCGAACAGATACTTGCCGCTCGAGTGCGTCTTGCCGCGATCGTGATCGAACAGCACGCCCGGCGAGCGGTGCATCTGGCTGACGATCACGCGCTCGGTGCCGTTGATGATGAAGGTGCCGTTACCCGTCATCAGCGGCATGTCGCCCATGTAAACGTCCTGCTCCTTGATATCGAGCACCGAGCGGGTCTCGGTTTCGGCATCGACCTCGAACACGATCAGCCGCAGCGTGACTTTCATCGGCGCGGCGTAAGTGATCC
>JBBRER010000030.1:0-18718 GCA_038202745.1 Sphingomonadales bacterium
GAGGAAGCGCGGCGCGAGGACACGTTCCCGCTGCGGCTCGACCCCGCCGGACGGCTGATCTTGGCGACGGCGGCGCACGTCCAATCTACGCGCTCGGCGGGAGCGGAGGCGGCGCGCGCGGTGCTCGGCAAGGCGCGGCTGGGAACCGCGGACGCCCAAGCTGCCGAGCGCTTCATCGCCGCGCTGACCGCGTCGGGCGGACCGGCCGCGTGGCCCGAGGACTTGTTCAACCCGGCGCAGGACCGGACCGAGACGCGCCGCGATGTCGCGCTCCCCGGCGGCGGCGCGGGCAGCGTCGCGGTGGTCACCGAAGTCGGCGGACGGCTCGCCGGCGGCCTCCCGCGCCAGGTTGCGCGCACGGTCACGACCGAGCTTGGCGGGGTGCGGCGGACCAGCCGCGAGGAGTGGACGTTCGCTCCATCGCCCGCCCGGCCCTAGCTCACGGTATTATTTTACCTCTCGGCAAACCCGCGGTTTGCTTGACTTGCAACGCGCTTTCCACGAAAGGGCCGCCTCTCGCGGAACGGCCGAGCCGATTCTGCGCGCGCGTTTGCAAAAGGACTGCACCAGCCATGAAGGCGCTCAGCAAGACCACCCGGTCGATCAAACCGGCCGAGGTGGAAAAGAAATGGCATCTGATCGATGCCGACGGCCTGGTGGTCGGCCGCCTCGCGGTGATCATCGCCAATCGTCTGCGCGGCAAGCACAAGCCGAGCTTCACCCCGCACGTCGATTGCGGCGATCATGTCGTCGTCATCAACGCGGGCAAAGTCCGCCTGACCGGCAACAAGCTCAAGCAGAAGACCTACTACAAGCACACCGGGTATGTCGGCGGGATCAAGGCGGTCACCGCTGACAAAGTCCTCGAGGGCCGGTTCCCCGAACGCGTGCTCGAAAAGGCGGTCGAGCGGATGGTTCCGCGCGGGCCGCTGGGGCGCGACCAGATGCGCGCACTGCACCTTTACGCGGGCGCCGAGCATCCGCACGCGGGCACGCAGCCCGAGCCGCTCGACGTCGCTTCGATGAATCGCAAGAACAAGGTGGGCGCATGATGCCGGATACGACTGACACCCAGACCGTCACCGACCTCGCCGATCTCGGCCAGCTCGCCGGCGGCGCTCCCACCGAAGCGGCGGCCGAGGGTGAGGCCGCTCCGCTCGCACCCCCGGCCCCGCCGTCCACTCCCGCGATCCTGCGCGAAAAGCAGGTCGACGCGCAAGGCCGCAGCTATGCCACCGGGCGCCGCAAGGACGCGGTCGCGCGCGTCTGGCTCAAGCCCGGCTCGGGCAAAGTCACCGTCAACGGGCGCGATCAGGAAACCTATTTCGCGCGCCCGACGTTGCGTCTGGTGATCAACCAGCCGTTCCAGGTGACCGAGCGCGAAGGCCAGTACGACATCGTCGCCACAGTCAAGGGCGGCGGGCTTTCGGGCCAGGCGGGCGCGGTCAAGCACGGCATCAGCCAGGCGCTGACCAAGTTCGAGCCCAACTTGCGCCCCACGGTCAAGGCCGCCGGGTTCCTGACCCGCGACAGCCGCGTGGTCGAGCGCAAGAAGTACGGCAAGGCCAAAGCGCGCAAGAGCTTCCAGTTCTCGAAGCGCTAAGCGTTCACCAGTTTTCCGCGACGGCGGAGAAGGAAGGGCGGTCCGGCAACGGGCCGCCCTTTTCGCATCTCTAGAGCGAAATGCGGCCCTTCGCCGGTCCCGCCGCCTTGTTGACATCGACCATCGCCGTCATCGCCAGCCAGCGGCGGCGGCGTTCGGGCTCGAAGCCGAGCGCTACCGGCTCACCGGTCGGCGCGGCGTAAGTCCCGAACAGGCGGTCCCACAGCGGCATGTCGCCGAAGTTGCGCGCGTGAACGTCCTTCTGGTGATGGAGCATGTGCGCTTCGGGGCGCTGGATGAACCACCCGGTCCACGCCGGGGTGCGCACGTTCCAGTGCTGGTAGTAGGCGACGAGCGTGCCCCACAGCCCGGCCCACCCCGCGGCATGCGCGCTCGCCCCGAGCACACCCGCAGCGAGCAGCCCGACGAGGACTTGCTGGGCGATCGCGTCGACCGGGTGGAACAGCATCGCCGAACCGATATCGACCCGCGCGACGCTGTGATGGAGCTGGTGCCCGGCGCGCCACAGCACGTCGAAGTAATGCATCACCCGGTGCGCCCAGTAGCCAAGAAACGTGGTCAGCACCCAGACGGGCACGAACGCCCAGCTACCCCAGCTCGACAAGTCGATCAGCGTCATGCTCGCGGGCAGGAGCGGCACGAGCAGCAACGGCGCGCCGACGAACACCGCCAGCGTGACCGCGAACGCGCCGGCCCCGATCAGCCGCCAGTGACGGACCTGCGGCATGTCGCGGCCCGAAGGCAGCAGCGCCTCGACCGCCATGAACACGAAGAACGCGGCGACGATGGCCAGCAGGATTGCGGTGTCGAAGCTCATGCGCTTGCTCCCCCGAGCGGACGCGACCGGAGCGGATGTTACCGCCGACGGCGAGGCGGGTCTAGTGCACCGGCGGATCGACCGCAGGCACGGCCGCGACGGGTGCGACGGGGTCTTCGGGCCCGCGCGGGGGAAGCGCATTTTCGGGGACGGCGTCGATCTGCATCGCGGGCGTCGGCACCGCTTCGAAATTGCGGACGTGAACCTCGATGCCGGCTTCGCTCACGCTCAGCGCGTTGAAGCTCGGCGGGGTCGAGCGGATGCGCTTGGACAGCGTCCCCGCGCCGATCATCCGGAGCGGGCCGGCGGGGGTTTCCTGCGTCAGATCGAAGGCATCGTGGACGTGGCCCGAGAGCACCGCGAGTACCTTGCGCTTAGCCAGCGCTTCCATGGCGCGTGTCCCGCCGATCGTCAGCAGCTTGCCCCTGGGGTCGCGCTCGGTCAGCGGGTGGTGCGCGGTGACGATCGCGCGGGTGCCCGCCGGCAGCGCGTCGAGCGCGGCGAGCGTATCGGCCAGCGCAGCGTCGGTCACCCAGCCGTTCGACCACGGCCAGCGCCACTGCGCGCGCGTCACGGTCTTCAATGGCACCACCGCCAGCCCGGGCAGATCGAGCTGCTTTTCGATCAGCTTCTCGATCGTGCGGAAACGGCGATAGGGATCGGTGAAGCGCTCGACGAGGTTGAAATAGGGCAAATCGTGATTGCCGACCTCGACCGTCACCGGAACGTCGAGATCGGATATCCACCGGCACGCCGCGGCGAACTCTCGATCGCGCGCGCGCATTGTCAGATCGCCGGTGATCAGCACCGCGGCGGGGCGCTCGCGCGCCAGCTCGCTCTTGAAGAAGGCGAGCGCGCGCGGGTCTTCGAGCCCGAAGTGCAGATCGCTGATGTGGAACAAAGTAAGCGGCGCGATCATCGAGGCTCCGAAAATGTCTTCGGGTGACAGCGCCGCCCCGGGCCGAAGGTTCCCGGCACGCTCAGATCCGTCCCGACAGGATCAGCCACGCCGAGGCCGCGTTGGCGACGCTGTAGAGTGCGTAGAACCACCCCCACCCGGGTGTGCCGTAGGCGACCATCAGCATCGTTCCCAAGAGCATCAGGAACTCGACCGCGAGGCTGACCCGGCCGCCGAGCAAGTGGAAGTACCACGGCGCCATCCCGACCATCGGGTGGCCGCTTTCGAGCACCGCCTTGTGCATCGCGAAATTGGCGACTCCAAGCACGAAGATGATCACCAGCGCCATGGCGCGATCCATACGCGCTGGCGGGCGATGCGCCAGCGCGCTAATCGCCGCGACGCCCGGCGGTGCGACGATGCGGTTCGTCGGCGCGGCACGGCGCCGGTCGGTGCGCGGCGCACTTCGGACGAGCACGAGCGGCGCGCGGCGTGGGCGGCGGTAGGGTCCAGGGCGTGGGGCTCATCAGGGAAGGAACGCACGATGAAACAGGCACTGACATGCGCAGCGATGGCCATCGCGGTCACGATCGCGGCCGCGCCCGCCGCAGTGCTGGCCGCGAGCAGCGACGGGGTTACGGTCAAGACCGGCGATCTCGATCTCGCCAGCGCCGAAGGCAAGGCCGCGCTCGACCGGCGCACACGCAGCGCGGCGGCGCAAGTCTGCGCGGGCGAGACCGCGAGCGAATCTCGCCTCGCCGCGGCGCAAGCGCGCCGGCAATGCCTCGATGCGGTGCGCGAACAAATCCAGCGACAACTCGTTCGGCGCGGAACTTAACCCGCCGGACCGGACCCGGTAACCGGTCCCCTTGCCGGGCCGGGTCCGAATCCAAAAACGCCGGGCCGGGCCCGAAACCGAAAGAACGCCGGGCCGGGTCCGTTTCCTCACCCGCCTCAGCGCCCGGCCATGGCCTTGGCCTTGGCCAGATAGGTCCGCCCGATCCGTACCGCGCTGCCGTCGGCAAGCTCGGCCGACCACACCCCGAGCCCGTCGTGGCGCAGCCCGGTGATCCGGTCGCGGCGCAGGATCGCCGAGCGGTGGAGGCGGATGAACTGCGCGGGATCGAGCCGCGCCTCGATCCCCGAGACGGTCTGGAGCAGCAGATAGCTGCGCGAGGCGCCATCCTTCTGGCCGACGTGGAGCCGCACGTAATCGCGTTCGGCGTCGATCCGGTCGACGTCGGCCGCCGCGATGCGCAGCAGTTCGCTGCGGTACGGCACCCAGAATTCGCTCAGCCAGTCGCCTTTGCCGCGGCTACGCGCGCCGCGCCGCGCCACAGCGCGCCCGACCGCCCGCTCGAGCCGCTCGGCGGTGACCGGCTTGAGCACGTAATCGACCGCGTCGAGATCGAATGCCTCGACCGCGAAGTTGTCGTGCGCGGTGACGAAGATCACCGCCGGGGGATTGTCGCCTTCGGCCAACCCGCGCGCGACGGTCAGCCCGTCGGCTTCGGGCATCGTCATGTCGAGCAGGACGAGGTCGGGAGCCAGCGCGCCCGCCATTCTGAGCCCCGCCGCGCCGTCGAGCGCGGTCCCGACGACTTCGATTTGCGGCAGCGCGCGGCAGATCACCTCGAGCCGCTCGATCGCCAGCGGTTCGTCGTCGACGATCAGCGTGCGCAAGCGGGCGTCAATCATGGCGCAGCAACGGGAGGCGCACGACCGTCCGCCAGCCGCCGCCCGCGCCTGCTTCGCTGGCGACGCTGGCGGCATCGCCGAAGCGCGCCGCAAGGCGATCGCGGACGTTAGCGAGCCCGATCCCGGTGCCGCGGTCTCGCGTCCTGGAAGCCGCTCCCGGACCGTCGTCCGACACCGTCAGCACCAGCCGCCCGTATTCCTCGCGCGCCGCGATGACGATCGTCACCGTCCGCCGCGTCGGCGCGACCGCGTATTTGACAGAATTTTCGACCAGTGGCTGGAGCAGCATTCCCGGCACGCAGGCGTCGCCGAGCGCGTCCGGCACGTCGAAGCGCGTCCGCAGCCGCTCGGGGAAGCGCACCCCCTCGATCTGGAGATAGAGCTTCTGCAGCTCGATCTCCTGCGCCAGCGCGACGTCGGCGGTGGGCTCGTCGGCGAGGCTGCGGCGGTAGAATGTCGACAACGTCTGGATCATCGTCTCGGCCTTGTCGGGCTTGCCCGTAAGCACCAGCGCGGAGAGCGAGTTCAGGGTGTTGAACAGGAAGTGCGGATTGACCTGGTAGCGCAAGCTGCGCAGCTCGGCGGCCTTGGCGGCGCGGCGATAATCGCCCTCGCGGCGCTCGGCCGCTCGCGCCTGCGCCGCCGCTGCGAGCGCGAAATAGAGCGCCGCCCAGGCGAGCAGGATGAAGTAGCGGCTGAGCGCGAGATCGGTCAGCTGACGCCATTGGCCGGCCTGCACCGCGGCGCGCCTGATCGTGACTGCGGCTTCCCGGGCCGGCGCCGGGCTCGCCGCATCGCCGGACGCTTCGCCGGACGGCGCGGAAGCGGCATCGGGCCGGTTGAGCGGATCGATCAGCAGGTTTCCCGATTCGTCGCTGCGGACGCGCAGGCCTTCACGCTCGCCGATCTTGGACTGAACCTGCTCCTGAATATCGGCGAAGACCCGTTGGTTGATCCCCGCGAGCGCCAGGCTGGCGGGCAGCGCGATCGCCAGCACGACGATTGCCTGCTTCCACACCGGCCGCGTATCGAGCAGGCGGAGCATCGGCCAGATCAGCAGCGTCACTCCCATCGAGGCAAGCGTCACCAGTATCCGCCGCACGAACAGCTCGTTATGAAGTTCGAGCCCGACGAACACCCCGCGCAGCGTGGTCAGCACCAGATAACACAGCCACACCGCGACGATCGAGGCGAGGACCAGCCGCGCCGGAACGCGCGGAGGAGGCTGGGTCGAGGCGTCCATGGCGGCGACGGGCTTACCGCGCGCACGCCCCAGCGCGCCAGCGGGTTCGTCGGGCGGTGTCGCCGGTTGGTCGAGCGGTCTAGCCGCCGGTCAGCAAGCCTTCCTTCGCGATCCGCTCCTTCCACTCCGCCGGGGCGAGGGTGTGGACGTTGTTGCCCGCGGCGTCGACGGCGACGGTCACCGGCATGTCCTGGACGGTGAATTCGTAGATCGCCTCCATCCCGAGTTCCTCGAACGCGACGACGCGCGATTCGCGGATCGCGCGCGCGACGAGGTAAGCCGCGCCACCGACCGCCATCAGGTACGCGACTTTGTGCTTGGCGATGCACTGGACCGCGCCCTGCCCGCGCTCGGCCTTGCCGATCATCACCAAGAGCCCGAGGTCGAGCATCATCTCGGTGAACTTGTCCATCCGCGTCGCCGTCGTAGGCCCGGCGGGGCCGACGACTTCGCCCATCACCGGATCGACCGGGCCGACGTAGTAGATCGCGCGGCCCTTGAAATCGACCGGGAGCGGCTCGCCTTTGGCGATCATGTCCTGGATGCGCTTGTGCGCGGCGTCGCGCCCGGTGAGCATCTTGCCCGACAGCAGCAGCCGGTCGCCGTGGTTCCAGCTCTGGACTTGCTCGGGGGTGAGATTGTCGAGATCGACGCGCTTGGCCGCCTTGTCGGGCGCCCAGGTGACTTTGGGCCAGGCGTCGAGATCGGGCCGCTCAAGGAAGCTCGGTCCCGAGCCGTCGAGTACGAAATGGGCGTGGCGCGTGGCCGAGCAGTTGGGGATCATCGCTATCGGCTTGCCCGCGGCGTGGGTCGGCCATTCCTTGATCTTGATGTCGAGCACGGTGGTCAGTCCGCCCAGCCCTTGCGCCCCGATCCCGAGCGCGTTGACTTTGTCGAACAGCTCGATCCTGAGCGCTTCGGTGTCGCTTTGCGGCCCCCGCGCCTTGAGCTCGTGAATGTCGATCTCTTCCATCAGCGACTGCTTGGCCATCAGCATCGCCTTTTCGGAGGTGCCGCCGATGCCGATCCCGAGCTGGCCCGGCGGGCACCACCCGGCGCCCATCGTTGGGACGGTTTCGAGCACCCAGTCGACGATGCTGTCCGACGGGTTCATCATCTTGAACTTCGATTTGTTCTCGCTGCCCCCGCCCTTGGCCGCGACATCGACCCCGACCGTGCGCCCGGGGACGAACTCGACGCTCAAGACGCAAGGGGTGTTGTCGCGGGTGTTGCGGCGCGTGAACGCCGGATCGGCGACAATCGAGGCGCGCAGCTTGTTGTCGGGATTATTGTAAGCCTGCCGCACGCCCTCGTCGATGACCTCCTGCAGGCTGCGGTCGCTCTCCAGCCGGCACTCCTGCCCCCACGCGAGGAAGACGTTGACGATCCCGGTGTCCTGGCAGATCGGGCGGTGGCCTTCGGCGCACATCCGGCTGTTGGCGAGGACTTGCGCCATCGCGTCCTTGGCCGCGGGGCTCTCTTCGCGCTCCCACGCCGCGCCCAGCGCGCGAATGTAGTCCATCGGGTGGAAATAGCTGATGTACTGGAGCGCGTCGGCGACGCTTTCGATGAGGTCCGCCTCGCGGATCGTCACCATGCTCGCGTCCGTTCCGGCCATCGCCCGACTCCCTCGTTGCTCCGCTGAATGCGCCATACGCGCAGCGCCGCGGCTGCGTCAAAGCGGCTTGGCGCGGTTCGATGCTTCCCCTAGAAGCAAAGCGATTGCGCGGCTGTGTTACTTATGCAATACAGCGCTCGCGAAACGGTTCAGGGCGGAAGATTCAAGCAATGACGCTGATTGTGGAGCGTGCCGACATCGCGGCCGACACGGCGCCCGATGCGCGCCGCGCGATGATCGACAGCCAGCTGCGCGTAAGCGGGGTCAACGACGCGCGCGTGCTCGCGGCAATCGCGGCGGTGCCGCGCGAGGATTTCGTGCCGCAGGCCGCGCGCGGCCACGCTTATATCGACCGCGCGATCCCGCTCGGGAACGGGCGCTCGCTCGCCGCGCCGCTGGTCCACGGATTGATGCTGGTCGAAGCCAGAGCGACGCCGGTCGACAGCGCGCTCGTCGTTTCGGGGGGCAGCGGCTACCTCGCCGCGGTGCTCCGCCCGCTGGTCGCCTCGCTCGATGAAATCGACCCCGCCGATGCGCACGCGCGGCGCAAGGGGGCCTATACGTTGATGCTGATCGACGGAGCGATAGAGGCGCTTCCCACGGCGCTCACCGCGCGGCTCGCCGAAGGCGGGCGCGTCGTCACCGGCCTGATTACACGCGGGGTTACCCGGCTCGCGATCGGACGCAAGGTCGCGGGCGAGGTTGCGCTGCTCGCGCTGGGCGAGCTCGGGATCCCGGTCTTGGCGGAATTCGCCGCGCCCAAACGCTGGAGTTTCTAAGGCATGGCGGGGGGTCGTCCTTTCAGGTTCGCGTTGCTCGCGGCGGCGGCATTGATGCCCGAGCAGGCGTTTGCCGACGATTTGCGCGAGGCGCTCGAGCTCGCCTACCGCACTAACCCGACCCTCGACGCGGCGCGCGCCACCCAGCGCGCAGTCGACGAAGGCGTGCCGATCGCGCGCGCGGCGGGGCTGCCCTCGCTCTCGGGGACTACAACTTATACCGAGTTCGCCAAGCGCAGCTCGAACAGCTTCACCGCGCCGCACCGCGCGTTCGATTTCTCGACCTCGCTCGGGGTGCCGGTGTTTTCGGGCGGCGCGGTCAAGAATTCGATCAAGGCCGCGAAGACGCGAGTCGAGGCCGGACAGGCCGATCTGCGCGGGACCGAAACCGACATCTTCAGCCAGGTCGTCGCGGCCTATATGGACGTGATTCTGAACCAGGCGATCGTCGGACTCAACCGCTCGAACGTCCAGGTTCTGACGGTCAATGCCACCGCGACGCGCGACCGTTTCCAGATCGGCGACCTCACCCGCACCGACGTCGCGCAGTCGCAGTCGCGGCTGTCGATCGCGCAAAGCCAGACGCGCACCGCCGAATCGAACCTCATCGCGGCGCGCGAGCGCTACATCCAGCTCGTCGGCAAAGCGCCGGTCAACCTCCAGCCGCCGCCGCCACTGATGGGTTTGCCCGGAAGCGCCGACGAAGCCGTGCAGATCGCGCTCGACGAAAATCCCGACCTCATCGCCGCGCGCCGGCGGAGCAAGGCCGCGGGCTACGACACCGATGTCGCGGGCGCGGGGCGGCTGCCTCGGGTGAGCGTGTTCACCGGCACCGACTACACCGATTACCTCGGCACGCTGGGCGGAAGCTCGATCCCGGCGGGCACATTCACCCAGCGCCAGACCACCGCGCAGTTCGGCGTTCGCGCGACGATCCCGCTGTTTCAGGGCGGGCTCCCCGCCGCGCAGCAGCGCCAGGCGCAAGCGCGCGAAGGCGCGACGCTTGAGCAGGAGATCGCCGCCGAACGCCAGGTCATCGCCTCGGTCCGCTCGGCCTATGCACAATGGAAATCGGCGGGCGATGTGATCGTCTCGTCGCAAACCGCGGTAGACGCCGCGACGCTTAGCCTCGAGGGGGTCCGCGCCGAGAACACCGTCGGCAACCGCACGATCCTCGACATCCTCAATGCCGAGCAGGAGTTCCTCAACGCGCAAGTCCAGCTCGTCACCGCGCGGCGCAACGCCTATGTCGCGGGGTTCAATCTGCTCGCCGCGATGGGCCGCGCCGAGGCCAAGGATCTCGGGCTCGACGGCGGGCCGCTTTACGATCCCGACACCAATTACAAGCGCGTACGCGGCAAGATTTTCGACTGGAGCCGCGATCCCGACCCCAAGCCGGTCTCGACGCGAACCGTTGACACGCCCGCGCAGGACGGCTCAATCCCGGCTTCGTGATTCTGTCCCGTCGCGGGACACCGGGGGCGAAGGGGTCCGAAATGCGCCAGGCAGGGGAACCGTCGGTCGAGGAAATCCTCGAATCGATCAAGAAAGTGATCGCGCGCGACAACCGCGTCGGCGCCGCGGTCGAACGCCGCGAGCGCGAGGAGCGCGGCATCGCGCCGATGCAAGTCGCCGACCTCGACGATGCCGACGAAGTGCTCGACCTCGCCGAAGCTGGCGAGCTTATCGATGACGATGACGAGGCGCGCGCCAATGCGCCGTTGCTCCCCGAAACCGCGACCGCATCGATGCGCGAATCGCTCGCCGCGCTGGCGGTGATCGCCGAGCCCGGCGCCGCGCCGCAGATCGTCCGCTCGGGCGAAACTTCGCTCGAGAACATGGCGCGCGAGCTGCTCCGCCCGGCGCTTGCCCAGTGGCTCGACAAGAACCTGCCTCCGCTGGTCGAGCGCATGGTCGCCAGCGAAATCGCGCGAATCGTCGGCAAGAAGGCGTAATCTTTCTATCCTCTCCATCGACTTGCGATGGGGAGGTGGCAGACGCCGCAGGCGGCTGACGGAGGAGCTGTCCCGGCGCGGCCCCTCCACCACTCGCTACGCGAGCGGTCCCCTCCCCGTTGCAAGTCGATGGAGAGGATCGAACTTTCGCTTCGGCCGGCAACCCGCTAACCCCCACCCATGAAAATCTCCGCATTCGCGCTCGCCGCGGCTCTCGCCGCCGTCTCCGCTCCCGCCCTCGCCGCTGGCCCCCCGCGCGCAATGAGCATCGAGGACTTGCTCACACTCAAGCGCGTCGCCGCGCCCGCGGCTTCGCCTGACGGGCGGTGGGTCGTCTGGCAGCAGACCGACACCGATCCGGTCAGCTACAAGCGTCAGGCCGGGCTGTGGCGCGTCGCGGCGGCGGGCGGAACGCCCGAACGCGTCGCCGACATTGCCGATGCCGCCGAGCACGACGCGGCGTTTTCACCCGACGGCAAGCGGCTGTGGTTCATCTCGGACAAGTCGGGATCGGACCAGCTGTGGTTTGTCGATCTCGCCGCGCCCGCCGCCGCGCCGGTCAAGGCGAGCGCGTTCAAGACCGACGTCGCGGGGTTCAAGCTTTCGCCCGACGGCAAGCGCATC
Organism: Sphingomonadales bacterium; assembly: GCA_038202745.1. Taxonomy (GTDB): domain Bacteria; phylum Pseudomonadota; class Alphaproteobacteria; order Sphingomonadales; family Sphingomonadaceae; genus Novosphingobium. Next base: position 11,257 of record JBBRER010000030.1, read on the forward strand.
GTGGTGTGGGGCGACACCGCGCGGACCTGCGCGACGCTCGGCTGCGAGGGCGACGGGAAGGGCGCGGAGCCGGGACCCGGGAGCGGGCGGCTCTATGCCGACGGCGCGGGCTTCGTGCGCCACTGGGACGCGTGGGAAACGCCGGGCACTTACAGCCGCGGCTTCGTCTTTAGCCTCGCCCCCGACGGCAAGCCCGCCGGCGATGCCATCGCGCTCGATGGCCCGGCCGGCAAGCTCACCGGCGACATCCCCGGCAAGCCCTTCGGCGGCGGCGAGGACCTGGCCTGGACCGCCGACTCGACCGGGGTGTGGTTCGCCGCGCGCCAGGCCGACCGCAGCGAGCCGAACTCGACCAATATCGACGTGTGGCATTCGCCGCTCGACGGCGGCGCGCCGCATAATATCACCGCCGACAACCTCGCCACCGACAACCACCCCGCGCCCTCGCCCGACAACCACTGGCTCGCCTACACCGCGATGGCGCGCGCGGGCTACGAGGCCGACCGGCTGGTGGTCCAGCTGATGGACCTCAAGACCGGACAGAAGCGCGCGCTGACCGGCGGCTGGGACCGTTCTGTCGATTCGCTCGTGTGGACCCCCGATTCGAAAAGCCTGATCGTCACCGCCGAGGACGTGCTCGACAACCCGGCGTTCCGCATCGATCCGGCGACCGGCAGAGTCGCCCGGCTGGCGCTGGCGGGCAAAGGCCGCAGCGAGGCGCATGTCGGCAATGTCGTGACGCTTCCGGGGGGCAAGCTGCTTTACACGCGCGACGCGGTGGCGAGCCCGGCCGAAGTCTATATCGCCGACGCGGGTAAGCCCGGACGCCAGCTCAGCCACGCCAATGACGCGCAGCTTGGCGCGCTCGTCCCGCTGGTCTCGCAGCGCTTCAGCTTTGCGGGCGCGAACGGCGACACCGTGTGGGGACAGATTCACAAGCCCGCGGGCGCCACGGGCAAATTGCCCGTACTGTTCTTCGTCCACGGCGGCCCGCAAGGCAGCTTCAACGACAGCTGGTCGAATCGCTGGAACCCGAGGGTTTTCGCCAGCCAAGGCTACGCGGTGGTCTCGGTCGATTTCCACGGCAGCACCGGTTACGGTCAGGCCTACACCGACGCGATCAACAAGAGCTGGGGCGGCGGGCCGCTCGAAGACTTGCAGAAAGGCCTCGGCGCCGCGCTCAGCAAAGACGCTTCGCTCGACGGCGACAACGCCTGCGCGCTGGGCGCGTCGTACGGCGGCTACATGATGAACTGGATCGCGGGGCAGTGGCCCGACCGCTTCAAGTGCCTCGTCCAGCACGACGGCGTGTTCGACGCGCGCGCGATGGCTTACGAAACCGAGGAGCTGTGGTTCGACGAATGGGAGCACGGCGGGCATCCGTATTACGAAGCCCCCGCCGAGTTCGAGAAGTGGAACCCGGTCAATTACGTCGCCAACTGGAAGACCCCGATGCTGGTGATCACCAGCGAGAAGGACTTCCGCATTCCTTACACCCAAGGCCTCGCCGCGTTCACCGCGCTCCAGCGCAAAGGCGTGCCGAGCGAGCTGCTCGTCTTCCCCGACGAGAACCACTGGGTGCTTAAGCCAAAGAATTCCAAGCAGTGGCACCAGACGGTGTTCGCCTGGCTTCAGCGCTGGCTGGGGAAGTGAAGCAGAGCGCGTGAGCGGAGCCGGGGTCTTACAGGCGGAACAGGCACTCGCCGCGCTCGGCGGCTTTTCCACCCAGCGTCACATCTTCCTGTGCGTCGACGCCGAGGAGCCCAAATGCGCCCCGCGCAAAGTCGGCCAGGCCGCCTGGTCGTTCCTCAAGCGGCGGATGGGTGAGCTCGGGCTCGATGGAAACACCGGCTACTTGCGGACCAAGGCGGGATGCTTGCGCGTCTGCCTCGCGGGACCGATCGCGGTCGTCTATCCCGAAGGCGTGTGGTATCATTCGGCGACCGCGCCGGTGCTTGAGCGGATCATCCAGGAGCACCTGATCGGCGGGGTGCCGGTCGAGAAGTTCCGGCTGCGGGAGCCACCCGCGGGCTAGCGCCTCGGTTCGCGATACTCGGGCTTCTCATCCTCGCCGTTGGCCACCGCCGCATCATGGCCGGTCCCGTGCGACAGAAACACCAGCCCCATCAGCGCGGCCATCAGCATCATCGCAAGCCCGATCCCGAGCGCGGTGGCGATGACGAAGTGGATCGAGACCAGCGCGCCCGAGCGGTACAGGTATAGCAAAACCCCGACGACCGTGACCGCCGTGACAGCGCCCATGAACTTCATCAGCCGGCGGTAGCGCGCCCACGCGAACGCGGCCGAGCGCGGATCGTCGAGCGGCGAGGGCGGCGGCGGCACGCCGCGCCCATGCGCCGCGCCCGCCAAGCTGACAAGCCGCGCGGACTCGCATCATGACGCCATTCGTGGCACGTTCGGGCAAAGCAACGGATCACAAGGGAGAGCGCGATGACGATTGCCCGCCTGATCGAGCGCCGCCCCGCGGGCGAAGTCCACAGCTGCGACGTGGCGACTCCGGTGCGCGAGGCAGTCGCGCTGCTCGCGCAGAAGCGCATCGGCGCGCTGCCGGTGACCGAAGGAGGCGCGATCGCGGGCATCTTTTCCGAACGCGACGTGATCTACCGGCTGGCCAAGGAAGGCGCTGGCGTGCTTGATCGCCCGGTCGGCGAAGTGATGACCGCGCCGGTGATCTCGGTCGCGCGCGGAACCGCGGTGCTCGAAGCGTTGGCGCTCATGACCCAGCGCCGCATCCGCCACCTGCCGGTGATCGAGGAAGAGGGGCTGGTCGGCTTCATTTCGATCGGCGATCTGGTCAAATACCGGATGGACCGGATCGAGAGCGAGGCCGAAGCGATGCGCAGCTATATCCAGAGCGCTTGAGCCCAGAACGCTTGAGCCCTGCCCCCACGCTCCCTACATAACCGCCATGGACGCCCCCACGCTCACCCTCAGTCCCGCCGCCGCCGCGCGGGTTTCCGCGATCGCGGGCAAGCAGGGCAAGGAACCCTTGCTGCGACTCGCGGTCGACGGGGGCGGGTGCTCGGGCTTCCAGTACCGTTTCGAATTGGCTGACGGCCCCGACGCCGACGACACCATCGTCGAGCGCGATGGAGTGCGGCTGCTGGTCGACCCGATGAGCCTGGAGCTCGTTGCCGGGAGCGTCGTCGATTACGTCGAATCGTTGGGCGGTGCGGCGTTCAAGGTCACCAACCCACAGGCGACCGCGGGCTGCGGCTGCGGTTCGAGCTTCAGCGTATAATCGTTCAATGCTCCGCATCGCAACGTTCAACATCAACGGGATCAAGGCACGGCTGCCGCGGCTGCTCGAATGGCTCGCAGAGACCCGCCCCGCGGTCGCGTGCCTGCAGGAGATCAAGACGCAGGACGAAGGTTTCCCGGCGGGCGAGTTCGAAGCGATCGGCTACAAGGCGGTCTGGCATGGGCAGAAGGGCTTCAACGGCGTCGCAATCCTCGCCGACGGCGAGGCGCCGGTCGAGGTCGGACGCGGGCTCGCGGGCGATCCCGAGGATCTCCACTCGCGCTACCTCGAATGCCAAGTCTTCGGGGTGCGGGTGGCGTGCATCTACCTGCCCAACGGCAACCCGGCGCCGGGGCCCAAGTTCGACTACAAGCTGGCGTGGATGGAGCGGCTGCGCGCGCGGATGCGCGCAATCATGGCCGAGGAGGTCGCCGCGATCGTCACCGGCGATTTCAACGTCATCCCGCACGATAGCGACGTGTGGTCGCCGCGGGCGATGGCGCCCGACGCGCTGATGCAGCCCGAATCGCGCGATGCGTACATGCGCCTGCTCGGCGAGGGCTGGACGGACGCGGTGGCGACGCTCAACCCGCGCGGCGGGGTGTGGACTTACTGGGACTATCAGGCCGGCGCGTGGCAGCGCGATCATGGCTTCCGCATCGACCACGCGCTGCTCTCGCCCGAGCTTGCCGACCGGCTGATCGCCTGCGGGATCGACAAGGACCACCGCGGCCGCGAGCGCGCGAGCGATCATGCGCCGGTGTGGGTGGAGTTTCGCGATTAGATTCTTGCTTGGCCGCTTTCGACCAACAATCGCGGAGGCGATTGGCTACCTGTAAAACACGTGGTTTTCGACGCGCGCAACCCGAGTCAGGTGCCAGCCGGGCGAGACATACGCGGCGTGGAAGAACAGCGCGCCTTCGGCGGGGCTCTTCCACGTGCCTTCGTGCGCGATCCGGGCGATCGCCGCGGCGTTCTTCCACTGGCGCGAGGCCTTGGCGATCGCGGGCATGCCGCCGCCGCGGACGAACGAGAATTGCGAGCGCTGGAACACAACGCCGCAGTAGGAATTGGGGAAGCGGCCCGACTTCGAGCGCGCGACGATCACCCGCCCGACTGCGAGCTGGCCGGCGAGCGGTTCGCTGCGCGATTCGAAATAGATCGCGCCCGCAAGGCAATTGAGTTCGCGCGACAGATCGGCGGGCGAAGCCTGCGCATCGACCAGCGCGGCCAGCGAGGAAGCGCCGCGCACAGGTGCGGCGGTGTCGGTATCGCTGTCGCCCGACGCGGCGGTGCTCGGCAGCGGCTGGACCACGGGGGTCGCGACCGTCACCGGTACGGGTATCGGAATTGGGCTTTGAATCGCCGCGGGAGAAATCTCCTGCGCGGCAGCGCCGGAACCCGAAGCGCTGAACAGAGTAGTAACCAGCGTGGCGGCCACCGCGAGAGCGGAGGCCTGCTTGAGAATGCGGCTCATTCGACCGTCTTTTTGGGCGGTTGGAAGCCCGGCGCAGGAAGGCCGGATCGCTGAGCGGCACAAGGGCCGTTTCTAGCGCGATCCGGCACGATACCTGCCGGCTGCCCCCCGTCTGCGTGCCTGCGCCGCGGGCCGGATGCCCGCATGCGCCGCCTGCGCACAAATCAACAATAAGGTGCGCGCCCCTAGATTCCGCCTCGGAGTCGGGTCAACCGATGGTTCCCGACTCTGCGACGAGTCGTTCCCCTAACGGGGTGTCCAGTTCAATAACCCACAAATCGGGGTCGCGCGAGCCGCGCCGCGTTAACCAATCGTCGAATTCGTGCGGTTTTTCAGCACCTTGGCGATTGGTGACAACCCATTCGCGAGCCCCGTCGGGCGTGGGCATCCGCTCGAAAGCACAAGCGTTCCTGCCGCTCTCGATGGTTAATATCAGGATCGTCCCGGCGTCGCGCTCGCCTTTGCGGATCACCGTGCCGAACCCGCCGACGGCTTGCGCCCGGCGCAGCCATCCGCCTACTTCGAGGTGCGCAGGCAACCGGGCGTCCATTTCAGCCATGCAACGGCGTGTATCCAGGCAAACCCGACAGCGCGATGCTGCTTTTCATGAACGTCCCCGTGCCGCGGCCGATTTCCTCGCCGTCGGCGCCGATCAGCCGCGCTTCGGCGACGTAAACCCGCCGCCGTCCCGAAATCCAGCGGCCCTCGGCCACGACTCGCCCGGCGCGAACCGGTGCGGTGAAGTGGAGGTTGAACGCGGTGGTGAGCAGAAACCGGTCGCTGACCAGCGTGTTGGCGGCATAGAATGCCGCGTCGTCGAGCATCTTGAAATAGATCGTCCCGTGCGCCGCGCCCGCGGCGTGGAAATGCCGCTCGTCGACCTCGAACGCGATCCGCGAGACGCCCGCAGCGGTGATCGTCAGCCGCGAGGTGAACAGCGCGTTGATCGGCGCGGAGGCGTAAAGTCCTTCGAGCGCGCGCCAGTGCAGCGCGGCTCCCGCACTTGCCGAATCAGGCGGCGTCGCGGTCGATGACATTCGAGAGGAGCCCGTACAGCGCCTCGGCGCCGGGCGCTTCGCTGAGCGCGGCGTGCATCGCATCGTCGCGCATCATCCGGCTGATCGCGGCGAGCGCATGGAGGTGCGCCGCGCCGGCCTGCTCGGGCGAGAGCAGCCCGAAGATCAGATCGACGGGCATGCCGTCGGCGGCGTCGAAGCCGACCGGGTCCTCGAGCCGAAAAAAGGCGGCGACGGGGCGGCCCAGACCGGGGATTCGTGCGTGAGGGATCGCGACGCCGCGCCCGAAGCCGGTGCTACCGAGCTTCTCGCGCTCCTCGATCCGTTCGAGCACGGTGGCTGGGTCGAGCCCGTAGACGCCCGCGAAACGGTGCGCGAGCTGGTCGAGAATCGCCGCCTTGTCGCTCGCCGCGACGGTGCAGACGGCTTCGGGAAGGAGTGTGAAAAGCGCGGTCATGGGATCAGGTCAATCGCTGGGAAAACGCGCGCAAGGGGGTAAAGCGCGGCGCGCCATAGCGGGCGCGTCAACCCGGTTCAACCCAGCCGATCGATCCGTCGCCGCGGCGATAGACCATGTTGTGCCGCCCGGTGCCCGCGTTCTTGAACAGCAGCGCGTTGGTGCTCCTCAGATCGAGCATCATCACCGCGTCGGAAACGCTCGCCTCGGGCACGTCGACGCGGGTTTCGGCGATCACCAGCGGCGGCTCCCCGCTCGCTTCGTCGGAAGCGCCGTCGGGCTCGGCGAACACGGTATAAGCCGCCTCCTCCTCTTTGAGCGCCTGCGCGGCTTGCGAGTGGCGATCAGACAAGCGGCGTTTGTAGCGGCGCAGCTGTTTGTCGATCTTGCCGGTGGCGTCGTCGAGCGCGGCGTGCGCGTCTTGCGCCAGCCCGGTGGCCTTGAGCACGAGTCCCTGCATCACGTGCGCGACGATGTCGCAGCGGAACGCGCCGTTGGGGGCGCGGTTGAAAGTGACCTGGCTCGACAGCGCGCGGGCGAAGTATTTCTCGACGATTGCGGCGAGCCGTTCCTGGGCATGCGCCTGCAGGGCTTCGCCGGTTTCGATCTGATGACCCGAAACGCGAATGTCCATGGCCGGCTACTCCTTCGTTGTACGGGCCCCCCGCGAAACCAGGGATGCTCAGTCCCGCCAGAGCGGAACCTTGATCGTATCAAGAAAGGCTGAATGCGCGGCAAGTTCCGCAAGGCTGGCACGATGCGGGCGAGCCGGGCGGAAGACGCGGTCGCGCGCACGCTCGACCACCGCCGAAACCAGCGCGTCGGCCGCTTCGGCGGCAAGCTCAAGCCCGATCTGGCGCCCGCCCGTGAGCTCGACATAGACTTGCGCGAGCAGCTCGGCATCAAGCAGCGCGCCGTGGCGGGTGCGGTGGCTGCGGTCGATCCCGTAACGCGTGCACAGCGCGTCGAGGCTCAGTTTGGCGCCGGGATGGCGCACTTTGGCGAGCGCGATCGTATCGACCATCCGGCTGCGGCAAACCGGGTCCATTCCGCAGGCCTCGAGCTCGGCGTTGAGGAAAGCGAAATCGAACCCGGCGTTGTGCGCGACGAGCATCGATTCCTCGATGAACTCGATCAGGTCGGCGGCGCGTTCGTGGAACCGCGGCTTGTCCGAAAGGAACGCGACCGACAGCCCGTGGACCGCCTCGGCGCCCGCGGGCATGTCGCGGTCGGGGTTGAAATAGGCGTGG
>JBBRER010000031.1:0-18659 GCA_038202745.1 Sphingomonadales bacterium
CTGGCCGCGGCCGAAACCGATCTCAGGGCGCGTTCGGCGGGCAACGCCGCGATCGGCGATCCGTGGGGGAAGATTCGCACCGCGACCGCGGCCTATCGCAACCTTTATCTCCCCGCGCGATACGTGTCACCGCAAGGCGACTTGTTCGGCTACGCGCTGGCGCTGGTCCGGGCCGCCGACGAACGCGTCAAGCCCAACGGCGAGCGGCTCGCGGGCTATACCGATTCGGCGCTGCCGCTGCTCGAAAAGCAAGTGCTCGACGACAAGCCGGTGACCCGCTGGCTCGACCGCACGCTGCTCGAGTTCAGCTTGTCCAAAGCGCGCGAATACTTGGGCGCCGACGATCCCGACACCAAGCTCCTGCTCGGCAAGGAATCGCCCGAGGCGCTGGCGCAGCGGCTGGTCGAGGGCACCAACCTTTCCGACCCCGCAGTGCGCCGGGCGTTGTGGCAGGGCGGCAAGGCGGCGATCGCAGCCTCGAACGATCCGATGATCGTCTATGCGCGGCGGCTCGATGCGCGGATGCGCGAGATCAAGAAGCAGGTCGACGAGAGCTACACCGGGCCGCTCGCCGCTTCGGCGGGCAAGCTCGCCGACGCGCGCTTCTCGGCTTACGGCGCCGACGTCTACCCCGACGCGACGTTCACGCTGCGGATCAGCTACGGCAAAGTCGCGGGGTGGAAGGAACGCGGGCGCGACGTTCCCGCGGTCACCACGCTGGGCGGAACGTTCGACCGCGCCACGGGCAGCGATCCGTTCGACCTGCCGCGCGGGTTCGCCGCCAACCGCGCGAAGATCGCCAAGGACGTGGTCTATGATTTCGTCACCACCAACGACATCATCGGCGGCAATTCGGGCTCGCCGGTGATCGACCGCGCGGGGACGGTGATCGGCGCGGCGTTCGACGGCAACATCAATTCGCTCGGCGGCAATTACGGCTACCAGGGCGATATCAACCGAACGGTCGTGGTCAGCACCGCCGCGGTGCAAGAGGCGCTCAAGGACATTTATCCCAACCCCGCGCTCGCGCGGGAACTGGCAGGCAAGTAGTGCTCAGGAGCGCGATGCCGCGTCGCGGTATCGCGCTTCGGCGTCGGCCATGTAGCCCCGCGTCACGGGCAGAATCGCCCGGTTGCGGGTGTACTGCAGCTGGAAGTTGACCAGCCCGCCGTTCTCGAACGCGGTCGCCGCGCCGGCGAGGTAGAACAGCCACATCCGGTAGAAGCGCTCGTCGTAAAGCGCGACGATCGCCTCGCGCGCGGCGACGCACCGTTCGTACCAGACGCGCAGCGTCTTGGCGTAGTGGAAGCGCAGCACTTCGACATCGGTCAGCGCAAGCTTGCACGGCTCGCTTGCCGCGACGGTCTCGGACAGAGCGGGGATGTAGGCGCCGGGAAAGATGTACTTGCGGGTGAACGCGTCGGTTCCGCCCGGCCCTTCGAGGCGGCCGATGGTGTGGAGCAGCATCACCCCGTTGTCGCTCAGCAGATCGTGGCACTTGCGAAAAAACTCGCCGAAGTTTTGGGGGCCGACATGCTCGAACATTCCGACCGACACGATCCGGTCGAACCGACCGGAAACGTCGCGATAGTCGATCAGCTCGAAGGTGACTTTGTCCGCGACGCCCTCGCGCTTCGCCCAGCGCTTGGCGTAGGCGATCTGTTCGGTGCTGAGCGTGACGCCGTGGATTTGCGCCCCAGTCAGGCGGTGAAGATGGAGCGCTAGCCCGCCCCAACCGCAGCCGATGTCGAGCACACGCATTCCCGGCTCAAGCGCCATCTTGGCCGCGATATGGTCCATCTTGGCGATTTGCGCCGCGTCGAGGTCGGTGACGCCATCGTCCCAATAAGCGCACGAGTACTGGCGGTTGCGGTCGAGAAACAGTTCGTAGAGCGAATCGCCAAGGTCATAGTGGTGCGCGACGTTGCGCCGCGCCCGCGCGCGCGCGTTGATCTGATCGATCCGGCTGGCGATCAGCTTGCGCCAGCGGCGCAGCCTGCCGGCGGGATCGATGTCGCCGGGCTGCTCCCAGGGGTTGTTGGCGCGCACGAAAGCAATGAAGTCGAGGATGTCGCCGCCCTCGATATCGGCGCGACCGTCCTTGTAGGCCTCGCCCATCCCGATCCGGGGATGGAGTGCGAGGTAACGCGCCACTGAATCCTCGCGCAGCACCAGCGTGAGGTCCGGCCAGCCCGGCTCGGCGCGGCCATAATGCCACATCCTGCCCCCGGATTCGCGAACGGTCAGCGTGCCGCGTTTGATCAGCCGCTTGAGAGTTGAATCGAGGAGCCGCATCGACATGGTCAGTTCGGCCCCTTGCGCGGCGAAGTTACACGTACAGCCATAACCGACAGCGTGGCGTCAGGTTTCACCGCGCGCGAGATAGAGCACGTCGCGCGGCTGGGCGAGCAGGTGCTGGCCCGAATCGACGAACAGCGTTTCGCCCGATGCGAGCCAACCCTCGGCGAGGTAGAGCACGGCATTGCCGAGCTCGGCGGGGCGCGTCAGCCGTTCGAGCAGATTGAGCCGGCCCGAGACCTCGTGCTCTTCCGCCGCCTGGTCGTGGCTCGGCAGCATCGCGCCCGGAGCGAGACCGTAGACGCGGTCCGCAGCGTCGGCCTGCGCCATCGCCATAAGCTTCACCGAGGCGGCAAAAGCGCTCTTGGCGAGCGTGTAGGAGAAGAAATCGGGGTTGGGATTGGCGATCTTCTGGTCGAGAAACTGGATCGCCCGCCGTCCGCCCTGCGCTTGAGCGTGGGCGAAGAACGCCTGGGTCATGCGCAGCGGCGTTTCGGCATTGAGCCGCATCGCTTCGGCGAATACGCGCGGATCGAGCGCTTGCGCAGTGTCGGGACGGAACACCGCCGCGCTGTTGATAAGCATGCGCCAGTCGGGCAGCCGCGCGGCGAGTGTCTCGATCATCGCGGCCGCCGCGTCGCCATCGGACAGATCGCAGCATACGATTTCGGCCGAGGGCAACTCGGCGGCCAGCGCTTCCGCTTTCTTCGCCGAACGACCGTAATGGATCACCACATGCCAGCCCACCGCGCCGAACGCGCGCGCCAGTTCCGCGCCGATGCGCTTGGCGCCGCCCGTGATGAGAACGGCTGGGCGCGGTGCCGCGCTCAACCGAGCGCCGCCTGCTTCTCCTCGGCCAAGCGGTCGAGTTCGGCGCGGCCCGCCTTGTGCGCGCTGGTCTTCAATTGGCCGCAAGCGGCATCGATGTCGCGCCCGCGCGGGGTGCGCACGGGCGCGCTGATACCGGCGTCGAAGACGATCTTGGCGAAGCGCTTGATCCGCTCGGGGTCCGAGCATTCGTAAGCCGCGCCGGGCCAGGGGTTGAACGGGATCAGGTTGACTTTGGCGGGCAGCTTGTAGGCCTTGATCAGCCGCACCAGTTCGCGCGCGTCGTCGTCCGAATCGTTCTTGTCCTTGAGCATCACGTATTCGAACGTGATCCGCCGGGCGTTCGACGCGCCGGGGTACGCGGCGCAGGCGGCGAGCAGTTCGTCGAGCCCGTACTTGCGGTTGATCGGCACGATCTCGTCGCGCACCTCCTTGGTCGTCGCGTGGAGCGAAACCGCGAGGTTGACCCCGATTTCCTCGCCCGCGCGCGCCATCATCGGCACCACGCCGCTGGTCGAGAGCGTGATCCGGCGCTTGCTCAGCGCCAGCCCGTCGCCGTCCATCACCAGCTTCAGCGCGTCGCGGACGTTGTCGAAATTATAGAGCGGTTCGCCCATTCCCATCATTACGATGTTGGTCAGCAGGCGGCCGTCGGCGGTGTAATGCCCGCTGTCGTCGTCCTCGTCGTCCGCGCCGCCGGCCATCGATCCTTTCGGCCACTCGCCCAGCACATCGCGCGCGAGCATGACCTGGCCGACGATCTCGCCCGGCGTCAGGTTGCGGACCAGCCGCATCGTCCCGGTGTGGCAGAACCGGCAGTTGAGCGTGCACCCGACTTGGCTGGAGACGCACAGCGTGCCGCGGGTCTCGTCGGGGATGAACACCATCTCGTAATCGTGACCGTCATCGGTGCGCAGCAGCCACTTGCGCGTGCCGTCGGTCGAATGCTGCGCTTCTACAATCTCCGGCCGGCCGATCACGAAGCGTGTCGCCAGCCACGGGCGCATCGGCTTGGCGATGTCGGTCATGCCGTCGAAATCGGTGACGCCGCGGTGGTAGAGCCAATGGAACACCTGCTTGGCGCGCAGCTTGGCAGCCTTGGGGTCGAGCCCGGCAGCCTCGAACAGCTCGGCGATCCGAGCGCGTGGCAGCCCGATCAGATCGGCGCGGCCGTCGGCGCGCGGCGTGATGTCGCGCGCGACGGGCACCGGGTCGATTTGCCCGGGGATCGACATGAGAGCAGTCTGAGTCATGGGAGCGCGCGGATATAGGCGCGAGGGACGGGCGAGGGAAGGGTCAGCGCATCCCCGCGCAGGCGATCGCGGCGGCGTCCATCGCGGTTGCGGCGCCCGCGAGCCGCCAGGAGTTCGAAAACCCGCGGCCTTTGGCGTCGCGCGCCGAAACGGTCATGCCGTCGGCCGAGCGCATCGCCGCGACGATCGCCGCGTCGCCGGGCTTGTCGGTCGCCCAAGCGTCGCCGGTGGCGGCATTGGCGGTGAGCACCATGCGCTGGCCGCCTATCGCCAACTGCGGCTGCGATCCTGACGCCAGCGCGCGCGACAGCTTGAAGTGAACTTGCCCGCGCACCCCGCGCCGCGGCCAGATCGCGACATCGGCATATGGCTGAAAATCGCGGCTCATCGCCGAAGGTTCGGCTTTGGCGATCGCATAGCAACGCTGCCCGGAGTCGCGGAACGCGCCCCAAGTCGAGAAAACCCCGAGCGAATCGCGCGCCGCCGCCGGGGCCGCTACCGTCAGGAAAGTCAGCGCGATGATCGCCTTACGCATCGGTTCGCGTCTAATGCGCCGGATAGCTGACCGCCAGCACTTCCCATTCCTTCTCTCCGCCGGGAAGCACGACGCGGCGCAGGTCGCCGATCATGGCGCCGCGCAAGCTGCGGGCAAGCGGGGCGGACCAGCCGATCCTGCCCGCGCTCGCGTCCTGCTCGTCGTCGCCGACCAGCGTGAGGGTGAGGCGCGCATCGTCCTCATCGGCGATGACGACGGTCGCGCCGAACCAGGCGCGGGTGCGGTCGCGCTGCCTCGCCGGATCGATCACCCGCAGCGCCTTCATTCGCCGCGCAAGGTGCGCCAGCTCGCGGTCGATTTCGCGCATCCGCTTGCGCCCATAGATATAGTCGCCGTTCTCGCTGCGATCGCCGTTGCCTGCGGCCCAGCTGACGATCTCGACGATCGCCGGGCGCTCGGTGCCGAGCAGCAGATCATACCTAGCCCGCAGCGCGGCCATTCCGGCGGGGGTGATCGGGGGGCCGTCAGGGGTCATGACCGATGTCACTATCGCTGGCCAATCGCTCTGTCCTGATGCAAATTCCGTCTGCAAGCGAAGGATGGGGACAATGCGGACACTGCATTCAATCGGATTGGCTTTGGCTCTGCTCGCGGGGCCACCGGGTTTCGCTGCCCAGCCGCGCGTCAGCCTGCAAACCTACGCCAATCCGGATTTCAGATATGTAATTTCGTACCCGTCGAACTGGCAGTTCAAGTTGCCGGACGATGAAGGAACGATCTTCGTAACCAGCTATCTCGATAGCCCGGTGGACCGCCTCCGCGAGAACGTGAACCTCCGCGTCCAGCGGTCGGACCAGCCGGACTTCAACGTGCGGGATAATACCCCTGAAATGCTCGCCCAGGTTTCCCGCGTGTATCCCAGTTTCAAGCAAGTCGGGCTGGGCTACGTCCAGTGGAACGGGGTCGAGGCATTGCGTTATGACGGTACCATCACGACACCGATCAATGGCAAGCCATTCGATATGCATATTCTCCAAAACATCGCGATCAAGAACGGGGTGATCTACACGGCTACCTATACCGCCGAAGCCGGAAGTTACGCCAAATATCTGCCCACCGCGCTCAGAATTATCGAATCCATCAAGGTGAAATGAGATCCTGATCCGATGACGCGATCACTTCAGCCCGGCGTGCGCTTGCCCAGAAAGTGGCTCATCGGATTGGGTCCGGTGTAACTAGCGCGCGCCGGATTCATCGCTTCGTAAACCACCGCGTTTTCGAGCACATGCTGAACGTAGCCGCGCGTCTCGGTGAGCGGGATGCGCTCTATCCAGTCGATCCACTCGATGCTGCCGCTGCGCGGATCGCCGTTCTGGCGCAGCCACTTGTTCACGTTGCCCGCGCCCGCGTTGTACGCCGCGACCGCCAGCGGGTAGCTGCCGCCGAAATAATCCATCATCCGCCCGAAATAGGCCCCGCCCAGCTTCATGTTGTAACCCACATCGCTCGTCAGCGCGCCCGCGTCGTACGACAGGAACAGCTTGCCCGCCTGCTCGCGCGCGGTGCCCGGCATCAGCTGCATCAGCCCGCGCGCGCCGGCGTGGCTGACCGCGTTCATCGCGAACTGGCTTTCCTGGCGGCTGATCGCGTGGACCATCGTCCAGTCGGAGCCGGGCGGGTTGGGGATCGTCGGAAAGCCGATTGCGGCAAACGCGTTGTGGCCGTTGGCCGCCGCCGCCTGGCTGAGGATCACCGCCAGATCGCGCCGCCCGGTCTCGCGCGCGAGATCGGCGACGAGGACGTGATCGGACTCGCTCTCGGCCTGGTCGGCAATCTCGCGGAAGAAGCGCACCGCGGTCGGCCAGTCGGCCCCGCGCGCGACCTCCCGAACGGCTTGGGTAAGCGGCGCCGCATTGAACGCGGCGCGTTCCTGCGCCGTCGGCAGCGAGGCCGGAGCGGCGTCCAGCGTCGGCACCGGGCGGCCCAGCCGTTCGAGCGCGAGCAAACCGTAGAACTGATCGGGATACTGCGCGGCCATGTCGAAATAGCGCGCCGCGCCCGCACCGTCGCCGGCGCGTGTCAACGCTCGTCCAGCCCAGTAGAACCCCTTCGAGCGCGTTTGCGGGGTCTGTGCGGCAGCGCCGTAACGCCAGAATAGCGGGGCGGCGCGCGCGCCGTCGCCCATCGCCAGCGCTTTCTGGCCGCCGAGCCACATCAGCGAGGTATAATCGTCGCGGATAGGAAAGCTCAGCCGCGAGATGTCGGCGCCCGGAGCGAAGCCCTGGTCGACGCTCATCGCGATCCGCACCGCGCTGTTCGCGTCGGCATCGCGCGCGTCGGTCAGCAGTTCGCCCACCCATTTGCGGGAATCGTACGGAAGCGCGGTCATCACCGGATGGTTCGCGAGCAGCTGCACCGCCTCGGACGCGCGCCCGTGCGTGCGCAGCATTCGCGCGCGGTTGTAGAGGTAGCCGGGGTCGCTCAGCGCTGCGGCGTCGAACGGGATTCCCGCCGCTGTCGGGTCGCGACCGTTGACCATCCCGAGCCGGGCGATGAACCGCGCCGCGCCCGCCGGCGAGGTCAGCACCGCCTGACGCTCGGCTTGCGGGGCGCCGCCCGACCACAGCAACGCTTCCATCCGCGCGTCGTGGTCCGCCGGGGTCAGCGTGCGCGCGAGCAGCGCGGACAGCGCGGCCTCGGCACTGTCGCTCATCGGCCCGCCGCGCCACGCCTCGCGCGCGACGTCGATCGCGTTCGGCCGCTGGAGCGACAGCAGCGCGAGCGCGTACTGCGCGCGCGCCGAGTTGGACTGGGGGGCGAAACGATCGAAAAATGCCGCCACACGCGAAGGATCGGCCTGCTCGCGCTCGATCGCCTTTTCGGCATAGCCGCGCAGTTTGGCTTCTTCGGGAAATCCCGGATTGGTCAGCAGGAAGCTTGCGTAATCGGCGAACCCGAAGCGGTCCGAGCTCGTCAGCAGCTGCCAGCGCTGTATCTGCATCGCCATCGGGTACGACGAGGGCGACGAAAGGAGCGCGGCGCGCGCGCGGTCCCATGCGCCTGCATCGGACACGCCGGACGACTGAGCTTGAGCGGCCGCCGGAAACGCGGCCAGCATGGCGGTAAGCGCAAGCAGGGTCTTGCGGGTCATGCTGGACATCCTGGCGCTTGGCTCCTTATCAGGCGGTGAACGAAAGCTCGCCCGCGACCATGGGCTAACCTCTGGGACAAAGTCCATGTTCTCCGGCTCGATTCCCGCGCTCGTTACCCCATTTCGCGGGGGCAGTTTGGACGAGGCCGCGTTCCGCCGGCTGGTCGACTGGCAGATCGAGAACGGCTCGGCCGCGCTCGTCCCGTGCGGGACCACGGGCGAGGCTTCGACGCTGAGCAATGCCGAGCATCACCGCGTGATCGAGGTGTGCATCGAGCAGGCCGCGGGGCGCGTGCCCGTTATCGCCGGGTGCGGCAGCAACGACACGATGAACGCGCGGCTCCACCTCAACTTTTCGCGCAAGAGCGGCGCGGCGGCAGGGCTGTGCGTCGCGCCTTATTACAACCGTCCGAGTCAGGACGGGCTGATCGCGCATTTCAGCTATCTCGCCGAGAACACCGCGCTGCCGATCGTGCTCTACAACGTGCCGGGCCGCACGGTGACCGATCTGATGCCCGAAACGGTTATCGCGCTCGCCCAGAAATATCCCGAGCGGATCGTCGGGATCAAGGACGCGAGCGGCGACCTCAGCCGCGTCACCGACCACCGGATGGGGATCGAACGCGCGTTCTGCCAATTGTGCGGCGACGACGAGCTGTGGCTGCCGCACTCGGCTGCGGGCGGGGTCGGGTGCATCTCGGTCACCGCCAACGTTGCCCCGCGCCTGTGCGCCGATTTCCAGGCCGCGATCGCGGCGAACGACTTGGCCAAGGCGCGCGAGCTTAACGACCGGCTCTACCCGATTCACTACGCGATGTTCGACGACGCTTCGCCCGGCCCAGTCAAATATGCGCTGAGCCGGGTCCACGACTGGATCGAGGACGAACTGCGCCTGCCGCTGATCCCGTGCAGCGCCGAGGCGCGCAAGGCGGTCGATGCGGCGCTCGAGCAGGCTGGGCTGGTCTGACTGCCGAGATGCTAGCGCAGCATTTTACGCGCTTCATCCACTGTCCCCTGAATTTGATGCCCCATGGCATTAAACCCGCCAAGGTCCGCAGATGCAGGGTAAAACCGAATGCTCTGGAGCCAACCCTCGATTTCGACTGCGTCGAAGGACAAGTCTTTCAGTTTGTCACTGACCCGCATCATTTGAGCGGTTTCCGGCATGAGCTTTTCCCGGAATTGATGAACCCTTTCAACTGAGTCTCTTAGTCGACGGATTTGATCCGACACTCCCCGGCCATAACGCTCTTTGAGCGCCGGCTCATTGGCACATTGAAAGGGGACGCATTCGGAATCGACGTCGTTTAGCAGTTCCAGCAAGAGCCGGGTTCGGGACCTAGACTCCCGCGATGCCTGCCATTCAATAATGAACAAGCCTCCGCCGATGGTTAGGCCCACTCCCAACAGAGATCCTGCGAAATCAAGCCATTCGGCGTGATGTGCCTCACCCGCATCAGCGACCGTCAAACCCGCTCCGAACGCCACCAGAGCAATAAGAACGAACGCGCCGATCCAATTAATTTTTGGCGATTTTGATCTGGTCTGGCTTGTTTGGGTCACGAAGCCATCAATAGCATTCTATGCGGGCTTTTCCATCGCGACTTCCCCCCCTACATCCGCCCCACGATGGCCCGTCCGACCCCCGCCACTTTCGACAAGCACAAGATCGCCGCCGAGAACCGGCGGGCGCGGTACGACTATTATATCGAGGACACGTTCGAGGCGGGAATCGCGCTGACCGGGACCGAGGTGAAAAGCCTGCGCTTCGGCGAAGGGTCGATCGCCGAAAGCTATGCCGAAGTGCGCGGCGGCGAGGTCTGGCTGGTTAATTCGAACGTCCCGGAATTCAGCCACGGCAACCGCCACAACCACGCGCCCAAGCGCCCGCGCAAGCTGCTCCTTCACGAACGCGAGATCGCCAAGATGACCGGCGCGGTCGAGCGCAAGGGGATGACGCTGGTCCCGCTGTCGATCTATTTCAACGGCCGCGGCCGCGCCAAGGTCGAGCTCGCGCTGGCCAAGGGCAAGAACGCCGCCGACAAGCGCCACACGACCAAGGAGCGCGAGTGGAAGCGCGATCAGGCGCGGATCATGCGCGAGCACAAGTGATGGCCGACGGCTGGTTCGCACGCCACATTCCGACCCGCGAGACGCTGGGGCGCAATCGCTTCCTCAAACCGTTCGCGGGGCGGCTGCTGCGCTCCGACTTGTGGCGCTTCAACCGCCGCTCGGTCCCGCGCGGAATGGCGCTGGGACTGTTCGTGGGAGTGATGATCCCCGGCGCGCACTTCATCGTCGCGGCGTTCGTGGCGACGTTCGTCAGGGCGAACATCCCGGTGGCGCTGGCCGCGACCTTCATCGGCTTTCCGGCGATCTACCTGATCCTCGTGGCGCTCGCGCGGACGCTCGGCAACTGGCTGCTCAATCTCGACGCTGGGACCAAAATCCAGCCGATCAACGAGGCGATCCACGCCACGCAGACCGGCGACCTGTTGCAGCGGCTCACGGGCGAAGTGCTGACCACCGCATTCGGGCTGTTCGTGATCGCGACGGTGCTGGCCTCGGTCGGGTACTTGGCGACGAGCTTCGGATGGCGGCTGTGGATCGGACGCAAGCGCCGTCAACGGCTTGCCGCGGCCAAAGCGGTGCGCCACCGGCAAGCTGCCTCGCGCGCCGCGGAAGCGCCCGCATGAGCGCCGCGGCCGAACGTAGCGGACGGCTGCCCGACTGGCTGCCGATCGCGGGCGGCATCGCGTTCAGCCTGGGGCTGGTGTGGCTGGTCGCGGGGCAGCCGCTGATCGTCGTCGGGTTCGCCGCGGGGGTCCTGGCGCTGGCCGCGCTCGCGGTGATCCTGGTGCGCGACCGTTCCGCCGCGGCGACGCGCGAGCCCGAGTTCGCGCTGCCCGACTGGTCGGTGACGGTCGCCGCGATCGACCGCGCCGACGCCGCGGTGGCGATTACCGACCGGGCCGGACGGCTGGTCTGCGCCAATCCGCGTTACGAACAATGGTTCGGCGCTGCGCATGCCCCGCCGCGGCTGCCGGTCGATGACGATTCGCTCGAGCGGCTGGCCAAGGCGGCGCGCTCCGCCTGGCGCGACGGCACAGGCGCGGCCGAGCCGCTCACCGGCCCGACCGGGCGATGGAGCGCGAACGCCGAGCGCGCCGGACGCGGCGACGATTTCCTCGTCTGGCGGATCGCGCCCGAGCTGGCGAGCGATCCGGTGACCGAACTCGTCGGGCATCTCGACGGCAAGCTCGGCCGGGCGCTGTCGTTCGCCGGGCTCGCCGCCGCGCTGGTCGATCCCGACGGCGCGATCCGAGCGGCGAGCGCCGGTTTCGCCCAGCGCGCCACCGGCGATCCCGCGGCGCTGCTGACCGGCGAGACGTTCACCGCCTTCCTCCGCCAGGATGAGCGCGATTCAATCGGCTGGGCGCGCGACGGCGACAAGGGCGGCCCGCTAACGATGTTCTACCTTCCCGTCGCCGACCCAGACGCGCCCGGTGAGCCCGATCCCGACACCACTCCCTCGCTGATGCTGCTCGCCGATGCCGGAGCGGGGATCGGCGGCGGCGCGGTCGACGGCGGCACCGCTTCGCCGCACCTCGAGGCGCTGCTCGGTCAGCTTCCATTGGGGCTGGCGATGGCCGACCGCGACGGGCGGCTGCTGTTCGCCAACGCAGCGTTCATGCGCGCCGCGGGGCAGGATGGCGAGCCCGCTCCGATCTATCCGACAGACCTCGTCGTCCAGGAGGACAAAGGCCCGCTGTCCGCCGCGATCCGCCGCTTCGCGCAAGGCGCCGCCTCGGCCGGCGACATCGCGGTGCGGTTGAAGACGCAGGCCGAGGAGCCGGTTTCGCTGAGCCTTGCCGGAGTGCGCGGGCTGGGCGAAGCGGCGGTGCTGCTTGGCCTCACCGACACCACCGAGGAAACCCGGCTCAAACGTCAGGTCGCGCAAGCGACCAAGATGCAGGCGGTGGGGCAACTCGCGGGCGGGGTTGCGCACGATTTCAACAACGTCCTGACCGCGATCCTGGGCACTTGCGACCTCATGCTGCTGCGCCACACGCCCGGCGACAGCGATTACGACGATATCCAGCAGATCCGCGCCAATTCGAACCGCGCCGCCAGCCTCACCCGCCAGCTCCTCGCGTTCAGCCGCCAGCAGACGCTTCGCCCCGAAGTGCTCCAGCTGCCCGATGTCGTGTCCGAAGCTTCGCACATGCTCAAGCGGCTGATCGGGGAGAAGATTGAGCTGGTGGTGACGCACGACCGCGATCTCGGCCCGGTTCGCGCCGATCCGGGGCAGCTCGGCCAGGTGGTGATGAACCTCGTGGTCAACGCGCGCGATGCGATCCAGGCGCGCGGCGAGGACGCCAAGGGGCGGATCACGCTCACCACCAAACGCATCGCCGCCGCGGACGTCGCGCGCATCGGCGCTGCAATCATGCCGCAAGCCGATTACACCGCGCTGATCGTGCGCGACACCGGTGCGGGCATCGCCCCCGATCATCTCGCCAAGATTTTCGAGCCGTTCTTCACCACCAAGGAGCAGGGCAAAGGGACCGGGCTTGGGCTCTCGACCGTCTACGGGATCGTCAAGCAATCGAACGGGTTCATTTTCGCCGAAAGCGAGCAGGGCCGAGGGGCGAGTTTCAGCGTCTATCTGCCGGTCCACAACGAACCCATATCGGTTCCCAAGCCCCAACCGGCGAGCCAATGGGCCGGAGGCGGGCGGGTGCTGCTGGTCGAGGACGAGGACATGGTCCGCGCGGTCGCCGAACGCGCGCTGACCCGCGCGGGGTACACCGTCACCGCCGCGCGCGACGGCGAGGAAGGGCTGGCGCTGGTCGAGGGCGGGGGCGAATTCGACATCGTCGTTTCCGACGTCGTCATGCCCGGGATGGACGGTCCGGCGATGGTCAAGGCGATCCGCAAGTTCGCGCCCAGGCTGCCCGTGCTGTTCATGTCGGGCTACGCCGAGGAGCAGCTGCGCAACGAGATCGGCGTGGCCGGCGCGCAGTTCCTGCCCAAGCCGTTCAGCGTCCAGCAGATCGGCGACAAGGTGGGCGAAGTGCTGGGGGCGGGGCGGTGACCGGGCACCGCTTTGCCGGTGTTTCATCGTGTGCTAGCATTGTCCTATGAACGTTGCGGTTTCCGATCCGACCAGTCCGCACGGCGTGCGCCTGAGGGTTTGCGACTTTCTAGTCCTCGTCGATAGCGGCGCGTTCGACGCCTATTCCAAAAGCGAGTTGATCGATGGGGAGATCGTCTGCGTGAACTCGCAGTTCCGGCCGCATGCGATGGCCAAAAGCAACCTCTTCGTATTGCTGGCCAACGCGTTGACCGCGAACGCGTCGCCGCTTTCGGCAATCGTCGAGGTCGCGGTAAAACTCGACGACGGTAACCTGTTCGAGCCCGATATCGTGCTCACCGCTTACGACGGGTCCGATCGGATCGTGCCCGGCACGGCGGTGGTTCTGGCGGTGGAAGTGTCCGACACCACGCTGAAGCACGATCTGGTGCGCAAGGCAGGGTTTTATGCTGCGGCGGGCATCCCCGAATATTGGGTGCTCGACGTGAACGCGCGCACTCTTCACCAGCTATGGTCGCCCAAGCCGGACGGCTATGGCGAGCGCCGCGAGGTGGCTTTGGGCGGGACGATCGAGGCGCTGACGATCCCGGGCTTGCAGATAGAAACGCAGAATATCTGAGTTTTCGCGGCGAGCCGAAAAACTTTTCGTTCCCCTCTTGTTCTGTTGGAACAAACCGTATACATCGAGTCACAGTTGACCTTCCTGGTCGGCGGTAGGCAAAGGGGACGACCGATGGCTGTGGCACTCAAGCTGATTCAGGAAGGCAAGGACACGATGGACCGGCAGAAGGCGCTCGAAGCGGCACTGGCCCAGATCGAGCGCGCGTTCGGCAAGGGCAGCGCGATGAAACTCGGCTCGAAAGAGACGATGCAGATCGAGACTATTTCGTCGGGCTCATTGGGGCTCGATATCGCACTCGGGGTCGGCGGGTTGCCGCGCGGCCGCGTGATCGAGATTTACGGTCCCGAAAGCTCGGGCAAGACCACGCTCGCGCTCCACGTCATCGCTGAGGCGCAGCGCGGCGGGGGCACCGCCGCGTTCGTCGATGCCGAACACGCGCTCGATCCTTCCTATGCCAAGAAGCTCGGGGTCGACATCGACGAGCTGATCGTCTCGCAGCCCGACACCGGCGAGCAGGCGCTCGAGATTGTCGATACGCTGGTGCGTTCGAACGCGATCGACGTGCTGGTGATCGATTCGGTCGCCGCGCTCGTCCCCCGCGCCGAAATCGAGGGTGAGATGGGCGACAGCCACGTCGGCCTCCAGGCGCGGCTGATGTCGCAGAGCTTGCGCAAGCTCACCGGCTCGATCAGCCGCTCGCGCTGCATGGTGATCTTCATCAACCAGCTGCGGATGAAAATCGGGGTGATGTACGGCAATCCCGAGACCACCTCGGGCGGCAACGCACTCAAGTTCTACGCCAGCGTGCGGCTCGACATCCGTCGCACCGGGCAGATCAAGGACCGCGACGAGATCGTCGGCAACACCACCCGCGTCAAGGTGGTCAAGAACAAGGTTGCCCCGCCGTTCAAGCAGGTCGAATTCGACATCATGTACGGCCAGGGCATCTCCAAGACCGGCGAGATCCTCGATCTTGGGGTCAAGGCCGGGATCGTCGAGAAATCGGGCGCATGGCTCAGCTACGACAGCGTCCGCATCGGCCAGGGGCGCGAGAACGCCAAACAGTACCTCAAGGACAATCCCGAAATTTGCGACCAGCTGGAAGCCGCCATCCGCGGCCGCACCGAAGGTCTAGGCGAAGAGATGATGGCGGGTCCGGACCCGGACGCCGACATCTGATCTTTACGAGAAGGGAAGGGCGTCTCCTCGTCCCCAAGCCCAGGGGGCGTCCTTTCCCGACAACCGAGAACCGGCGCGGCGCTCCACGGAGCCCGCGCCGGTTTTTCGTTGCGCGGCGTCAAAACCGGGCCGGCCCCTCCGCCTAAGCGTGCTCCCCTTGCCGCGCTTTCACTACCTCGTCGGCCTGCTTGCCGCCGAGTTCGGCGAGGTGATCGAACCCCGTGGTGAAGCTCGCCAGCCCTTGGCTCAGCGAGCGCAGTTCGGCGTCGAGCCCGTGGAGCGCGCTTTCGGGGAGCAGGGCCTCGACCCGCTCCCACCGCGCCCAGTCGGGGTGCGGCGCGAGCCCGAGGATCTGTCCGCGCCGGCTCGACAGCGCCGATCCGGCCTTGCTCCCTGATCCCCCCGGAGTGTCGACCGCGACTTTGACCACCGGCTCGAGCAGATACGGCGCGGCCCCAGCCAGCGCGTCGCTCATCGCCATGCGCCCCGCGGTGCGGAACGCGAGCTCCGAGCTATCGACCGCATGGTACGATCCGTCGGTCAGCGTCACCGCGACATCCTCGACCGGGAAGCCGAGCGGGCCTTTGGCCATCGCATCGCGAATTCCCGCCTCGACCGCGGGGATGTATTGCTTGGGGATCGCTCCGCCGGTGATTTTGTCGGCGAACTGGAAGCCTTCGCCGCGCGCCAGCGGACGAATCTCGATCGTGCAATCGCCGTATTGGCCGTGCCCGCCCGACTGCTTTTTGTGCCGCCCGCGCTGGGCGGCGGACTTGCGGATAGACTCCTTGTAGGCGATGCGCGGCGCGCGCGTATCGACCGCGACCCCGTAGCGCCGTTGCAGCCGCCCGAGCACCACCGCGAGGTGGTCGTCGTTGACCCCGCGCAGCAGCGTTTCGTGCGTGGCGTCATCCTGCGACCACTGCAGCGCCGGGTCTTCCTCGCACAGCTTGTGGAGCGCGGTCGAAAGCTTGACGTCGTCCTTGCGGTCGCGCGTGGTGATCGCCAACGCGGCGTTGCGCGCGGGGTAGCTTACCGCGTCGCCCCCGGAAGCCGCGACCCCCTTGTGCGCGAGCACCATTCCGCTGCGCGCGCCATCGACTTTGGCCACCGCGACCACGTCGCCGGCGCGCGCCGCACTTTGCTTGGCGGTCTTGTCCCCCTGGACGAAGAAGATCGAGCCGGTGCGCGAGGGCTCTCCGCCGACCACCAGCTCGTCGCCTTCTGCAAGCCCGCCGCCGAGCACGCGGCCCAGCGCGAGCCGGCCCATAGCGCCGCCGTTGGCGATCTTGAACACGTGGAGCGCGCCGCCGCCGCCGTTGATGCCAACCCGCGCCGCCGCCGCGTCAGCCGCGGGTGCCTCGTGGCGGAGCAGCTTGAGCAGGCGGTGGACCCCGCCCCCCGACAGCGCCGAGCCGAGCACGACCGGCACGACTTTATTGCCGCGCGTGTCTTCGGCAAGATCGGCCATCACCGCCGCGCCGTCGGGCTCCTCGTCCATCAGCAGCGCTTCCATCAGCGCATCGTCGAAATCGGCGAGCGTTTCGAGCAGGTGCGTGCGCTCGAACTGTTCGCGTTCGAGCAGTTCGCCGGGAATATCGACCCGTTCGCTCTCCTTGCCCGGGCGGTAGCGGTAGCCGCGCTCGAGCGCGAGATCGACGTAACCCGTGACATGCTCGGCGCCGCTGCCGTCCTTCGCGCGGATCGGTATCTGGCGCAGCGCGAGCGGCTCGCGGCTCATCGGCTGGAGTTCGGCGATCAGCGCGCGCACCGCGCCGGCGCGCGCATTCTCGATCTTGTTGACGAAAATCACGTGGGGCACGCCAAGCTCGTCGAGCCGGCGCAGGATCGGTTCGGCCAGCGCGGCGCGCTCGGGCGCGGGATCGACTACCACCACCGCCATGTCGGCGGCGGGCAGCGCGGCGAGGCCATCGGCGGCGAACCCGGTGCCCCCGGGCAGGTCCAACAGCGCGTAGCGGTCGCCCAGGTATTCGAAGTTGAGCAGATTGAGTTCGGTCGATCCTCCGCGCGCGCGTGCCTCGGGGCTGGCGTCGCCGATCGTGCTCCCCGCCTCGACGCTTCCGAGGCGGTTGATCGCGCCGCTCGCGAACAGCAGCGCTTCGGCCAGGCTGGTCTTGCCCGTGCCCGCCGGCCCGACCAGCGCGACCGCACGGGTGGCTGTGCTGCCGTTGGAACTGCCTGGGATAGGGGTGTTGCCCATCGTCGCCTCCTCGTGTGGTGAGGCGCGCCGGGCGCTGGGGTCTTCGGGCGTCGGACGCGCGGGGGACTGATGCGGCGATGCTGTGCCTGTTGCGGGCGAGTCGCAAGCGGATTCTCGCTGCACTTGTCCGGCGCCGGTTCGCGCTCTAACCCATGTTTGATGACCACCGCTGAGGAATGGCAGAGCACCGTCGGGCGGACCTGGGCGCAATCGTGGCGGATGACCGACCGCGCGTTCGCCGGGATCACCGAACAGCTGCTCGATCTGATCGCCAACCTGCCCGGAGAGGAAGCGCTCGACATCGGTTGCGGCGCGGGCGAGCTGGCGCTTGCGGTCGCTCGCCAGCGCCCGCTCGCGCGCGTCACCGGGATCGACTTGTCGACCGACCTGATCGCCGCCGCGCAGGAGCGCGCTCCGCCGCGCGCGCGCGTCGCGTTCCGCATCGCCGACGCCGGGACGTACCGGCCCGAGCGCGCGCCCGACCTGATGGTCTCGCGGCACGGGGTGATGTTCTTCGACGATCCGGTCATCGCGCTGCGCCACTTGCGCAGCGTGACCGCGCCGGGCGCGCGGCTGGCGTTCTCGTGCTTCCGGGGAGCGGGCGAAAACCCGTTCGCGACCGAGCCCGCCGCCGCGGTGGGAGCGCCGCTGGCGCTGCCCCCGGGCTACGCGCCGGGGCCGTTTTCGTTCGCCGACCCCGATTTCGTCCGCGATACGCTGGGTGCCGCGGGCTGGGCGGGGATTAGGTGCGAGGCGCACGACGTCGCCTTCGTGGTCGGCCAGGGCGAGCACGCGGCGGCAGATGCGCGCGAATTCCTCTCGCGGATCGGACCTGCCGCGAAAGTGCTCGCGGGGCTCGAGGGCGAGGCGCGCGAGCGTGCGATCGAAGCGCTCGACAAGCTGATAGCGTCGCGCAACTGCGACGGGCTGGTCGCATTCCCAGCCGCGATCTGGCTGGTGACCGCGCGGAACTGACCCGCCGCCGGGGCGTTTGGCCCGCACATGCCCGATCCGCTTCCCGTCATCATCAATGCTTCGGGTGGGACCGCCTCGGCGCTAGGCGACAAGCTCGAGGGCGAGCTGCGCGCCGCGTTCGACAAAGCCGGGCAAGCCATTGCGCTCGAATTGGTCGAGGGCAAGGACGTGGCAGCCGCGGTCGAGCGTCAGCTAGGGGCACCGACCCTCGCGGTCGGCGGCGGCGACGGCACGCTCGGCGCGGCCGCAACGAAGATCGCGGGCAGCCGCAGCGCGCTCGCGATTCTGCCGCTCGGCACGCGCAACCACCTCGCCAAGCAGCTCGGCATTCCCCCCGGCCTCACCGAAGCGGCGGCGGTTTGTGCAAACGGGCGGAACCGCCGGATCGACCTAGGCTGCGCGGGAGAGCGGATGTTCGTCAACAACGCCTCGCTCGGCATTTACACCCGGCTGGTGCGCGAACGCGAGGCGCGCTCGGGTCCTAAGTGGCTGCGCACGCTCCCCGCCGCGCTCGCGACGATGCGCCACTGGCGCCGCC
>JBBRER010000032.1:0-18449 GCA_038202745.1 Sphingomonadales bacterium
AACTTCGAGCGCCTGCTGTTCGACCTCGGCGGGCGCGACGGGGCGGCGCTGGCGGCGCAGATGCAAGGCTTCGAGAGGAGCGGAGCGATGAAACTGACGAATGCGCAGCGCGAGGGCGCGGCGGAGCTGTTCGCATCGGCCCGCGCCGACGCTGCCGAGACCGCGCAGGCGATGCGCTGGGCGTTCGAGCATGCCGGCCAGGTGATCGATCCGCACAGCGCGATCGGGCTCCACGCCGCGCGGACGGTGGAACTCGCTCCCGAAGTCCCGGTGATCACGCTAGCGACCGCGCACCCGGCCAAGTTCGGCGACGCGGTCGAGCGCGCGACCGGGCGGCGTCCGGTGCTGCCGAGCCGCATCGGCGACTTGTTCGAGCGTCAGGAGAAGTGCGCCGAACTGCCGGGCGACTACGCCGCGATCGCCGAATACATCGCTGCCCGCGCGACGCCCCGGCGCGGCTGATGGCCCAACTCGACCAGCAACCCTTGATTCTCGCGGGCGAGGGCTGGGCCGATTACGGCCTCGTCGACAGCGGCGACGGCCGCAAGTTCGAGCGCTACGGTCCCTATCGCTTCGTCCGCCCCGAACCGCAGGCGCTGTGGTCGCCGCGCCTCGCCGAATGGGATGCCGACGGCGAGTTCGTCCCCGGATCGGACGAAGACGGCGGCGGGCGTTGGGTGTTTGCGCGGCCCGTCCCGGGCGAGGGCTGGCCGCTCGCGTGGAAGGAGGTGCGCTTCACCGCGCAGTGCACCCCGTTCCGGCACTTGGGCTTCTTTCCCGACATGGCGCCGGTATGGGACTGGATGGGGGAGCGGCTTGCCGAGTGCACCGAAGCGCAGACGCTCAACCTGTTCGGCTACACCGGCGTCGGTTCGCTCGCGCTGTCAGCGCACGGGCCGGTCACCCACGTCGACGCGTCGAAGAAGTCGGTCGCGCAGGCGCGGGAGAATGCCGTACTTGCCGGGATGAGCGAGCGCCCGATCCGCTGGATCGTCGACGATGCCGCCAAATTCGCCGCGCGCGAGGTGCGGCGGAGCAAGCGCTACGACGGGATCATCCTCGATCCGCCGAAGTTCGGGCGCGGTCCCGAAGGCGAGGTGTGGCGGCTGGAGGAGCACCTGCCCTCGCTTGTGGCCGATTGCCGCCGACTGCTCGATGCCGACAGTCGGTTCCTGTTTCTCACCGTCTATGCGGTGCGAATGAGCAGCCTCGCGCTCGCGGGGCTGCTCAACGAAGCGTTTGCCGATCTGCCCGGGAGCATCGAACACGGCGATCTGGCGGTGCGAGAGGACGGCCCGGACGGCCGTTTGCTCCCCACCGCAATCTTCGCGCGCTGGCGCGGTCGATGAATCGCGGCTAATCCGCGTGCGATGCCCGATAGTCTGATCCTCGAAGTCGCCGATCTCGAATGCGATGTCCTGACCGGGATTTACTCGGAGGAAACCGGCCGCCCGCAGCCGCTGCGGATCACGATCCAGGCGCGGATGAAGCCCGCCGCGCGCTACGTTCCCGACACGCCCTTGTCGGCCAGCAAGAACTACATGGACCTCAAGTTCGCGGTGACCGGGGCGCTGCCGCAGGGCGTCCATTTCAAGCTGATCGAGGCTGTCGCCGACCACATTTGCGAGACGCTGTTCGTCCAGGACCCGCGCGTCGAAGCGGTCACCGTCAAGATCGTCAAGCTGGCGATCGCCGAGAACGGCGAGGCGATCGGAATGACGCTGACCCGCGAGCGGCGTTGAGCGTGCTGCTGCGGATCGAAGGCCTGCCTGCCGCGCCGCTCGACGCCGCGGCGGCGTTTCATGGGAAGTGGCTGGAGCGCGCGCGCGCTGTATTCAATCCTCCCCGATTCGGGGAGGGGGCGGCGCGCAGCGCCGACGGAGGGGGTTTCCCTACCGCGCAGCGCCCCGCCGATAGCCCCCCCCACCACCCTGCCGGCGGTCCCGCTGGCGCTGCGCGCCCTCTTCGAGTCCCCCGTGCCGGGGAGGATGTATTGCTGGTCTTACCGCCCGCCGATCACACGCATCGCGCATGGCGGCTCGCGGCGGTGCAGGAACTCGCGCGCGCCGCCGCGCCGCGCCGGGTCAACTCGGTGGCTTCGGCGCACGAAGCCGCAATCGCGGCAACCGCCGACTATCTGGCGCGCGCCGAGGGCGTCACCGGACAGTATCTTTTGCTAGCTGACGCCGGCTCGGGCGCCGTGGTAACCTCCGCACCATGACCGTCGCCCCGCTCATCGACACGTTCCAACGGCGAATCGGCTACTTGCGGCTGTCGGTTACCGACCGCTGCGACTTGCGCTGCACGTATTGCATGCCCGAGCGAATGACGTTCCTGCCGCGCGCCCAAGTGCTGAGCCTCGAAGAACTGCACCGGCTGGCGCTCGGCTTCATTGCGCGCGGGGTCACGAAGATCCGCCTGACCGGAGGCGAACCGTTGGTGCGGCGCGACATGCTCGACCTGGTCCGGGCGCTCGGGCGCGAGGTCGGGCGCGGGCTCGACGAACTGACGCTGACCACCAATGGGCTCCAGCTTGCGCGCTTCGCTGACGATCTCGCGCGCGCCGGAGTGCGCCGCGTCAACGTCTCGCTCGACACGCTCAACCGCGCCACGTTTGCGCGCGTCGCTCGGCGCGATGCGCTGCCCCAGGTGCTCGACGGGATCGCCGCCGCGCAAGCAGCCGGGCTCGCGGTCAAGCTCAACACAGTGGCGCTGAACGGCGTCAACGAGGCCGAAATCCCGGAGCTGATGGCTTGGGCGCACGCGCGAGGAATCGCGCTCACGCTGATCGAGGTGATGCCGCTGGGCGAGATCGAGGAAGACCGCGGCGATCAGTTCGTGTCCTTGGGCGAAGTTCGCGCCGATCTCGAGCGCCGCTTCACGCTGACCCCGAGCGCGCACCGCACCGGCGGGCCGGCGCGGTACTTCGATGTCGCCGAAACCGGTGGGCGGATAGGCTTCATCACCCCGCTCAGCGCGAATTTCTGCGAGGGTTGCAATCGCGTGCGAGTGACCGCGACCGGCCAGCTTTACCCGTGCCTCGGCGGGGGCGAGCGCGTCGATCTACGCGTCGCGCTGCGCGATGGCGGCGTGGACGCGTTCGACGCCGCGCTCGACGAGGCGATGCGGATCAAGCCCGAGCGCCACCACTTCGCGATTTCGCGCGGGGGGGCGCCCGCGCAAGCGCGCCATATGTCGCTGACCGGCGGCTGACATGGCGCGGCTGGTGTGGCTGGGAAAGCTCGCGGATCTGGCGGGCGCGGCGGAAACCGATCTCGATGGAACGCTGGATTGGGATGGCTTGCTTGCGCGGCTTCCTGCGCCGCTCGCGGCTGAAGTTGCGAGCGATCGCGTCCGGGTCGCGCTCAACGGAGTGGTGCTTGCCGACAAGGCGCAGCTGCGGGCAAGCGCGGGCGACGAGGTTGCCTTCCTGCCGCCGGTCAGCGGCGGCTGAGCTGTCCATCGCGGTCCGCCTCGCCGAAACGGCGTTCGATCCGGCGGCCGAACTCGCCGCGTTCGCCGAAGCGCACCGCGCGGCGGGCGGGATCGCCAGCTTCATCGGGCAAGTCCGCGCGGGGGACGATGTCGAGGCGCTCGAGCTGATCGGCTATGCACCGCTGACGCTGCCCGGGATCGAAGCGCTTGCGGCGAGCGCCTGTGCGCGCTGGACGCTGGCCGGGCTGCTGATCGTTCACCGCGTCGGCATGCTCGCACCGGGCGAACCGATCGTGCTCGTCGCGGCGGCCGCGCGCCATCGCCGCGAAGCTTTTGCCGCCGCCGATTTCACGATGGACCACCTCAAGAGCGATGCATGGTTGTGGAAGCGCGAGAAGCGCGCGGGAGTGTGGCGCTGGGTGGAGCCGCGCAGCGAAGACCGCGCCGATCTCGCGCGCTGGGGCTAGCTGCGCATCCGTCCGCGCAAGTCGGCCAGAACCGTATCCTCGCCCGCGACCAGCGTCAGCACGCGGTCGCGCGCTTCGCCCGTCGCCACCCCGTCGCCGCCCGCCACCCGCTCGGCGGCATAAAGCGCGTCGAGATCGGCGAGCGCGATCATCGCGTCGCTGCGCGCCGATTCGAGCGCGGCAAGTGCGACCGTCGCCACCGACCACGGCTCGCTGGCGACCGCCGCCCCCGAGGCCGCGCCGACCAGGCGGCGCGTCTCGCCGGCGCGCGCGGTGAACTTGGCATCGGCCACCTGTGCCTGCGCGATCAACTGACCGAGCCGCCCGGCGAGTTCGGGGCTGGGCGGGGCGGGCGTGAGTTCGGCGACAGGTGCGACCGGTGCGGCGGTGCCCGTCACCCGCTCGGCCGGGCGGCGCGCGAGCGAGGGATAGCCATCGTTCCCGGCGGCGCATGCGGCGAGCGGCAAGGTTAGCAACAGGACGCTGGCGAGACGGTGCATCCTCGTGCCAT
Organism: Sphingomonadales bacterium; assembly: GCA_038202745.1. Taxonomy (GTDB): domain Bacteria; phylum Pseudomonadota; class Alphaproteobacteria; order Sphingomonadales; family Sphingomonadaceae; genus Novosphingobium. The sequence continues at coordinate 4,414 of JBBRER010000032.1, forward strand.
AGCACGCCGCGCGGGGCTTGCCAGTGGGGCTGCGGCGCGGTGTAATCGCGCGGTTTCCCGCCGTTGACAGCTCCGGCGCCTTCGACTAGGGGCAGCGCTCCTCGGACCCCGGCCTCGCGTCGGGGGTTCGGTATGCTGCGAAAACCGTAAGGCGAATCGCACGCGGGAAACAAGACATCAGCCATTACGGCTCGACGGAACGGATAGAGAAGCACCATGTTCGCTGTAGTGCGCACCGGCGGCAAGCAGTACCGGGTTGCCGCCGGAGACAAGATCGCGGTCGAAAAGCTGGCGGGTGACGCCGGCGATACGCTGACGCTGGGCGATGTCCTGCTGGCGGGCGAAGGCGATGCGCTCGCCGATGTCGCCAAAGTGATCGTCTCGGCCGAGATCATCGCGCAGGCCAAGAGCGAGAAGGTGATCGTCTTCAAGAAGCGCCGCCGTCACAATTATCGCCGCAAGGCCGGCCACCGCCAGCAGATGACGCTGCTGCGCATTCTGTCGGTGGGTGACGAGAAGAAGCAGGCCGCCAAGAAGGACGCCGAGCCGAAGGCCGCAGAAAAGGCGCCCAAGGCCGAAGCCGCTCCAGCCAAGGCCGAAGCTGCCGCACCGGCTCCCAAGCCTGTCCCGAGCAAAGTCGAGGGGGCCGAAACAGTCAAGAAGGCTGCGCCCAAGAAGGCTGCGCCCAAGAAGGCCGCGCCCAAAGCTGCCCCCAAGGCCGCCCCAAAGCCTGCCAAGTAAGTTCGGAGTAGTTCGAGATGGCACACAAGAAAGCAGGCGGCTCCTCGCGCAACGGCCGCGATTCGGCAGGCCGTCGCCTCGGGGTGAAGAAGTTCGGCGGTCAGGACGTGATCGGCGGGAACATCATCATTCGCCAGCGCGGGACCCGCGTCTATCCGGGCGCCAATGTCGGGATGGGCAAGGACCACACGCTGTTCTCGCTCGGCGAGGGCAAAGTCCGCTTCCACGACGGCAAGCTCGGGCGAAAGTACGTCTCGGTCGATATGGCGCAAGCTGCCGAATAAACGACGGTCGATAACGGGCCGTCCTGACAGGATGGCCCCCGCCGGACTTGCTCCGGCCAAATGAGGGAGAGGGGCCGACCCGTCTCCCTTTTTTCGTTTTCTCCCTCGCTCACCGCCACCGGCCACGGGCCGGAGGCACGCGTAACGACGCCGTCATCTTGCGCGAATAGCGCGGGGCGGCGCGGGGACTGGAGAGACACGATGTTCATCAGGAGCGAACGGTTGTTCCTGCGGCCCGGCTGGCCCGAGGATTGGCCGGAGCTGCTTGCCGCGATCGACGACGAGGGCGTCGTGCGCAATCTCGCGCGCGCGCCGTGGCCGTACGCCGCCGCCGACGCGCGTGCATTCGCCGGGCGCGCGCAGGAGCCGCGCTTTCCGCACTTCTTCGTGACGTTGCCTGAAGCGGCGGGCGCGCGGCTGGTCGGCGTGTGCGGGATTCACCCGGGCGAGCACGAGTGCGAGCTCGGCTACTGGATCGCGCGCGAATTCTGGGGCTGCGGTTTCGCCACCGAAGCCGTGCGCGCGGTGCTGTGCGTCGCGCGCTTGCTCGGGCACGAACGCGTTCACGCCAATCACTTCGCCGACAATCCGGCATCGGGGCGAGTGCTGCGCAAGTGCGGCTTCGCGCCCACGGGGAAACGCGGGATGCTCCACAGCCCGGGCCGTGCCGTGCCGGCGGATACGATCGGCTTTGTGCGCGAGCTGGACGAGGCGGATTGCGACGGGCCGGAGCTTATGCGTGCGGCGTAATCCTCCCCGGCACGGGGAGGCGGACCATCCGCGGGATGGTGGAGGGGGCTATCCTCGTACGCAAGGTCAGGACAGGTGGCGAACCCCCTCCGTCAGCCGCTTCGCGTCTGCCACCTCCCCGCGAACGGGGAGGAACTAAGCACGCGCGCCCGAAAACTCGCTGTCGTGCTTGCCGATCAGCGCGCGGTGGTCGTGGTTCCACGGGTGGAACCCGGGAAGGAAATAGGCGCACCATGCGGGAAAAATCCGTCGCAGCATTCCCGGCCTGCCGATCAGGTACCAGGCGAGCCGCGCTTTCCATTTGAACCCGGTGAGCCCGTCCTGCGCGAGCAGGTCGAGCGTGTCCTGCCAGCGATGCTTGAGGAAGTTGCGAGTGACGATCGCCATCATCAGCGATTTGAGCTTCCATCGCTTCCACCGCGTCCAGTGCCGGGTGGCGTGGCGCCAGGTGTCGTACGCGACGCCCTTGTGCTCGATTTCCTCGACCGCATGCCACTGCCACATCGCCCGCGTCTCGGGCTCAGCATTCGCGAAATGGCGCGGATTGGCGAGGAATTCGTGCGCCATCATCGCGGTGTAATGCTCGAGCGCCATCGTCACCGCGAGGTTGATGATCGCCGGCCGATCCTTGGTCAGTTCGAGGTTGTCGGCGACGCGCTTCTCGATGTGCGCGATTTTGTAGCCGGCTTCGGTCGCGGCGCGGTTGAACGCGACATGCTCGCGGGTGTGGTTGATTTCCTGTTTGACGAACGCGCGGATTTCCTCGGCGAGCTTGGCCGGGGCGCCATCGCGATGGGCTTTGACCGCCTCGATGAAGAACGCCTCGCCGCGCGGGAACGTCGCCGACAGCGCGTTGTGCCAGGCGGTGCCGACCGGATCGCCGCCGAGCCACCAGCGCGACGGCTTGACCTCGCGTCCGAAGCGCAAATCGCGCACGGTTATCGCGAGATCGGCAGGCGCCTTGCGCAGCGGCGCGGGGCTGGCCAGGTCGAGCGGAATCGCGGTATGAGCGTTCATGCCCACAACGTATAATAACTGACACTGATGTCAATAAGGAAACGCCTGTCGCCGCACGAATCGCGCACCGCCGCGCTCGAGGCCGCGCGCACGCTGCTGATCGATCTCGGCCCCCAAGCGGTAACCTTGAAGGCGGTGGCGTCGCGGATCGGGCGGACGCATGCCAATCTGCTCCACCATTTCGGCTCGGCCTCGGGATTGCAAAAAGCGCTTTCGCAGCATCTTGCCGGCACGATCTGCGCGACGATCGGCGAAGCCGTGCTCGCGCAGCGCGCGGGGATCGGCTCGGCACGCGAGATCGTCGATCTGACGTTCGACGCGTTCGACCGTGAGGGTGCGGGCGCTCTCGCCTCGTGGATGCTGCTTTCGGGCAACGAGGACGCGCTCGATCCGATTGTCGAGGCGGTCCACGACTTGGTCGAGCGGCTCGGCCCGGGCAACGAAACGGTCGAGCACATGCGCCGCACGACGCTGGCGCTGGTGCTGATGGCGCTGGGCGATTCGCTATTGGGCGCGGTCATGGCCAACGCGCTCGACTTGCCGCGCGGATCGGCGCGCGACACCGCCGAGGCGATGCTGACGCATGCTGCGGTCGAAGCCGGAATCGCCGCGGGTTAGGTCAGCCCCACCATCCCGGGCGCAGCGCTTCAGGAATATCCTCGACCCGGCGGTGATCGACCGCCAGCCCGAGTTCGGGATAAGCGGCGCGCTGCCGCGCCGGATCGCTTTCGCCCAGCGGCACCACCACCAGTCGCCGGTTGACCTTGGCGCGCCAGTTCATCCGCGCGGTGTTCTCCTGCCCGATATAGCAGCCCTTGGTGAAGCTCACTCCGTTCAATTCGGCGGCATTGGCTTCGAGCCACAGCGTCTCCCCGTCGCCCAATTCGCCGCGGCCTTCGGTGACGCCTAGCGTCAGGCGATGCGCAAGCCAGTCGGCGTCGGCGGGTTCATCGCGCGGAGCGGCGGGGGCGAGCCAACGCTTGCCCAGCGCAGGCAGGCGCGGGTCCGGGACGCCGCCTTCCGCGTAGGCGCTCCAGTGGACCGCAAGATCGCGATCGAGCGCGATCGCGATCTTGCGGCGCAAGCGGTAAAGCGACAGGCGCTTGACCAGCGCTTCGGCAAATTCGGCCTCGCAATCGATCAGCAAGTCCGGCTCCTCGCGCCAGATCACGAAATCGAACAGCGCCTTGCCCTGCGGTGTAAGCAGCCCCACCCACACCGGAAGCGCGCCGGTGACATCCTGTGTCACTAGGCCGTTGAGGAACTCGGCGACATTCTCGCCCTCGGCTGGGGGGGTCAGGCGCACCACGGCGCGATCGAACAAGCGGGTTGCGGGCATCTTTAGGCGAAGTGGCGATTGCGCGCGTGCTTGGCAACGCCCGCGGGCCGGTTAAGGTGCGCGGGCTCGGCGACAAGGAAATGTTATGCGCGCGATATTCGGTTCGATCGGTGTGGCGCTGGCGCTGACCTTGGCAAGTCCCGCCCTCGCGCAGGCCGCGCCGACGCTCGACCAAGTGCTGGCGTACCCGTTCGTCACCGACCTCACCCGCGCCGAGAACGCCGACCGCATCGCTTGGGTCGAGACGATCGAGGGCGTGCGCAACGTCTGGGCGGCCGAAGCGCCCGCGTTCGCGCCGCACCAAGTGACCCGCTACACCGCCGACGATGGGCAGGAACTGAGTTCGCTCATGCTCTCCCCCGACGGCAAAACGGTGGTGTTCGTGCGCGGTGGCGATCACGGATCCAACTGGGCGAGCGAGACGGGATACGAGCCGGACCCCGATTCGACCCCGGCCGAGCCCAAGCTCGGCATTTTCGCGGCGCCGTTCGCAGGCGGCTCGCCGAAATTACTGGCGGAGGGTGACGACCCGGCGGTTTCGGCCAGCGGGCAGGTGGCGTTCGTGAAGGCCAAGCAGGTCTGGCAGGTGCCGCTCGACGGATCGACAAAGCCCGCGCAGCTGGTGTTCGACCGCGGCCGCGCCCACGATCTGGCATGGTCGCCCGACGGCGCGCAGCTGGCGTTCGTCTCGGGGCGCGGCGACCATTCCTTCGTCGCGGTCTTTGCCGGCAAGGACCGCGCGCTGACTTACCTCGCGCCTTCGACCGGAGCCGATTCGGGGCCGGTGTGGTCGCCCGACGGCACCCGGATCGCCTTCGCGCGCCGCGCCGGTTCATCCGGCCCGCCCGAGCCGCTTGCCGCCCCGTCGCCGCACCCCTTCGCGATCTGGACCGCCGATGCGGCGAGCGGCGCGGGAACGCGCGCCTGGGCAAGCCCGAACACGCTCGACGGCAGCATGCCCAGTTCGGCCGACGGGCTCGGGCTGCGCTGGCTCGCCGATGGGACGCTCAGCTTCATCGCCACGCTCGACGGCTGGCAGCATCTTTACGCGCTGTCCGCGGGCGACGGCCCGCCGCGGTTGCTCACTCCCGGCCGGTTCATGGTCGAGCACGTCGCTACCAGCCGCGATCTGCGTACCCTCTACTACGCCGCCGATGCCGGAACGGCGCCGGGCGACGACGATCGCCGCCATGTTTTCGCCGTGAGCCTGGACGGCAGCGCGCCACGCGCGCTCACTAGCGGCACAGGCATCGAATGGACCCCGGTCGCCGCGGGGAACGGCGTCGCGCTGATCCGCGCCGATACGCGCCACCCGCCCGTGCTCGCGCTGGCGAGCGGCGGCGCGGTGCGGACTTTGCGCGACGCCGCGCCGGCCTACCCAACCGCCGCGTTCGTCACCCCGCGCCAGGTGACTTATGCCGCGCCCGGCGGGTTCACGATCCACGGTCAGCTGTTCGAGCCCGTGGGCGGTGGACGCCACCCGGCGATGATCTTCGTTCACGGCGGGCCGAAGCGGCAGATGCTGCTCGGTTGGCACTACCGGCCTTACTATTCCAACGGCTATGCGGTGAATCAGTATCTTGCGATGCGCGGGTTCGTGGTGCTGTCGGTCAACTACCGGCTCGGGATCGGCTATGGCCGCGCGTTCGAGCAGCCCGCGGATGGCGGCGCGGGGGGCGGCGCCGAATATCAGGACGTGCTCGCCGGCGCGCGCTGGCTCCAGCGCCAGGCCGATGTGGATCCAAAGCGGATCGGCATCTGGGGCGGATCGTACGGCGGCTACCTCACCGCGATGGCGCTGGCGCGCAATTCGGACGTGTTCAAGGCCGGGGTCGATCTCCACGGCGTCCATGACTGGTCGCGCACGCTGGCCGAGCAGGACAAGCCCGCCGAACGCTTCGAGGACAACGACTGGCGTGCGACGCTCAAGACCGCGTTCGACGCCTCGCCGATCGCGACCGTCGAGCGCTGGACCTCGCCCGTGCTGCTGATCCAGGGCGACGACGATCGCAACGTCCGCTTCAACCAGACGGTCGATCTCGCCAACCGGCTGGCCAGGCAGGGTGTCCCGTACGAGGAACTGGTGCTGCCCAACGAAATCCACGACTTCCTGCGCCATTCGAGCTGGCGCAAGGTCGATGCGGCGACGGTCGAGTTTCTCGCTCGGCAGCTCAAGCCCTGAGCATGGACCGCCTGACCATCCGCCGCCCCGACGATTGGCACGTCCACTTGCGCGACGGAGCGATGCTCGCGGGGGTGGCCGGGCACACCGCGCGCCAGTTCGCGCGGGCGATCGTGATGCCCAACCTCGCCCCGCCGGTGACGAGCGTCGCGGCCGTCAGTGCATATCGTGATCGCATCTGGGCCGCGGTGCCGAAAGGCGTGGCGTTCGAGCCTCTGATGACCGCCTACCTGACCGACGACACCGATCCCGCCGAACTTGAGCGCGGGTTTGGCGAGGGCGTGTTCACCGCGGCCAAGCTGTACCCGGCGAATGCCACCACCAATTCGGCGCTCGGCGTTACCGATCCGCTCGCGCTGGGCGCGGTGTTCGAGGCGATGGCGCGGATCGGGATGGTGCTGTGCGTCCACGGCGAGGTCACCGATCCGGCGGTCGACGTGTTCGACCGCGAGGCGGTGTTCATCGATCGCGTTTTGGTGCCGTTATCGTCGCGTTTTGGTGCGCTTAAGGTGGTGTTCGAGCATGTCACGACGCGTGAGGCGGTGCAGTTCGTCGAGAGCGCCGGCGCCAACGTGGTGGCGACGATCACCCCGCAGCACCTCCACATCAACCGCAACGCGATGTTCGCGGGCGGACTGCGCCCGCACGCTTACTGCCTCCCGGTCGCCAAACGCGAGGCGCACCGGTTGGCGCTGCGCAAGGCGGCGACTTCCGGGAGCCCCAAGTTCTTTCTTGGCACCGACAGCGCGCCCCACACGCGTGACGCCAAGGAGTCGGCCTGCGGCTGCGCGGGCATTTTCAACGCCCCGTTCGCGCTCGAAAGCTATCTGACCGTGTTCGACGAGGAAGACGCGCTGGACAAATTCGAGGGCTTCGCCTCCGAGCACGGCGCGCGATTCTATGGGCTGCCGCTCAACGAAGGGACGGTGAAGTTCGAACGCGGCGAGTGCCCGGTGCCGCATGGGATCGACGGAATCGTCCCGTTCCACGCCGGCGAAACGCTAGGCTGGCGGTTTCTCGGCTGAGCGCCGCGCCAGCAAGTCCCACACGAACAGCGCGATCGCGCTCCAGATCAGCGCGAAGCACGCAAGCTGGAGCGGTCGCAGCGGCTCGCCGAACACGGTCAGGCCCAGGATGAAGACCAGCGTCGGCGAGAGGAACTGGACGAAGCCGAGCGCCGAATAGCTCATCCGCCGCGCCGCCAGCGCGAACAGCAGCAGCGGCACCGCGGTCAGCACGCCCGAGGCCGCGATCAGCCACGACATCGCCGCATCGGCGCCGAACACGGTTCCGGCGGGGCTCGCGGCGTAATGCCGGACGACCAGCGCGGCGGGCGCAAACAGGATCGCCGCCTCGATCGTCAAGCCGGGCAGCGAGCCGACCGGCACGAGCTTGCGCACCAGCCCATAGGCCGAAAAGCTCACCGCCAGCGTCAGGCTGATCCACAGCATGTCGCGCGCCCCCCATGCGAGCAGCGCGACTCCCGCGGCCGCAAGCGCCACCGCGAGCCACGCCCGCACGCTCAGCCGTTCGCGCAGGAACAGCGTCCCGAACAGGATGTTGACCAGCGGGTTGATGTAATAGCCCAGGCTCGTCGCGAGCACGTGACCCTGCTGGATCGCCGCGATATAGACGAGCCAGTTGATCGCGATCAGCACGCTGCTCGCCAGCAGCAGGAGCATGACCCGAGGCTGGCGCAGCGCGGCGAGCAGGTCCGCGCCCTGGCGCCGCGCGGCGAGGAAACCCCCCCCGCACGGCAGCCGGAACAGGATGCGCCCGCCCCCCAAATCGAAGGGAGGGACCGTGTGGACCAGCCGCAGATACAGCGGCAGCAGCCCCCAGATCAGGTAAGCGCCGAGCGCAAAAGGCAGGCCGTTGCGGCGGGTCTCGGGAGCGGATGCGGGCATGCCCCGCGCGCTAGCCCCGCGGCTCGCCGCCCGCAACCGCGCGGTTCGTCGCAAAGTTCCGTTCCTGACAGCCGCGTTGCTCTTCGTTCAGTTTGGAGTGCTAAAAGCTGAACAAGAACCACGCACAAGGAGATTCGCGATGGCCACTTTCCTCAAGAACACCGCGCTGGCGCTGAGCGCCGCGGGCATGGTGGCGGCGAGCGTCCCGGCCTTCGCCGCGGTGCCGATGCACAGTTCGCAAGTCTCGGCTTACGCAGGCTACGGCGACCACGACTGGGACGACGACGACGATCAGGGTGGGCGCTGGGAGCATCACCGCCACGATCATGGCCGCCACAACGGCTGGAACCGCGGCGGCGGGTACGATCAGCGCTACTACGGCCAAGGCTCTTACGGCGGCTACGATCAGCGCGTCGCCTATAACGAGCCGGTTTACGACAACACCCGGATCTGGCGCAACAACGGGCAGAATTACTGCCAGCACCGCGACGGCACCACCGGGCTGCTGATCGGCGGCGCGGCGGGCGCGCTGCTCGGGCGCGAAGTCGCGGGCCGCTACGGCGACCGCACGCTCGGCGCGATCCTCGGCGCGGTCGGCGGGGCACTGGTCGGTCGCCAGATCGACAAGAACCACGCGCGCTGCCGCTAAGCGCGCGCGCAAGCTGGCAGCGCCCGGGTCGCTAACTTCAGGGCGGTGCCGAAGGCGCCTCCGGACTTCGGTCCGGGGGCGTCTTCACTTGTCGGGCTCAAGCGTCGCGCAGTCCCACGCCAAGCACCGCGCGCGGCTGCTCCATCTCGGTCGAAGCGACCGGATAGGCGCAATAGTCGGCGGCGTAGTACGCGCCCGGCCGGTGATTGCCCGAAAGCCCCTGCCCGCCGAACGGCGCGGCCGACGAGGCGCCGTTGGTCGGCCGGTTCCAGTTGATCACGCCGGCGCGAACATTAGCCCAAAAGCGGTTGTAATCCTGTGGATTTCCGCCGAGCAGCGACGCCGAAAGCCCGAACCGGGTGGCGTTGGCCTCGGCGATCGCTTGATCGAAATCGTCGACTTTGACGACCTGGAGCAGCGGCCCGAACAGTTCCACGTCGGGGCGTTCCTTGATTTTGGTGACGTCGATGATCGCGGGCGAGACGAACGGCAGATCGTCTTGCGGGCGCTGGAGGTGCTTGATCGCCTTGCCGCCATTGCTGAGCAGATAGAGGAAGCTTTCGGTGAGCCCGTCGGCGGCGGCGTTGTCGATCACCGGCCCCATGAACGGCGCGGGCTCGTCGAACGGCGCGCCGACGATCAGCCGGTCAGCGAGCTTCTTCACCTCGGCGATCACCGCGTCGTACATCGATGCCTTGACGATCAGCCGCCGCGCCGCCGAGCAGCGCTGGCCCGCGCTTGTGAACGCGCTCTGAATCACGAGCACCGCGGCGTCGGTCACTTTGGGCGTGTCCCACACCACGATCGGGTTGTTGCCGCCCATCTCGAGCGCGACGATCTTGTCGGGGCGCAGCGCCAGCTTGCGGTTGATCGCGATGCCCGCGTGCGCCGATCCGGTGAACAGGATGCCGTCGACGCCTTCGTGCGCGACGAGCGCCTGGCCGATGTCCGGCCCGCCCTGGACGACCTGGACCACCGCCGCCGAGATCCCGGCGCGGTGGAAGCACTGGATCAGCAGTTCGCCCACCGCGGGGGTCTTCTCGCTCGGCTTGAAGATCACCGCGTTGCCCGCGATCAGCGCGGGAATGATATGGCCGTTGGGCAGGTGCGCGGGGAAATTGAAGGGGCCAAGCACCGCCATTACCCCGTGCGGCTTGTGGCGGACCGCGGCGGTCCCGCCCATCGCGCTGTCGAGCTTGCGCTGCGCGGTGCGCTCGGCATAGGCGCGGATCGAAATCTCGATCTTGTTGATGACGCTTTCGACTTCGGTGCGCGCTTCCCACAGCGGCTTGCCGGTTTCGCGCGCGATCAGCGTCGCGAACTTGTCGCTTTCCTTGCGCACTTCGTTGGCGAAGCGGCGGGCGAGTTCCATCCGCGTCGAGAGCGGCTGCGCGGCCCACGCGGGCCAGGCGCGGCGGGCGCGGCCGACGGTCTCGTCGACATCGCCGACGCGCCCGCGCCACAGCTCCGCGCCGGTCGCGGGCTCGTAAGATGCGATCTCGGCCGTGCTCATGGCTCTTGGGTTCAAACCTTTAAGGAATGGCGGTGCGAACAGCGCCTTAGCCGCGCCTGCGCTACATGCAAAGCAGTGGTCCGCAGGCTAAGGGATAGCCCTAACGGGGGGTAAAGGCGGCTCGCCCAACGCCGCGCCGAGCGCGCGCATCGCGGCGACGGCGTCATTGAACTGGGTCCAGTCGTCGCGCTCGGCAATTCCCGCCCAGATCGCTTCGACCTCCTCGATGACCAAGCTGGGCGCATCGGGGAGCGCGGCGGCATCGCAAGTCGACGAATGGCGGGCGAGCGCTTCGCCGAATTCGCCCTCGCCGGGTTCTCGTCCGCCACGGTGCCGGCGGAAAAACGCGTCGGGCGAGGCTCCGCTCTCGCGCATCGCGCATTCGGCGGCGGCGACGAGCGCGGCGTCTTCGGCAAATCCGCGCGATTCCACGCCCAGCCGCCACACGAAACGCCGCGCCAGCGCCTGCTGGTAGAGCGCGGGAAAACGCTCGAGCGCGGCGATCAGCGGCGGGGCCTCGGCAATAGCGCGCAACGCGACTGCAAGCTGTCCGCAATTCCAGTGCAACGCCTCGGGCTGGCGGCCGAACGCATAAAGCCCGCCGTGGTCGAAGTAGGCGGCGGTGAAATCCGGGTCCCATCGCGGCAGCCAGCGCCACGGACCGTAGTCGAAGCTTTCGCCCGTGACGTTCATGTTGTCGGTATTGAGCACTCCGTGAACAAACCCGGCGACCATCCAGCTTGCCGCGAGATCGGCGAGGCGTTCGACTACCTGGTGGAGCAGGATGACCGTGGGCTGGTCGCGGCCCGGGGCGTCCTCGGGCGGGTCGCCGCCGGGGAACTGCGCAAGGCAATACGCGATCAGCGCCTCGATGTGCTCGCGCTCGCCCAGATAAGCGAGCCGCTGGAAGGTGCCGATGCGAATATGGCCGTGGCTGAGCCGGACGAGCACCGCCGCGCGCGTCGGCGAGGGCTCGTCACCGCGCCACAGCTCCTCGCCGGTCTCGATCGCCGAAAAGGTCTTGCTGGTGTTTACGCCGAGCGCCTCGAGCATTTCAGTGGCGAGCACCTCGCGCACCGCGCCCTTGAGCGTCAGCCGCCCGTCGCCCTGGCGGCTCCATGGGGTCTGGCCCGATCCTTTGGTGCCGAGATCGAGCAACCGGCCCGCACCGTCGCGCAGCTGCGCATAAAGGAACCCGCGCCCGTCGCCGATCTCCGGGTTGTACACGCGGAACTGGTGCCCATGATAACGCAGCGCGAGCGGCCGCGGCAGGTTGCCGTCGAGCGGCTCGAACATGCCGAAGCGCGCTGTCCATTCGGCGTCGGACAAATCGCCCAGTCCGACCGCGCCCGCCCAGCGATCGTTGCGGAAACGGACGGTCAAGCTGGGGAAGTCGGCGGGCGCGACGGCGTCCGCCAGCCACGGCGCGAGCGCGGCGATCGGGATGTCGGGACGGTAGGGGGCGACTTGCGGTTCGGCGCGCATCGGGCGATAGTGGCCGCGAAGGCACCCCCGCACAACCCGGACGGCATCGGCAGAACCACCATGAGCAGCGCTGCCGAAAAGATCGCCGAGCAAGGCTGGGCGGACCGCACCTGGACCAGCCGCGATGGGCTGGCGCTCCACTACCGCGACTATCCTGGAGATGCCGCGCGTCCGCCGGTGCTGTGCCTGCCCGGGCTCACGCGCAACGCGCGCGATTTCCACGCGCTGGCGCAGCGGCTCTCGCCCGGCCGGCGGGTGATCTGCCCCGATCTGCGCGGACGCGGGACGAGCGCCTATGCGCGCGACGCCGCGACTTACAATCCGCTCCAGTATGCCGACGACGTCGACGCGCTGTTCGAACAGGCCGGGCTGACGCGGGTGGTGGCGGTCGGCACTTCGCTCGGCGGGTTGCTGACGATGCTGATTGCCGCCGCGAATCCCGAGCGGCTGGCGGGCGCGGTGCTCAACGATGTCGGGCCCGAGGTGGAGCCCGGCGGGATCGACCGGATTCGCGCTTATGTCGGGCAGGGGCGCAGCTTCCCGACCTGGATGCATGCTGCCAGATCGCTCGAGGAATCGCAGGCAAGCTCTTATCCTGATTACGGATTATCCGATTGGCTGGCGATGGCCAAGCGCTGCATGGCGATTGCCGAGAATGGCCGCATCCACTTCGATTACGATATGAAGATCGCCGAACCGTTCGCCGCCGCCGACGGCGCCGCGCCGCCCGATATGTGGCCCGCGTTCGCCGCGCTGCGCGGGCGCCCGGTGCTGCTGCTGCGCGGCGAAGTGTCCGATCTGCTCGGCGCGGCGACGCATGCGCGGATGGCGGCGATGTTTCCCGATGCCGAGGCGGTCACCGTCCCCGGGGTCGGCCACGCGCCGATGCTCGACGAGCCGGTCGCGGCCGCCGCGATCGACCGGCTGCTCGCACGCGTGGAATGACCCCGCGCGCCGGCCCGCTGCGGCTGCTCCACCTTCATTCCTCGTTCGCCGCCGGAGGCAAGGAATTGCGCGCCGCGCGGCTGATGAACGCCTTCGCCGGGGCCGCGATCAACACCGTGGTTTCCGCGCAGCCCGGCGAGCTTGGCGCGGCAGTCGCGCTCGATCGCGACGTCGATGTCGCCTTTCCCCACGATTTTCCTTCGCTCTCGGGGCGTCCGAGCCCCGGGCGGCTCCAGCGGCTGGCGCGCGCGATGCGCGATTTCGATCTGGTGCTCACCTACAACTGGGGCGCGATGGACGCCGCGCTGGCGCACACGTTGTTCAGTGAAGCGCTGGGCTTGCCGCCGCTGGTCCACCACGAAGACGGCTTCAACACCGACGAGGCGGTGCGATTGAAGCCCACGCGCAACTGGTACCGGCGGATCGGGCTGGCGCGCGCGCGCGCGCTGGTGGTGCCCTCGCGCCGGCTCGAGACCATCGCGCTGGAGGCGTGGCAGCAGCCGCGCGGCAAAGTGTGGCGGATCGCCAATGGCATTCGCGTCGCCGATTATGCCCGGCGGCCCAAGCGGGATGCGCTCCCCGGGCTGGTAAAGCGTCCCGGCGACTTGTGGGTCGGCACGCTGGCCGGTCTGCGCACGATCAAGAACCTGCCGCGGCTGGTCCGCGCTTTCGCCCCGTTGCCCGAGCCGTGGCAGCTGGTGATCGCGGGCGAAGGCCCCGAACGCGAGGCGATCCGCGGCGAGGCCGCACGGCTGGGAGTGGGGGACCGCGTACATATGCCGGGGTTCGTCGCCGATCCGGCCAAAGTCATGGGGCTGTTCGACGTGTTCGCGCTGTCTTCGGACAGCGAGCAGTTCCCGGTCTCGGTGGTCGAAGCGATGGCTGCGGGGCTGCCGGTCGCCGCGCCGCGCGTCGGCGATGTCGCGGCGATGGTACCGAGCGAAAATGCGCCGTTCCTGAGCGCGCGGGGCGACGAAGGCGCGCTCGCCGCGGCGCTTGCCGCGCTTGCCGCCGACCCCGCCGCGCGGCTCCCCGTGGGCGCGGCCAATCGCGCGCGCGCGGTCGCCGAATACGACGAGGCGCGGATGATCTCCGCTTATCGCCGGGTCTATGCCCATGCACTGCGCCGCGCCGACTTTCCCTGAGCCCCGTTCACCGCGGCTTCACCGTGCAAAAGCCAGACAAGCTGCGTTGCAATGGCCCGCCCATCGGCTAAACAGCGCC
>JBBRER010000033.1:0-18418 GCA_038202745.1 Sphingomonadales bacterium
ATTGGCTCGGGGTGGCAATGTCGAGCGCGGGGGCGGGCAAGGGCGCCTTGCCCGCTGCGGTTAGCGTCGGGATTGCCAGCTTCTGCTCGGCACGCAGCGGCTTGGCCGGATCGAGCCCGTTAGCGGCGGCGATCGCTTTCCACGAAACGCCGTAGTCCATCGCGATTCCGAAGCCGGTCTCGCCGGCTTTCACGGTGTGGCTGCGGCGGCGCGGGATCGTCAGCTTTTGGCCGGTGCGCACCGCGTATGGCGGCTTGAGCCCATTGGCCTCAACGATCAGCACACGCGGCACGACCGCACGGTTAGCGATGCCCGCGAGCGTCTCGCCTGGCTTGACGATGTGTTCGGTTTCGGTCGTTGCGGTGGGCGGCTTTGCGGCAAGCGGGGCCGCGAACGCCAGCGTCAGTCCGAGAAACGCGCCGCCAGCGCCTCGAGCGAGGCGGCGTGGGTAAGATCGAGCTGGAGCGGGGTTACCGATACGTAGCCGTCCTGAATCGCTTCGAGGTCGGTCGCATGGCCGGGCGTGTGCTCGATGCCCTGCAAGCCGAACCAGAAGTAGCGGTAGCCTCTCGGGTCCGTCCCTTCAACCACGCTGCCGCGCGCGTAATCGTGAAAACCCTGCCGCACGACGCGAATTCCGCGCACTTGGTCCGGCGCGAGCGCGGGGAAGTTGACGTTGACCAGCGTGCGTTCGGGCAGCGGCAGATCGAGCAGCGGGGCGAGCACTTTGGCGCCCCACGCCTCGGCCGCGGCGAACGGCACCGCGTCGCCCATGCCTTCGCGGGCATAGACCTGGCTGAGCGCGATCGAACGAATGCCCGCCAGCGCGCCTTCGATCGCGGCCGACACGGTGCCCGAATAAGTGATGTCGTCGCCCAGATTGGCGCCGCGGTTGACGCCTGAGAGGATCAGATCGGGCGCGGCGGGCAGGACTTTGCGCAGCGCCATCATCACCGCGTCGGTCGGCGTGCCTGAAACCGCAAAACGCCGTGTCCCGAACGCGTGGAGCCGCACCGGGCGCGACAGCGTCAGCGAATGCCCCGCGCCCGAATTCTCCTCGATCGGGGCGACGGTCCAGATATCGTCGGAAAACCGGCGCGCGATGGCTTCGAGCACTTCGAGCCCCGGCGCGTGGATGCCGTCGTCGTTGGTGAGGAGGATGCGCATCAGGGAACCAACCGCGTCAGCCCGCCCATGTAAGGCAACAGCGCTTCCGGCACGTCGACCGATCCATCGGCCTGCTGGTAGTTCTCAAGCACCGCCACCAGCGTGCGTCCCACCGCGAGGCCCGAGCCGTTGAGCGTGTGGACGAACTCGGTCCCTTTACTGCCTTCGGGCCGGTAGCGCGCGTTCATCCGCCGCGCTTGAAAGTCGCCGCAGTTCGAAATGCTCGAAATTTCGCGGTAGGTGTCCTGCCCGGGCAGCCAGACTTCGAGGTCGAACGTCTTGCGCGCGGTGAAGCCCATGTCGCCCGCGCACAGCAGCATCTTGCGGTACGGCAGCGCGAGCGCCTGAAGGATCGCCTCGGCCGCGGCGACGATGCGCTCGTGCTCGGCCTCGCTGTCCTGCGGCCGGCAGACCGTCACCAGTTCGACTTTCTCGAACTGGTGCTGGCGGATGAACCCGCGCGTGTCTTTGCCCGCCGCGCCCGCTTCGGAGCGGAAGCAGGGCGTGAGCGCGGTCATTCGCAACGGCAGTGCGGCGTCAGCAAGGATTTGCTCGCGCACCGAGTTGGTCAGGCTGACCTCGGCGGTCGGGATCAGCCAGCGCCCATCGGTCGTCTGGAAGTTGTCTAACTCGAACTTGGGCAGCTGACCCGTGCCGAACAACGCTTCGCCGCGCACCAGCAGCGGCGGCGCGCATTCGTTGAAGCCCGCGGCGACTTGCGCGTCGAGCATGAACTGCCCGAGAGCGCGCTGGAGCCGCGCCATCTGGCCGCGCAGGAAGGTGAACCGAGCGCCCGAGATCGCGACGCCGGTCTCGAAATCGAGGCCAAGCGCGGGGCCGATATCGGCGTGCTCCTTCGGCGCGAAGTCGAACTCGCGCAGCGTTCCCCAGCGCGAGACTTCGACATTGGCAGCTTCGCCCGCCCCCTCTGGAACTTCGGGCGCCGAAAGGTTGGGAAGCGCCGCCAGTTCGTCCTGAAGCCGTGCGGTCAGCCGCCGATCCTCGTCCTCGAGCGCGGGGAGGGTGGTTTTGATCTCGGCGACTTCGGCCTTGAGCCGCTCGGCTTCGTCCTTGGCGCCACGCCCCATCGCGGCGCCGATCGCCTTCGAGGCTTCATTGCGCCGCGCCAGCAGTTCCTGCGCGCCCGTCGCCGCCGCACGCCGCTCGGTGTCGAGCGCGAGGATCTCCACCGATTGCGGCGCGACCCCGCGGCAAACTAGCCCTTGGTCGAACGCCTCGGGATTGTCGCGGATGGAACGGATGTCATGCATGGTGCGGGCGCTATGCCGCCTTGGCGGAGGAGGCGCAACTTTGCCCCCATCCCGTCATCCTGAACTTGTTTCAGGACCCATCGGGCCGGTTGCTCTGGTCATGCGGTGGCGCGAGAACCGGGCCGCCAGGTCGCTGTTCTCTCGCGGCCACGGGGCGGGACGCGAAATGGATCCTGAAACAAGTTCAGGATGACGAAGTGGGAGGAGGGCGCTTGTGCGTGGCGCCAGACAACCGTTACACTTCGCCGATTGCCGCGATGGCGGGGCGCGTGTAGGCGCGCCGCGTGCTGGCGCAAGCTCTCCCGCGCGCTTACGCGCAGCAGCCACCCTCGCTCCGTAGCCGCGCCAGCGCTGTTGCGCTCGCGCTGCCGATGGTCGCGCTGTTGCTGCTCCTGATGCTGCGGATGGGCGCGTTTACGGGCGAAGGGCCGGGCAAAGGCGCGCAGCTGGTGGCGATCAATCTCAGCCCCGATGCCGCCGCTCGCGCCAAAGCCCAAAGCCGCGCGCGGTCGGCACCGCCCCCGCCGCAGCTCCAGCGGGTCACGCCGCCGCAGGCAATCGTCCCGGTGCTGCCCAAGCCCGCCTTCATCCGCATGTCGCGCGCCGACTTCGCGGCGACCGACATCGCCAAGCTTGGCCTGAAGGGCGACAGCGGCAGCACCACGGGGTCGAGCGCGCCGGTTTACGGACCGGGCGAAGGGCCGGGCGGAGTGCGGCTGTTCAAGGCCGAGTGGGTGCGCGAGCCGACCGACGCGGAGCTCGTCACCTACTTGCCGCGCGGCGCGCCGCAGGGAGCGTGGGCTACGATCGCCTGCCAGACGATCGATCACTACCACGTCGACAATTGCCAGCCGCTGTCCGAAGGGCCGCTGGGCTCGGGGCTGGCGCGCGGGCTGCGGCTGGCGGCGTGGCAGTTCCTCGTGCGCCCGCCGCGGATCGACGGAAAGCCGCAGATCGGCGCGTGGGTGCGGATCCGCTTCGATTTCAGGCGCAGCGCGAAGAGCAACGACGACGCCCCCGCCGAGAACGCCTCGGGCGGCTAGCCGCCGGGGAAATGGTGGGCGCGACAGGGATTGAACCTGTGACCCCACCCGTGTGAAGGGTGTGCTCTACCGCTGAGCTACGCGCCCGCTGCCAAGGCCTGCCTTGCGCGGAAGGCGCGCCCCTAACCGCCTTCGCCCGCGTTGACAAGCAGGCCGCGTCGCCTAGAGCGCGCGGCATGAGCGAACAACCTGCCGCCGCCCCCGACACCCCGCCCGACCACCTCGCGGTCCATCCCGCGAGCGACCATTTCGACGCCGACATGCTCGCGCGCGGGATCGGCATCCGCTTCAAGGACCGGGTGCGCCGCGATGTCGAGGAGTACTGCGTGTCCGAAGGCTGGGTCCGCGTCCAGGCGGGCAAGACCATGGACCGCCACGGCCGCCCGCTGACGATCAAGCTCTCGGGCCCGGTCGAGACCTGGTACGAGGATCTGGGCGAGGAAGCGCCGGTGCGGAAGTAATCCTCCCCGGCACGGGGAGGGGGACCACCGAAGGTGGTGGAGGGGGCTCTCGGGCCGCACGGCGGTGCGAAAGGCTCCCCCCCTCCGTCAGCGCTACGCGCTGCCACCTCCCCACGAGTGGGGAGGATCGTTAGAGCCGCAATCCCCTCGCGATCAGCTCGCCGATCGGATCGGTAATCCGCGTCGCCGGGAGTATCTCGCGGACTTTGTCGGTCAGTGACTTCGCGCCCTTGTTGGGATAGATGAACCCCTGCACCGGCCAGTGCGACCCGCCCAGATCGCCGATCGGCGCGAACCAGATGCGCACTTCGCTCCAGTCATTGTCCGCCGAGACATCGACCGCGCGGACGTTGTCCTCGATCTGGCCGCGGCGGCCGCCTATCGGGCTCCAGTTGGCGTGGCGGATCAGGATCGTGCGGGCATCGACGATCCGGCTCACCGCCGCGACATGGCCGAGGTGCGATCCGCCGTGCGGCAGCAGCGCCATCACCGCGCCGACTTTGGGGACGAACCCGCGCTTGTAACGGCCCTCGGCCTGGTCCCACCAGGTGTATGCATCGCCGTAGATGCGCACGCCCGTGACCTGGCGCGCATAAGGCACGCATTGCAGGTAGGGCGGCAGCTTTACGCTCCCCCCGCCGGAGACGTCGCGCGTCTCGACGATCCCGGTCGCCGCCACCGGCGGCACTGCGACGCACAGCGCCGCGATGATTCCCAGAAATACCCCCCGCATCCGCGCAGGATCGCCAAACGCGGTTATTTCCGCACTCCCGAACATGGTTAACGCGGCGAGCGGTTTCGTTAACGGTTGCGGCCGCGCGCCTTGCCTTCGCGCGGCTAAGCGCCCACTGGCGCGCGCATGTTCGCGTCCTCCAAACTTCCCCAGGTCATCATCATCGGCCGGCCCAACGTCGGCAAGTCGACGCTGTTCAACCGGCTCGTCGGCAAAAAGCTCGCGCTGGTCGACGATCAGCCCGGGGTGACGCGCGATCGCCGCTTCGGCGAGGCGACGCTGGTCGGGCTCGACTTCACGATCGTCGATACCGCGGGCTGGGAAGACGAGGACGCGGCGAGCCTGCCCGGGCGGATGCGGATCCAGACGGAAATCTCATTGGAAGGCGCGGACGCCGCGCTGTTCGTGATCGATTCGCGCGCCGGGCTGACGCCGCTCGACGAAGAAATCGCGCGGCACTTGCGCGGCGCCTCGGTCCCGGTGGTGCTTGTCGCCAACAAAGCCGAAGGGCGCTCGGGCGACGGCGGGTTCTACGAGGCGTTCGCGTTGGGCTTCGGCGAGCCGGTCGCGCTCTCGGCCGAGCACGGCGAGGGGCTCGGCGACTTGTTCGAAGCGCTGCTCCCGCTGATCGGCGACAAGCAGCCCGAGCGCGACGACGAATACGACGTCATGGACTTGTCCGCGCCGCTCAAGCTGGCGATCGTCGGGCGGCCCAACGCGGGCAAATCGACGCTGATCAACGCAATGGTCGGCGAGGACCGGCTGCTGACCGGACCCGAGGCGGGGATCACCCGCGATTCGATCTCGGTCGACTGGCAGTGGCGCGATCCCGCGGACGGTGAGCCGCGCGAGGTCCGCCTGATCGACACCGCGGGGATGCGCAAGAAGGCGCGCGTCGTCGACAAGCTCGAGAAAATGGCGGTCGCCGACGCACGCCACGCGGTAGATTTCGCCGAAGTCGTGGTGCTGCTTCTCGACGCCACATTGGGGCTCGAGCACCAGGACCTCAAGATCGCCTCGATGGTCGCGGAAGAAGGCCGCGCGCTGATCATCGCGATCAACAAGTGGGACATCGCGGGGCAGGGGAGCGCCGAAACGCCGAGCGCGCTGTTCAACGGGATCAAGGGTGCGCTCGAGGACGGGCTGAGCCAGATCAAGGGCGTGCCGGTCCTGACCGTTTCGGCACGCACGGGCAAAGGCATCGACCAGTTGCTCAAAGCCGCGTTCGTGCTGCGTGAGGCCTGGTCGAAGCGCGTGTCCACCGGCGCGCTCAACCGCTGGTTCGACGCCGCGCTCGAAGCCAACCCGCCGCCCGCGCCCGGCGGCAAGCGGATCAAGCTGCGCTACATCACCCAGGCCAAGACCCGCCCGCCGGGCTTCGCGGTGTTCGGCACCCGGCTCGACGAACTTCCCGCGAGCTACGAGCGCTACCTCGTCAACGGGATCAGGCGCGAGCTGGGCTTCGACGGCGTCCCGGTGCGGCTGATGCTGCGGACTTCGAAGAACCCGTTTAAAACTTGAACCTCCCCGAGACGGGGAGGGGGACCGCCGCAGGCGGTGGAGGGGTTATGCGAGGTCGGACAACCCCTCCGTCTGTCGCTTCGCTCCAGCCACCTCCCCTTGCCGAGGAGGTTCTCAGCGCCGCAGCGGCAACACCCGCCACTCGGTAAGCGAGCGCCACGCCCATTCGAGCGGACCTTGGCGGAAGCGCGCGAGCCACGGCGCGCTCCACGCCAGCATCAACGCCCATACGCCGAGCACGAACGGGACTTGCCCCGCAGCGCCGAACCGGCCCGCGAGGCCCAGTCCCCAGCCGTAGAACAGCGCGGCGAGAACCACGCTGGTGCCGAGGTAGTTGCTGAACGCGGCGCGCCCCGCGGCCTGGAGCCTCCGTCCCAACCGGGTCGCGAGCAGGCGCGGCGCGGCGAGGACGAGCGTGGCGGCGTAGCCCAGCGCCATCGCAAGGTGCGCGAAGCCGAGCCCGAAGCCGAGCGCGAAGCGCATCGTCACTTCGGGGAAGCTGTGCGCGGCGGCCCAGAAGGCAAAAAGGACCGTTGCCGCTCCGCCGAACGCGACGCCGGTCAGCGCGGTGCGCGCCAGTGTCCGCCTCCTCCAGCCGGTAAAGAACCCGGCCTTGAACAGCGCCATCCCGGCCAACTGGTAGGACAGCGTCTCGCCGAGCGAGAAAAAGGCGGTCTCAAGCGGCTCGGTCGCGCTCTCGCGCGCTTTGGCGGCGATCAGTGGGACGAAGCCGGATTGCGCTTGGACCAGCGCAGCATGGTCGGCGGCGCGCTTCCCGGCCGCCATCCCCGCATATTGGGCGGCTTGGACCGGGCTCGCGTAGCCCGATCGCATTGCGGTTTCGATGTCGATGCTCGGCGCCCACATCGCCGCGCCCCATAGCTGCCAGGCGCTGAACATGAGCAGCGCAACCGCGATCAGCGATACGGGCTTGAGATCCTTCAGGCCCAGCGCGGCCAACCCCGCCAGCGCGTAAAGAAACAGGATGTCGCCTTCCCACAGCAGCAGCCAGTGCAGATACCCGATTAGTGTCAGCCAGCCGAGCCGGCGGAACTGCAGTAACGCGCCTTTCCGTTCGACGAACAGCAGCAGGCTCGCCCCGAACAGGATCGAGAACAGCGCGCGCATCTTGCCCTCGAACAGCACGAGCACCGTGAGGTATGCCGCGTGATCGAGCGGCGATCCGGGCGCCGGCAAATCGGGCGAGAACGCCGCCGATGCCCCGCGCGCGAAGTTCGCCACATTGACCGCGACGATCCCCAGCACCGCCACCCCGCGCACCAGGTCGAGCGCGGCGATGCGGGGCGCGGGCGTCACTGCGTCAATGCGTCGCGATGCAGGTGAACCCCGCCGCGGCGAGCGTCTTGCACGCTGCTTGCGCTGTACTCTGGCTGGTAAATCCGCCCGCCTGGAGCTTGGTCACCGCGCCGGTGCGCACATCGATCCGGGCGTGACCGGCAAGCTCGGGCCGGGCGCGGAGTTTGGCCCACAGCGCATCGGCATTGGCGGCGACGCCGAACGCGCCGAGCTGGATTTTCCATGCGCCGGTCGCGGCCGGAGCGAGGATCGAAACGGGGAACGTGGTCGTCGGGCGCTGCAGCGGCTCGATCCGCGGGATCGGGCGGTGCATCGCGGGCGCCGCGGCGACGGACACCGGTGCTGGGGTCTGCGGGCGCGCGTAATCGGCGCCCGCGGTGCGCGGGTCGGGCGGTGTGTGAGCGATCGGCAGAGGCAGCACGGTCGCACGCGGGGCGGTTGTCCCCAGATCGGCCGAGGCTAGCTGCTGCGCACGCTTCGCCGAAGCTTGCGCGGCCAGGTCGGCACCCAGCGCGACCGCCGCCTGGCGCTGTTCGAGCGGCACGTATTTGTCCATCTGCGCGAGCGCGGGCGCGGCAGCGGCGACCCCGCCCTGCTGCGCGAGGCCGACCAGAGCATAGGCGCGGACCCAGTCCTTGGGCACCCCGTCGCCGTTGAAGTGCGCGATGCCCAGGAGGTACTGCGCGCGCGGATCGCCGCGCTCGCTCGCCGCGGCGAGGTAGGGCAACGCCTTGTCGCGCTCGCCGCGCTGGAACAGCATCAGTCCGTAACTGTCCGCCGCCTGGAGGTGGCCCTTCGCTGCGGCGGCTGCGTAAAGCTGCTCGGCCCGGGCGAGATCCTGCGGCACCCCGCGCCCGAGCTTGTAGGCTTGGGCGAGGTTGAACATCGCATCGGCATCTCCCGCCGCGGCGGGGGCTTGCCACGCCTTGACCGCGGCGGCGAAATCACCGCGCGTCCAGGCATCGACCCCGGCTTTGACGTCGGCGAGCGCGGGTGCGGCGGCGACCAGCGCGGCAGCGAAAGCAATCGTGCGGATGCGGCCCATCGTGCTTGTCTCCCCTTATCGCGCGGCGTCGGCTTTAACGGTTTGCGCGCTCCGCGCAGGCATCTTGCGGCCGCTTTGCGCGGCAGCCGCCTTCGCGGTGGCAAACTGACATGGTTAACAGCGGCTTTGCAAGGTTTTGTCGCGTTGCGCATCGCTTTCGGAAGAGACGGAAAACGCCAGCATTAACCCAAAATTAGGAACGATCTGCGATCCCCCGACCCGAAACCGCATTTGTTCGAGCGCGGTTGCAACCGGGGGAATTGGCTTTGCGAATACTGGCATTGGCTTCGCAGAAGGGCGGATCGGGCAAGACCACCTTGTCCGGCCATCTGGCCGTGCAGGCCCAGCGCGCGGGCGCGGGGCCGGTGGTCCTCATCGACATCGATCCGCAACGCAGCCTTGCCGACTGGTGGAACGAGCGCGAGGACGATTATCCGGCGGTCGCGCAAACCACTGTCGCGCGGCTCGCCAGCGATCTCGCGGGGCTGCGCCAGCAGGGCTTCCGCCTCGCGGTGCTCGACACTCCGCCGGCGATCACGATGGCGATCCAGTCGGTGATCTCGGTCGCCGAACTGATCGTCGTCCCGACCCGCCCGAGCCCGCACGATCTGCGCGCCGTGGGCGCCACGGTCGATTTGTGCGAACGCGCGGGCAAGCCGCTGCTGTTCGTGGTCAACGGCGCCACGCCCAAGGCCAAGATTACTTCGGAAGCCGCGGTCGCGCTGTCGCAGCACGGCACCGTCGCGCCGATCACGCTGCATCACCGAACCGATTTCGCCGCTTCGATGATCGACGGGCGCACGGTGATGGAAGTCGAGCCCAACGGTCGTTCGGCGCAGGAAGTCGTCGCGCTGTGGAACTACATTTCGGACCGGCTCGAAAAGAATTTCCGCCGCACCGTGTTCGCCGCGCCGAGCAGCGTTCAGACACTGATGCCGGGCGCGCATCGTCCGGTCGGCGGAGGCTTCGGCCGCCGCGTCGCCGGCTCGTAAGGGTGCTCGGAACGATGAACGAGCCCAAGACTTTCGCGTCGCTTTCGCCGACGCTGCTAGCGCGCAAGGGCGGGGCCAAGCCCGCGATGCGCCCGCAATTGACGCCGATCGGCCATTTCGAGGATTCGCTCGCGCGCCAGACCGATCCCGAGGATCTCGGCTGGAACGACATGGGCCACGACGATGAGCCCGACGCGGATGACGCGCCCAGCGGCGAAGTCGTCCATTTGGTTCCCGAGCATGCGCCCGAGCCGGTCGCTTCGCTAGTGGTTCGCACTGAAGTGGCCCGCCCCGAAGTGGTCCGCCAGCAGGTCGATCTCGCGCGCCGCGTCGCCGCTCCGCCGATCGACCGTCGCTCGGCGTTGGATCACGGCCGCCGCGCCGCGTTCACGCTCCGGGTCGACGCCGAACGCCATTTGAAGCTGCGCCTGGCCTGCACGGTCAAGGGCCGCAGCGCCCAGCAACTCGTGACCGAAGCGCTCGACAAGCTGCTCGGCGACCTGCCCGACCTCGCCGACATCGCCGAGCGGGTCGAGCAATCGAAGCGTTAAAATTTTGAAGGGGGAAGCATCATGATCGCCACCCGTTTTCGCCGCACCACGCTGTCGCTCGGCCTCGCCGGGGCGATTGCCGCCGCCGCCGCGCTCAGCGCCGCCGCCAGCGTCACCGCCGCGCCCAAGCCCGACCAGACGCTGGCCAGCGCGCAGGCCGCGCTCAAGGCGGGCAAGACCGGCAAGGCGATCGACCTGATCGAAGACGCGGTCCGCGCCAATCCGCAGGAACCGACCTACCGCGCGCTGCTCGGCAGCGCCTATTTGCGCGCGGGGCGGTTCGAATCGGCGGTCTCGGCGCTCAACGACGCGATGACGCTCGGCGACAACAGCGCCAAGACTGCGCTCGCGCTGGCGCTGGCCGAGGTCGCGGCGGGCCGCAACCGCGAAGCCGTGGCGCTGCTCGACGATTGGCGCGATGCGATCCCGGCCGAAGATCTCGGGCTCGCGCTCGCGCTGGCCGGACAGACGGGCCGCGGCGTCGCGGTGATCGGCGATGCGGTGCGCGGCGGCGACGCCAGCGCCAAGGCGCGGCAGAACCTCGCCTATTCGCTCGCGCTCGACGGACGCTGGCGCGAAGCGCGCGTGGCGATGGCGCAGGACGTGCCCGCCGATCAGATCGACGAACGCGTCGGCGAATGGGCGGCGCAAGCCCGCCCCGAAGACTCCCGCTTGCGCGTCGCCAAGCTGCTCAGTGTGCCCTTGGTGGCCGACAAGGGCCAGCCCGCCGAGCTCGCGCTCGTATGGCCGCCGCGCGCGCAACAGGCCTCGACCGAAACCGCCGCGGCGAAGCCTGCGGCGGTCGCGGTTGCCGCGCCTTCCGAACTGCCGCCGGTCGATGCCGCGCCGGTCGCAGCCGCGGCTCCGCAGCCGGTTCCGGTCGCCGCGGTGGCGGTCGCCGCGCCCGCGCCGAGCGAATTGCCGCCATTGCCGGCTCAACCGCCTGCGCCGACCCGGTTCGCCAGCGCCTTCTCTCCGGCTTCGCCCGCGGGGCTGAGCTTTATCGCTAACCCGGTGATTCAGCCGATCGCCGCGCTCGTCGCCCGGGTGTTCGCGCCTGCTCCGACGCGCGTCGCTCCGGTTCGCCGCGTCGCCGCGGTTCCGCATTTTGCGCCGGTTCGCCAGGGCGGCTCACATCTGGTCCAGCTCGGCAGTTTCTCGAGCCGGCAGGGCGCGCGCCGCGCCTGGGGCATTTATGCCGCACGCACACCGGTGCTCAAAGGCTACCGGATGACGATCACGCAGGCCCAAGTTCGTGGGCGGACTTACTGGCGCGTCGCCGCCGCCGGGTTCGATGCGGGCGGAGCGAAGGGTACCTGCTCGCGGATCAAGGCCGGGGGCGGGGTGTGCTTCGCTTATGCCGCGGGCGCGCTGTCGAGCCCGGTCCGCCAGGCCGCTCGCGCCGTCACCGCCAAGCCCAGGCTCGCCGCGCGCTAAGCGACTTTCGCGCCGCCCTTGAACAGCACGATGCAACGGCCCTGGACGGGCAGCTTGTCGAACGGGGTGTTGCCCGCGGCGGCCGCCATCTGATCCGAATCGACGATCCACGGCTTGTCCGGGTCGACCAGCGCAATGTCGGCCTCCGCGCCTTCGCGCAGCTCGCCTGCATCGACGCCGAGCAGCCGCGCGGGATTGCCCGCGAGCAACGCGAACGCGCGCGCGACGTCGATGAGCCCGTCGCGCACCAGTTGCAGCGTCAGCGGCAGCAGCGTTTCGGCCCCCGCCATCCCCGGCTCGGCATCGGCGAAAGGCAGCCGCTTGTCCTCTGGCCCGCGCGGATCGTGGCCCGAGGCGACGACGCCGATCGTCCCGTCGGCGAGCGCTTCGCGCACCGCGTGGCGGTCGTCCTCGCTGCGCAGCGGGGGCGAGAACCGCGCGAACGTCCGGAAATCGCCGAGCGCGGTGTCGGACAGCATGAAGTGCGCAGGTGTCACGCCCGCGGTTACAGCGACGCCGCGGGCTTTAGCAGCTCGCACCAGACCGAGCCCGGCGCGGGTCGTGACCTGGCGAAAATGGACCCGCGCGCCGGTCATCTCGGCGAGCGCGAGATCGCGCGCTACCGCGAGCGCCTCGGCCCCGGACGACGCTGAGGCGAGGCCGAGCCGGGTCGCCATCTCGCCCGCGGTGGCGACCGCGCTCCCCACCAGCCCGCCGTCCTCGGCGTGGGTGACGACGACCAGCCCGAGCATCGCGGCGTAACCGAGCAGGCGGTGCATCGTCCCCGAGTCGGCGATCCAGCGCCGCCCGGTCGCGACCGCTCTGGCGCCCGCGTCGCGCATCAGTGCCAGTTCGGCCAGTTCCGAGCCTTCGAGCCCGCGCGTCGCCGCGGCGAGCGGGTGAACCCACAGCCCCGGCTTGCCCGATTGCGCCGCAAACCGCACCCGCGCCGGGTGGTCGAGCGGCGGGGCCTGGTCGGGCATCAGCGCGGCGCGGACGATCCCGCCGAAGTGGAACGCCGGGCGGTCGACCGCGAACACTCCGAAATCGACGAGCGCCGGGGCGATCAGGCGGCCCTTGGCGTCGATCGTCTCGTCGCCGTCGTGCGGCGCTACGTCGCCGACCGCGACGATCCGCCCGCCCTCGCAGCGGATCGCGCCGGGCTTGGGCGCGCCCGTGGGCAGCACCAGCTTGCCCCCGGTTATCGTCAGCGGCGGCGCGCTCATGCCCAGCCCTCGACGCCGCGCGCGCGGCGGGTGAGCACGTCGAGGCAAGCCATCCGCACCGCCACGCCCATTTCGACCTGGCGAGTGATCGCCGAGCGTCCGGCGAGGTCGGCAACCTGGCTGTCGATTTCGACCCCGCGGTTCATCGGCCCGGGGTGCATGATCAGCGCGTCGGGCTTGGCCCGCGCCAGCCGCTCGAGCGTCAGTCCGTAAAGGTGGCGGTATTCGCGCGGGCTGGCGATGAACTGGCCCTCCATCCGCTCCTGCTGGAGCCGTAGCATCATCACCACATCGCACCCTTCGAGCGCGGCGTCG
The DNA here is from genome assembly GCA_038202745.1 of Sphingomonadales bacterium. Lineage (GTDB taxonomy): Bacteria > Pseudomonadota > Alphaproteobacteria > Sphingomonadales > Sphingomonadaceae > Novosphingobium. The sequence goes on from JBBRER010000033.1 coordinate 13,080, forward strand.
AAGTCGAGAAACGGCGTGACCTTGAGCGTCTCGATCCCCGCGGGCATCAGCGCGGGCGGGGCGCAGACGCGGACGTCCGCGCCCAATGTTGTCAGGCAATGGATGTTCGATCGCGCCACCCGGCTGTGGAGCAGATCGCCGCAGATCACGATCCTGAGCGGCGCGATCTCGCCTTTGGCGTGGCGGATGGTCAGCGCGTCGAGCAGCCCTTGGGTCGGGTGCTCGTGGCTGCCGTCGCCGGCGTTGAGCACCGGGCAATCGACTTTGTCCGCGATCAGCCGCACCGCACCCGAACTGGCGTGACGGATCACGATCACGTCGGCGCGCATCGCGTTCAGCGTCAGCGCGGTGTCGATCAGCGTTTCGCCTTTCTTCACGCTCGATTGCGCGCCCTGCATGTTGACCACGTCGGCGCCCAGCCGCTTACCCGCGATCTCGAACGACAGCCGGGTGCGGGTCGAGTTTTCGAAGAACGCGTTGATGATCGTCAGCCCGCTCAGGATATCGGCGCGCTTGCGATCGCGGTTACGTTCGACCCACTGCTCGGCCTCGTCGAGCAAGTAGAGAATCTCCCACGGCGCCAGCCCCGCCAGCCCGTTGAGGTCGCGGTGCGGAAACGCCGCGCCGCCCGCCGGGTAGCGCGCACCGCGTGATTGCTCTGCCGATGTCATTGAAGACAGCGCCCTAGTGTGGGCGCGCCTTCGCCTCAAGCGGAATCGCTGGCGCTCGCCGGGGGGTGCACCTATCTGGGCGGCAATAGGCTCTCGGGGCGGAGAATTCGGTGACGTTTGCGCACAAAGTCTGGCGGCTGCTGGTCGGGGTCAAGGATGGCCTCGCGCTGATCGCGCTGCTGCTGTTCTTCTTCGCGCTGTATACCGTGCTGACCTTCCGCCCCGGCGCGGGCGAGGTGCGCAAGGGCGCGCTGCTGCTCAAGCTCGACGGCGCGCTGGTCGAGGAAGCGAGCCGGCGCAGCCCGCTCGACCTGATCAAGCCCGGCGGCGCGCCGACTGCGCAGTTCCAGACCCGCGACGTCGTCCACGCGCTCGATACCGCGGCCAAGGACGACCGGGTCAAGGCGGTGGTGCTCGATCTGTCGCGCTTCACCGGCGGCGGGCTGACCAGCACCGAGGAAGTCGCCGCCGCGCTCGACCGCTTCCGCGCCGCGAAGAAACCCGTGCTGACATTCGCGGTCGGTTATCTCGACGACGGGGTGATGCTCGCCGCGCATTCGAGCGAGGTCTGGGTCGATCCCTTGGGCGGGGCGTTCGTCGCCGGGCCGGGCGGCAACCGGCTCTACTATGGCAAGCTGCTCGATTACCTGAAGGTCAACGTCCACGTCTTCCGCGTCGGCACGTACAAGGATTACGTCGAGCCTTACCTGCTCAACCAGCAATCCCCGGCCTCGAAGGAATCGACCCGCGCGCTTTACGGTGCGGTGTGGGACAACTGGCTCGCGAACGTGAAGAAGGCGCGCCCGCAGGCCGATCTCGCGCGCGTGACGAGCGATCCGGTCGGCTGGCTCAAGGCCGCCGGGGGCAACGCCGCCGAAGCCTCCAAAGCCGCCGGGCTGGTCGACCGCGTCGGCGACAAGGTCGATTTCGGCAAGCGCGTGGCGCAGATCGTCGGTGAGGATTCGCGCGATCCGCTGCCCGGCCACTATCCGCACTCGACGCTGCGCGCATGGCTCGCGGACAACCCGGTCAAGACCCCGGGCCGCGCGATCCCGGTGGTCACCGTCGCGGGCGAGATCGTCGACGGCAAGGCCGGGCCGGGCTCGGCCGGGGGCGACCGCATCGCCCGGCTGATCGACGAGGCGACCGCCGACAAACGCGCCCCCGCGCTGGTGCTCCGGGTCGATTCGCCGGGCGGCTCGGTGCTGGCGTCCGAAGCGATCCGCACCGCGCTCGTCCGCTTCAAGGCGACCAGGCGCCCGGTGGTGGTGTCGATGGGCGATCTGGCGGCAAGCGGCGGCTACTGGGTCTCGACCCCGGGCGAGCGCATTTTCGCCGAGCCGGGGACGATCACCGGATCGATCGGCATTTTCGCGATCGTGCCGAGCTTCGAAAAGGCATTGGGCGCGTGGGGCGTCAACGGCGACGGGGTGCGCACCACGCCGCTGTCGGGCCAGCCCGATCTGCTCACCGGACTGACCCCCGAGGTCGAGGCGATGCTTCAGGCCAACATCGAATCGGGCTACGCGCGCTTCGTCGGCCTCGTCGCGCAATCGCGGCACAAGACCCCGGCGGAGATCGACACGATCGCTCAAGGGCGCGTCTGGGACGGCGGCACCGCGCGCCAGATCGGGCTGGTCGATCAGTTCGGCGGGCTCGACGATGCGCTCGCCTACGCCGCGAACCGCGCCGGGCTCAAGCAAGGCGGCTGGCACCCCGATTTCCTCGGTGCCGACGCCAACCCCTACGCGTCTCTGATCGAACGCTGGCGCGACAGCGACAACGACGGCGGCGACGACGGCGCGCAGGATTTCGTCGCGCTGATCGCGAACCGCGAGCAAGCGCGGCTGGGGGCGGCGCTGGCAGGGGTGGAGCGGCTGTTCGGGAGGCCGGGGGCGCAAGCTTACTGCTTGCAGTGCGGCCCGGTCGCCCGGACGGCACCGAGTTCACCGTTCAGCCTGTCCGCGAGATTGGCGGCGGCGGTTGGGTTGATCTAGAGATGCGGCAAGCGACTGATTGCGATCTGGCGGCTGGCATGTAGTCCGCTATCGAATGTCGCAAAACGTGGCCGGAGGGGAGAACTATTGGGGGGCGCAGTGGACGTGACAACCCACGATCAGATCGGCCGGAGAGGCTATCCGGCGCGGGCTGGCATCACCGCGCTCAACTTGATCGCTCCCGGTCTCGGTCTCTTTCGCGTCGGCCATTGGCGCGCCGGCATGTTCTTCCTGTTCGTGCCTTTTGCTTTTCTGCCCTTGGCCGAGTTTGGAATGGGGAACCTTCCGATCACCAGCTATGGGCGGGCCATCTTTGCGCTGGTCGTGCTCATTGGCTTGGCAGCGGCACTATATGTGGTGCCCTCGGTGCTAACGTGGCGTGAGAGCAGGCTGCGCTTACCTCTGCACGTGTGGTCACTTTGGTATGGCATTGTCCTGATAGGGATCATCGTACTGTCTGCGTATCAGCTGTTACCGGCGCTCATTCATCACTTTTACAAGCCCTTTTATGCACCTTCGGAGAGCATGGCCCCCACGATAAGTCAGGGGGACAAGTTCATCGTCGGCATGAAGCGGCGGGGTCCATTCCGACGCGGTGACCTAGTCGTCTTTAACGGACCGGGCAGTCTGCGGGTGAGTCGAATAGCGGCGATTTCAGGAGACACGATCGCCATTCGCGGCGGGGTGCCGATCGTGAACGGCGAGCCCGCAATTCAATCTCCACAGGGCAATGCGACATTTGCGGGTTACGATGGTTCGCATTCAGCAGCGATGCTGACCGAGCATCTGCCGGGCGAGCGGTCAATGCATCGAGCGCTTGATGCCGGGGCGTCCGAATTCGACGATACACAGGAAGTTGTGGTCCCCTCAAACTCGCTGTTCGTCCTCGGTGACAATCGCGATCGCTCCGCCGACAGCCGCGTGCCACCTGAGCTAGGCGGCGTAGGCATGGTGTCGGTGAACGCTGTCGTTGGGATGCCCATGTACATTTACTGGAGTAACGATCACTCGAAAATCGGTACGCGGCTGGACAGATAATGCGCGGCCGCAACGCCCGTTCTGCACACAGGCCGTTAAACTTTTCATGACCTTATGAGGTGGCGGGGTTTTGAGAAGGTAGAATCGACATGACCAACTCGGCGGCAACATCCATTGCGCTCATCCTTGGCCTCGGCGTTTTCCTTGTCATCGTCGCGGTCGGCTGGCGCAGCGTGCAGAACCGCCGCATCCTGCGGATGCAGGGCGCGGGCGGCCACGAAACGATCATCGTTGCCGGCGAAGATGATGAGGTCAGCAGCGTCGTGACGACCACCGAGACGACACGACAAGCGCCGGACAGCGGCGCGCCCGTCTAGTCCACGGCCCGAGCGCAGACGCCGACAGCGCCGGCGCGCTTTCGTCGCTCCACGCGCGGTCGTCCCTCGCCGTGCGGGCTATTGCTGACCAGTTTGCGGCGCTGCCTTGTGCGGCAATCGTCAATGAAGCTGCGGAACCTCACTCGGCCCGCGGCCCGGTTGATCGATATCCGGCCCAACCGGCGAGACTTCGGGCGGTTCGTAGCCGGGGCTCTCGGTCGGAGTCGGGTCGTTGGGCACTTCGGGGGGCGATTGGGGGTCGATGCGGTCGGGCGGCGGGGGTTCGGGCTGGGTGGCCATGGCTTGCGATTCCTCTCGCCTGTGGGAACTGGCGGCGCTGCCCAAAGGTTCCCTTCGCGCGCCGTTCCCTCGCGCTTGCCCTTTGCGCGCCCGGCCACTAAGGGCCAGCGCTCGATTTGGGCGGGGCAACCCTCTCCCGCGGGCGTGGCGGAATTGGTAGACGCGCTGGTTTTAGGTACCAGTATCGCAAGATGTGGGGGTTCGAGTCCCTTCGCCCGCACCAGTTCCCCGCCGCAAACGCCCGTCACACAACAAGGCTTCGGATAAACACTCATGCAGATCGTCGAGACCACCAACGAGGGGCTGAAGCGCGCCTACACCGTCAAGATCGCGGCCAAGGACATTGCCGCCAAGATCGAAGGCGAGGTCCAGAAGATCGCGCCCACCGTGCGGATGCCCGGCTTCCGCCCGGGCAAAGTGCCCGCCAATCTCGTGCGCAAGATGCACGGACCTGCGCTGCATCAGGACGCGCTCAACACCGCGGTGCGCGAGGCGATGGATCAACTGGTGGCCAAGCAGAAGCTGCGCCCGGCGATGCAGCCGCAAGTCTCGCTCGGCGAAGGCTATGAAGAAGGCAAGGACGCCGAGCTTTCGGTCGCGATGGAAGTGCTCCCGCAGATTCCCGCGCCGCAAGTCGAGGGGCTCAAGCTGGAGCGGTTGACCGTCGCGGTGGACGAGGCCGAAGTCGACGAGCAGATCGCCAAACTGGCGGGTAATGCCAAAAGCTTCGTCGGTGCCAAGAAGGGCAAGAAAGCCGAGATCGGCGACCAGTTGATCATCGATTTCGCCGGTCAAGTCGGCGGCGTCGCGTTCGAGGGCGGAACCGCGCAGGACCAAGCGCTCGAGCTTGGCGCCGGGCGCTTCATCCCGGGCTTCGAAGAGCAGCTCGCCGGGGTGAAGGCGGGCGACGAAAAGCAGATCGAGGTGACGTTCCCGGCCGACTATCCGGCCGAGGAGCTCAAGGGCAAGACGGCGACGTTCGACATTACCGTCAAGGCGGTCAAAGTCCCCGGCGA
>JBBRER010000034.1:0-18295 GCA_038202745.1 Sphingomonadales bacterium
CGCCGTCCTTGCGGACTTTGTGCCAGATGATGTTCGAGATGTAGCGAAAGCCCCACGCCTCCATCACCTGAAGTCCTTGCGGGAGCAGCGCGTTGGGCACCCACAAGTAGAGGTGCGCGGGATCGGCGGCGATGTCCGCGACCGGCAGACCGCAGATCGCGTCGAGGTCCATCGTCCCATAGCGATTGAGCCGCTTATGCTCGGGCGCGACTTTGCCGGTGCGGTTCTGGAACTGCCACGGGGGGTCCGCGAGGATCGTGCCGAAGCGCTTGCCGCGCGCGGTAGCGAGCAGATCGATGTGGGCAGCGAGGGGAGCAAAAGACGAGAACATAAAGGGATCCTGATCGCGAAACCGATGAAGGTCAAGTGATCAGAGAAACCCGGGAGCCCTCGGATCTATGATGCGATAGCCACGGAGATCCGGTTCGCGAATATCTGCTCCGTCTTCGGCAGCCAATGCCACGCCTTTTACAAATACGTCGAGCAAGCGGTTTATTTGCTCAAGAGTGAATTGGTGGCGGTCCTTCCCGTGGATTGCCTGAAACATGCGACGGGGTCGATCTTTGGCTCCGAGGTCAGGACCTGGGCCAGCATACAAATACTCCGAGTCGGCTACATGAAAATCGCCTTGCGCAAAGAACTCGCGGGCAACTGAGCACGCAAAGTCAATCTCGATTTCGCGCGGGCGATAGGACATGCGAAATCCCGGCATCACGACAAAAGCCTTGTCCCCTTCCACTCGCACGAGAGGCGTTTTGAGCTTGGCATAGATGGAACGGCCATCGAATCGCCCGATAGCAATCGCGGTCAGCCCTATACGATGACATACCGACCTATGCTCGAGAGCGTACGGCATGATTGCCGCGATCGCGGACGCATTCTGCGCCCGCCCCTTGGGATTGCCGCTATTAAGGCAATAGTCCTGAGCCGATTTAAAGGTGTGGCCACCTCTAAAGGCATCGTAAACAACCCCGATTGCCGGGTCGTAGTTGAAGCCCCCACCCTTCCTACTCGAATACTCTTGAGCGATCCAATCAGCCACATTTCGCGGCGTCGCCGCAAACGGACGCAATCCAAGCGACCGGCCAATATCCATGATGTCGATGGAACGGATTGTGCTCATGACCTAATCCTAGTGAATCTGTCGTTGCATGCCTAGCCGGACAAAATAAGAACGAATGGCGTTATCGTCGATACGCAGCCCCAGATTGCCCACCGGAATCTTCGAATTCCAGACCGAGTCCCAGGGCGAACCCTCTTCATGAGTGAGGTCGGATAGGTCCCACCCATCATACTCATGATAAAAATCAACAATTTGAATAATAAAATTCAAATGCACTTCGTCAACAATGGCATCCGGTTCACTTAATTCCCCGGAAAATAGATCAAATCGTTCGGCCTTTCGTGTAATTGGCCCTTGACCAAACTCTTTAAATGAATCTCTCAACACTCTGAGGACCGGTCCATACTTCCAAGCTTCAAAGCTTTGGGACACGAGTGGTGCGCCGTGTTCAGCAAGATACCATCCGTGGGCAAAATACACAATTTTATATAATTGGAGTTGGGTTAGATTTTTCCCATGATCAAAGACTCTGTCGAGCACCAAGTTTGCCACAGAGCGAGCATCGTAGGGCGCCGTCGTCGCGCCAGCTGACTCGTCGCGATCCAATTGAGACATGAGCGGCCTATTATGTAAGCAAAAAACTATGGCATAGAGTTTCCTGATTGCAAAAGCGTTAGCTCACTCCGCCGCCTGCACCCCATCGACCCCAAACATATCCGGCTCGCTCCCCGCCTCCGCCTCACTCCCGGCGTCGTTAGCCCCATCCCCCGCCTTCGCCTTGCGCCGCTGGTCGAAGCTCGACCACACGTCGTTCCAGTTGCCGCGGGTGGCGGCTTTCGAATACTCGGTGGCGCGGGTTTCGAAGAAGTTGGCGTGCTCGACCCCGTTGAGCAGCGGCGCGAGCCAGGGCAGGGGGTGGTCCTCGATCATGTAGATCGGCTTGAGCCCCAGCTGGCTCAGCCGCCAGTCGGCGATGTAGCGGATGTAGCGCTTGATCTCCTTGGGGCTCATCCCCGGGACCGGGCCCTGCTCGAACGCCAGATCGATGAACGCGTCCTCGAGCCGGACGGTCTTCTGGCACATGTCCATGATGTCTTCCTTGACCGCGCGGGTCAGGCAGTCGCGCTCCTTGGTGAAGGCGTGGAACAGGCGGGTGATGCCTTCGCAGTGGAGGCTTTCGTCGCGGACCGACCAGCTGACGATCTGGCCCATCCCCTTCATCTTGTTGAAGCGCGGGAAGTTCATCAGCATCGCGAAGCTGGCGAACAGCTGGAGCCCTTCGGTGAACCCGCCGAACATCGCCAGCGTGCGCGCGATGTCCTCGTCGCTGTCGACCCCGAACTGCGCGAGGTAATCGTGCTTGTCGCGCATCTCCTGGTATTCGAGGAACATCCCGTATTCGCTTTCGGGCATGCCGATGGTGTCGAGCAGATGCGAATAGGCGGCGATGTGGACCGTCTCCATGTTGGAGAACGCGGCCAGCATCATCTTGATCTCGGTGGGCTTGAACACGCGCGCGTACTTGTCGTGGTAGCAATCCTGCACCTCGATGTCGGCCTGGGTGAAAAAGCGGAATATCTGGGTGAGCAGGTTGCGCTCGTGGTCGCTGATCTTCTGCGCCCAGTCACGACAATCCTCGCCCAGCGGCACTTCCTCGGGCATCCAGTGGATCTGCTGCTGGCGTTTCCAGAACTCGTACGCCCACGGATACTCGAACGGCTTGTAGGTCTTGCGGGCTTCAAGCAGCGGCATGGGAAACGACTCCGGATGGGATGCGGTTGATATAGCGATTGGCGGCGGCGAGGCGAAGGGGCGGGCGGCGCGGAACTTTCGGGCGGGGTTGTGGGTTATTGCGGCAACGGGACACGGCAAACGCCGGCCCTTCGCGTCGCACAGGAGTTTCCCGATGACCGACCAGAACCAGACCTCCGATACCCCCCAGCAGCTCCAGCAGGACGCCGCGGGCTCGGTTTCGGGCAGCCAAGAGCAGCAGTTCAGCGATCAGACCGGCCAGCAGGGCGGAAGCTCGGGCAGCGACAGCCGCTTTGCGGGGCAAATCCGCGAGCACATGGAAGTCATCGGCGCCGACGGCGCGCATGTCGGAACGGTCGATCATGTCGATGGCGACAAGATCAAGCTGACCAAGTCCGATTCGGGCATGGGCGGCCATCAGGGCCATCACCATTACCTGCCGCTTAGCCAGGTCGCCGATATCGAAGGCAACCAGGTCCGTCTTTCGGCGAGCGGAGCCACCGCATACGGGATGGAAAGCGAGTCCTAGACCGCAGCCCCCATTCCCGCCCCCCCGCGCGGACCCCCTCCCCGCGCATAAACCGGACGCCCCCGCCACCCCCCCGGCGGGGGCGTTTCGGTATAAGGCGCGGGCGCGGCGCACGTCAGTTCCAGAACCAGCCGGGCTTGACGCTGCGGGTCCGCCGTTCGCGCCACATCCGCAGGTACATCCACAGCCTCGAGAACGCGAAGAACAGCAGCGCCAGCCCCGACAGCGTCGAGACGATCGTACCGACCGGTCCGAACTGCGCGCCCGAATGGAGATCGTGGAGGAAGCTTACGATGCGGCGCGGATCGTCGGCTTTCGGCTTGAGCCGGCAGACCATGTCCGCCGGGCACACGAACCTGGCCGGGAGCGCCTCGTCGGCCTCATGCGCGCGCGCCGCGGGCACGACCGCGCTCTCGATCGCCGCGGCCTGCGCCGTGCCGCGCTCGGCGGTCTCGCTCTCGAACCCGCCGCGCTGGACGATCGGAACGATCTGGCTGAGCACCCCGGTCACCGAGATCCACAGCAGGAACACACCGAACAGTACCGACAGCCAGCGATGGAACTTGCGCATCGCCGCCTAGCTCCCTGCGCGCCGGGCCGGGCTCACTGGCACGCGAGGCATTCGTCGTAGTCGGTGGTGGGAAGCTCGTACTTCGCCGGCTCGGCGGTGTTGTCGGCCTCGACCCCGCCGGCGAAGCCCGCGCGCTGGACCGACTTCGAGCGCAAGTAATAGAGCGACTTGATCCCGCGCTCCCACGCCTGGAAGTGGAGCATCGCCAGGTCCCACTTGTCGACATCGGCGGGGATATAGAGGTTGAGGCTCTGCGCCTGGTCGATGAACGGGGTGCGGTCGGCCGCGAATTCGAGCAGCCAGCGCTGGTCGATCTCGAAGCTGGTCTTGTAAATCGCCTTTTCCTCAGGAGACAGGAAATCGAGGTGCTGGACCGACCCGCCCTGCTCGAGGATCGAATTCCACACGTTGGTCGAATCCTTGTTCTTCGATTGCAGCAGCTTTTCGAGATACGGGTTCTTGACCACGAAGCTGCCCGACAGCGTCTTGTGGGTGTAGATATTCGCCGGGATCGGCTCGATGCACGCCGAAGTCCCGCCGCAGATGATCGAGATCGAGGCGGTCGGCGCGATCGCCATCTTGCACGAAAAGCGCTGCATCACGCCCATGTCGGCGGCGTCGGGGCACGCCCCGCGCTCCTGCGCGAGGAGCAGGCTGGCCTCGTCCGCCTTCGCCGCGACGTGTTTGAACATTTTGAGGTTCCACGCCTTGGCCATCGCGCTTTCGAAAGCGATGTTCTTCATCTGGAGGAACGAGTGGAAGCCCATCACGCCCATGCCCACGCTGCGCTCGCGCATCGCCGAATACTTGGCCCGCGCCATCTCGTCGGGCGCGCGGTCGATGTAGTCCTGGAGGACGTTGTCGAGGAAGCGCAGCACGTCCTCGATAAAGCGCTCGTCGCCGTTCCAGTCGTCCCAGGTCTCGAGGTTCAACGACGACAGGCAGCACACCGCGGTGCGGTCGTTGCCCAAGTGATCGCGCCCCGTCGGCAGCGTGATCTCGCTGCACAAGTTCGAGGTCGAGACCTTGAGCCCCAGGTCGCGGTGATGCTTGGGCATGTTGCGGTTCACGGTGTCGGCGAAGACGATGTACGGCTCGCCCGTCGCCAGCCGCGTTTCGACCAGCTTCTGGAACAGGCTGCGGGCATCGACACGCCCACGCACTTCGCCGGTCTTGGGGCTCTTGAGCTTCCATTCCTCGCCAGCGCGCACGGCTTCCATGAAGTCGTCGGTCAGCAGCACGCCGTGGTGGAGGTTGAGCGCCTTGCGGTTGAAGTCGCCCGAGGGTTTGCGGATTTCGAGGAACTCCTCGATCTCGGGGTGCGAGACGTCCAGATAGACCGCCGCCGATCCGCGCCGCAGCGAGCCTTGCGAGATCGCCAGCGTCAAGCTGTCCATCACCCGCACGAACGGGATGATCCCGCTGGTCTTGCCGTTGAGGCCGACCGGCTCGCCGATCCCGCGGACGTTGCCCCAGTAGGTGCCGATCCCGCCGCCGCGGCTGGCGAGCCAGACGTTCTCGTTCCACGTCCCGACGATGCCTTCGAGGCTGTCGTCGACCGAATTGAGGTAGCAGCTGATCGGCAGCCCCCGCCCGGTCCCGCCGTTCGAGAGCACCGGGGTGGCGGGGAGGAACCACAGCCGCGAGATATAGTCGTAAAGCCGCTGGGCGTGGGTCGCATCGTCGGCGTAAGCATCGGCGACGCGCGCGAACAGATCCTGATACGTCTCGCCCGGGAGCAGGTAGCGATCGTCCAACGTGTCCTTGCCGAATTCGGTCAGCAGCGCATCGCGCGCATCGTCGGTGACGATATCGAAGCGGCGCGCGTGGATCGCCTTGGAATCGTCGCTTGCCGCGGCCGAAGCCGCCGCGCCGATCGCGGCCTCGCCCATCGCGGCGATCAGCGCGTGCGATCCGGTGTCGCTCTTGTCGGCCATCGTCATCGCCGGGCGCCTGCCCGCCTCCTTGGTCGCACGCGGACCGGCTTTCGCTTTCGCCGGGGCGGGCGCGTCGATCGCCGTCATCGTATCTTCCAGATCGGCCATCGGCGTAGTCCCAGTCCTGAAATCCATCGTTCCCTTGCCCCGCTTGGTGTCCGTCCCCCGACGGTCCCGGCGCAATTCCGCCGGAAAGTCTGTTCCGTATTCGTTCGAATCGGCGGGCAAGTGACCAGCCTAGCATTTCGGCGGTCCCGGCGGGGAAATATTTATCCCCATCGCGTCCCCGGATCGTTCGCCAGCGCTTGCCCGAGACCCGAATCCGGGCACGCCCGCCGTCACCGGCGGTTTGCGGCCTGAAACTAGGTCTAGAGGTCCCCCCTGGTGTCGGACCACCATCGATAGTGCCTCATCCTGATTCGCGCGCAAGAGGGTAAATCGCGCGGCAACCATTCGGGACGCCGCAGTGGGCGCCGCAAGACGATGGTGCAGCGCAGCGACGCGCGACGTTCCGGCACTCGCCGGAAGCGCAAGAGTCAAAGTGCGATGTGAAAATATATTTGTTCGGGGAGAGCCCGCCGCCGCGATTGACTCACGATAGAATCACGCCCCGCAACGATCTTGCCGAAGGCCCCGCTTGGAGTTCCACGCGGCGGCCCTTGCCGCGCGAATCGCCGCAGGCTAGCCTCGCCGCGGGGGACAATAACAATCGCCCCTTTCGCAAATGAGAGGACCGCCATGATCAACCTGATCGTTTCCGTCATCGTCGGCATCATCGTCGGCATTCTGGCCAGGTATTTCTATCCGGGGCCAGTGCCCATGACCATGCTGTGGACGATGATCCTCGGCATCGCCGGCTCGCTGCTCGCGGGCCTGGTCACCAGCCGCGGTGCGGTCGGCTTCCACCGCGCCGGCTTCATCGCCTCGCTGATCGGCGCGATGGTGCTGATCTTCGTCGGGAGGATGCTCCACCTCGGCGGCTCTTGAGCCGTTTCGAACGTGGCCGCCGCCGGCTCGCCGCGCCAGCTTCCTGCAATCGCCGAGGCAAGCTCGGCCGATCTGCTGGGAATGGCGCGGACGCTGGCGGCGGCTTTCGGCGACGATCCGGCAATGGCCTGGATCATGCCCGACCGCGCCGACCGGCTGCGGCGGTTCGAACGCTTCTTTCCGCTGATGGTTCGCGGCGATCTGGCCGCGGGTGCCGCGCTGACTTCGCCCGGGTGTGAAGCGGTGACGCTGTGGCGGCCGTCGGACAAAGTTGGCCGCAGCCCGCTGCAGACGCTGCTCGCTTTGCCCTCGTTCATCCGCGCGCTCGGCGCCGCGCTGCCGCGGGCGATGGCGGTGGGCGACGCGATCGATGCGCACCACCCGCACGGGTTTGCCTATTCCTACCTCCACTTCGCCGGGGTCGATCCCGCATTCCAGGGGCTGGGCTGGGGCGGCGCGGCAATCCGCGCCGGGCAGGATCGCGCTCGCACAGCTGGGCTGCCGGTCTATCTCGAAACCGCGACCGCCAGCAATGTCGGACTCTATCAGCTGCTCGGCTTTGAGGTCACCGGCGAGTTCGACGTCCGCACGAGGAAAGCCGGGCCGCACTTCTGGTCGATGCTGTGGCGACCGGCATGAGCGAGACGGCGGCAACCCGCGCTCCGGGCAAGGATCTGTTCGGCCACCCGCGTGGGCTGACCGTGCTTGCCGGCACCGAAATGTGGGAGCGCTTCTCGTTCTACGGGATGCAGGCGCTGCTGATCCTTTACATGACCAAATACCTGCTGCTGCCCGAGCACGCGCGCGCGGTGCTGGGGCTGGCGGCGTTTCGCGCCGGGGTCGAGCGCGTCGTCGGCCCGCTCACCGATCTGGCCTTCGCCGCGCAGACTTTCGGGCTGTACTCGGGCTTCATCTACCTCACCCCGATCGCGGGCGCGTGGCTTGGCGACCGGGTGCTCGGGCGCACGCGCACGGTCACGATCGGCTGCATGCTGATGGCCGGCGGGCATCTGGCCATGGCCTTCGAGCCGCTGTTCCTGCTCGCGCTCACGCTCCTGATCGTCGGCGCGGGATGCCTGCTCGGCAACATGGCAGCGCAAGTCGGCGCGCTTTACGAGACCGAGGATCCGCGCCGCACCCGCGCTTTTGGCATCTACCTGATCACGCTCAACATCGGCGCGCTCGCCGCTCCGCTGGTGATCGGCACGCTGGGCGAGGACGTGTCGTGGCACCTCGGTTTCGGAGCCGCCGCGATCGGCATGGTGGTCGCGCTGATCACCTATCTCACCGGGCGCCGCTACCTGCCGCCCGACACCTTCGTGGCCAAGGCCGACCGTGCGCCGAAAGTCGCGCTGACCCGCGCCGAATGGCGCCGGATCGGGGTAATCCTGCTGCTGCTTTACGGACCGTACATGTTGTATTTCGCCGCAACCAATCAGTCCTACGGGATCATGTACGTGTGGGCGGACACGCACGTGAACCGATCGATTTTCGGCTTCGAAATGCCGGTAACCTGGATAGGCATCTTCGACGGCTTCGCCACGATCGCCGGGGTCTGGCTCGGCAACCGCGTTTCGCTCGTACTCGAGCGGCGCGGCGGCGATATCGGCGATGTGACCAAGGCCGGGCTGGGGATGGCGGGAGTCACGCTGTCGTGGCTGTTCGCCACCGCCATCGCGGGGCTGCCGGTCACCCCGCTCGGACTGTGGTTGACGTTCTTCGTGCTCCAGGACTTCAGCTACGGCGCGTTTATCGAACCCCCGGTGCAGGCGCTGGTCAGCCGCGATTCGCCGCCTTCGGCGGTGTCGATGATGATGGCGCTGCTCAAGGCCTCGGCCGCGATCAGCTATTTCTTCGCGGGCTGGCTGGCGCGCTATTACGAACCGCTCGGCGCGCAGAAGTTCTGGCTGCTCAACGCCGCAGTCGCTGGGCTCGCCGCGCTCATGATGCTCGGCGGCCACCGTTGGTGGGTGCGCGCCCTCGGCCCGGCGGAAGTCCGGATGGACCGTTAGGCAGCTTTCGCATTCGCGGCGATTGCGTCGGCGACTTGATCGACCAGCTCGAGCGGCAGGTCGTGGCCCATCCCGGGGATCTCGAGCAGCTTGGCGCCCTTGATGCTCGCCGCGGTGTCGCGTCCGCCTTGAACCGGCACCAGCGGATCGTCCGCGCCGTGGATCACCAGCGTGGGCGCCGTGACGTTCCGCAGCCGCGCGCGCCGGTCGCCGTCATCGACGATCGCGGCAAGCTGGCGGCCCGCTCCGGTCGGGTGGAAACTGCGGTTGAAATCGCGCGCGATCCGCGCCTTGAGCTTGTCCTCCGCGCCGGGATAGGCCGGGCTGCCGATCGCGCGTGCGATGTTCAGCCCAAACGGGAGGATCGTCTCGGCGGTGGCGTCGGCGGGCGGGCGGTTCATCAGCGCGGCCATCGCTTCGGGCTTGGCCGGCGGCATCCGGCGGTTGCCGGTGGTCGACATGATCGAGGTCAGCGACAGCACGCGCGTTGGATACGTAGCCGCGACGAGCTGCGCGATCATCCCGCCCATCGATGCGCCGACGACGTGTGCTTGCTGGATTCCCAGCGCGTCGAGCAGCCCGACCGCGTCGGCGGCCATGTCCGACAGCCGATAGGGGAGCCGCGCGCGCAAGCCGAACAGCCGCATCAGCGCGACGCGCTTGAAGTTGGGCATGCCGGCTTGCGTGAACTTCTGGCTCAGCCCGATATCGCGGTTGTCGTAGCGAATGACGTGAAAGCCTCGTGCCACCAGCGCCTCGACCAGCTCGATCGGCCACAAAGTCAGCTGCGCGCCGAGCCCCATGATGAGCAGCAGCGGCGGGTTCTTGGCGTCGCCGTAAGTTTCGTATTCGAGCGTGATGCCGTTGGCGGTGGTTTGGGGCATTTGCGCTTCTTATCTCACTGGTTGACGTGGCAGGTGGCGTATAGATTGCGCGACAGCACGCAATAGGGAAGCCGATGGCAACTTGGGATTGGGAAGATGTCGATCATCGAATCGTGAGCCCGGCCGATCTTCCGACGGCTGGCGCGCTCGCGGCGAAGCTGGCGAACTATACGATAGTTGAGGATCTGGAACGAACAGTTCCTAACGACACGGGGTTACCCGGATTCCCTCTCTGGGAAGGTTCGATCGGCCACGACACGCCTATCCTTTTCAAGCTTCTGCGCGATGCAGGTTCCCACACCGGCTATGTAGTCAAACAAGGCACGTCGCAGGTTCTGGCTTTCGAGCTTTCGGAGCAAGTGGCACGGCAAATATCCAACGATCTCTGCTTCGAACCCCCCATGGCATTTGTGGATGATCAATGCCTATGCGCTTTGGTCAGTTACTGGAGCGACTTCGTGCAATTCTGCATGCGCGAGGATTTGCTCCTGTCCTTCGTCTCGAGCTCCAACTTCGATTTTACGCTCTGGTCTGATTCTGAGCCATTCCCGAAGGCTCACAGCTTGGCTGACATTCAAAAGCTGGCGCAGCGCCGCAAAAGGGAATGGATTGAACGCTGCGAAAGGCCGCAAGTTTAAGGCACCAGCACCGTATCCCGCGCTACCGGCAGCATCTCGGGGTAATCGAGGATGAAATGCAACCCCCGGCTCTCGTGCCGGGCGAGCGCCGAGCGGACGATGAGGTCGGCGCACTGGAGCAGGTTGCGTAGCTCGATCAGGTCGGTGGTGACGCGGAAGTGACCGTAGTAGTCGCCGATCTCGCCCGCCATCATCGCGATCCGGTGCGCGGCGCGCTCGAGCCGCTTGGTCGTGCGCACGATCCCGACGTAATTCCACATGAAGCGGCGGATTTCGGTCCAGTTCTGCTGAATCACGACTTCCTCGTCCGAATCGGTGACGCGGCTTTCGTCCCACGCGCGGATCGGGGGCGGGGCGGCGAAATCGTCCCACCGCGCGAGGATATCGCGCGCCGCGGCTTCGCCGAAGACGAAGCATTCGAGGAGGCTGTTTGAGGCAAGGCGGTTGGCTCCGTGAAGTCCGCTTTCGGTGCACTCGCCCGCCGCGTAAAGCCCGGGCAGGTCGGTGCAGCCGGCCAGATCGATCATGATCCCTCCGCAGGTATAATGCTGCGCGGGCACCACCGGGATCGGCCCGGCGGTCATGTCGATGCCGAGGCCGAGCAGCTTCTCGTAGATCGTGGGGAAGTGCTCACGCACGAATTCCGGCGGCTCGTGGCTGATGTCGAGATGGACGAAATCGAGCCCGTCGCGCTTGATCTCGGCGTCGTTGGCGCGCGCAACGATGTCGCGCGGCGCAAGCTCGGCGCGCTCGTCGTAATCGGGCATGTAGCGGTGCCCGGTCTTGGGGTTGAGCAGTCGCCCGCCCTCGCCGCGCACCGCCTCGGTGATCAGGAAGTTCTTGACCGTGAGGTTGTAGAGGCAGGTCGGGTGAAACTGCATCATCTCCATGTTTCCGACCCGCGCCCCCGCCCGCCATGCCATCGCGATGCCGTCGCCGGTCGCGCCCCTCGGAGCCGTGCTGAACTGGTAGACGCGCCCCGCGCCGCCGGTCGCGAGGATTGTCGCGCGCGCGACATGCGCTTCGACCTCGCCGGTCGCCTCGTCGAGCGCGTAAGCGCCCCACACCCGGCCCGATCCCGAATAGCGCTCCTCATGATGCCCGGTGATCAGATCGATGCACGCGCGGCCCGGGAGCAGCGTGATATTGGGGTGCGCCTCGGCCGCCCTAAGCAGCGCTTCGAGCACCGCCCACCCGGTGGCGTCGGCGACATGGACGATGCGGCGGTGCGAATGCCCGCCTTCCCGGGTGAGGTGGAGGTCTGCTCCTTCGGCGTTGAAGGGCACGCCGAGCTCGATCAGCCGTTGAATCGCGCGCGGGGCCTGCTCGATCACGAATTCTACCGTCTCGCGCCGGTTGAGCCCCGCCCCCGCGATCATCGTATCGCGGATGTGGTTCTCGAAGGTATCGCCGGCGTCCAGCACCGCCGCGATCCCGCCTTGCGCCCACGCGGTCGACCCGCCGGTGAGCGAGCCTTTGGCGAGGACGGTGACTTTGACCTTGTCGGCCAGCGCCAGCGCCGCGGTAAGCCCCGCCGCGCCCGATCCGACGACGAGCACTTCGGTGGTCAAGCGCCCGTGCGATCGATGTGCGCCAGTATCCGATCGACGCATTTCTCGGGGTCAGCAATCTCGGCATCGCGATAGATTTCGATCATAGTCGCGCGATCGCCCTTGGCGCGCGCTTCGCTATATTCGTCTAGTCTACCCAGCGCAAAGAACCGCTCGTTTGCCGTCATCCCCGCCAGCTCCTTGGAGGATGGCCGAGCCAAACCGCTCACCCCGCCCCGCTCGTCAGCGTCACGAATACGTCCTCGAGGTCGGCCTCGCGCGTCGTCACGTCGACGATCTCGAAGCCTTGGCCCTGGATCAGCGACATGACTTCGCCGGCGTTGGTGCGGTCCTTGTCGTAAGTGATCTCGACCGTGCGCTCGGCGGTCTTCTCCGCCTTGAGGAACGCGGGGTGCGAGGGCGGGGCGGTCACATCGTCCGCGAAAGTCAGCGCGACGATCTTTTCGCGCGCCATCTCGACCAGCTCGCGGGTCGGCTTGTCGGCGATCAGGCGGCCGTGGTTGATGATCGCGATGCGGTCGCACAGTTGCTCGGCCTCCTCGAGGTAGTGCGTGGTCAGCACCACCGTCACCCCGGCCTGATTAAGCTCGCCGACCAGCTCCCACAGCTGGCGGCGCAGCTCGACATCGACCCCCGCGGTCGGCTCGTCGAGCACCAGCACCGGCGGCGAGTGGACCATCGCCTTGGAAATCAGCAGCCGCCGCTTCATCCCGCCCGACAGCGTGCGCGCATAGGCGTCGGCCTTGTCGGCGAGGTGGACCTGGCGCAGCAGCTCCAGCGATTTGCGCGCCGCCTTGGGCACACCATAGAGCCCGGCCTGGTTTTCGAGCACTTCGAACGGGGTGAAGAACGGATCGAACACGATTTCCTGCGGGACGATCCCGATCGAGCGCTTGGCGTTGCGCAAGTCGGCGTCGAGATCGAAGCCCCACACGTCGATCTCGCCCGAGGTCTTGAGCACCAGCCCCGCGAGCGTGTTGATCAGCGTCGACTTGCCCGCGCCGTTGGGTCCGAGCAGCCCGAAAATCTGCCCTTGCGGCACGTCGAAGCTGACATCGTCGAGCGCCAGCTTGCCCTCATGCCCGCCCTGACGACGGCCCGCGGGGGCATAGCGCTTGACGAGATTGCGGATCGAGATCGCGGGGCCGGTCATAGGCCCGCGTCCTTGCGGCAGGAGCGGCGCGGCGTAAAGCCCCGCTGGAAACGGCGCGCTTGTGCTGCTAACGGCGGCGGCAATGAGTCAGTTCGTCCCCGAAATCGTCAGCGCCAAAACCCGCCGCGTCGCTTGCGACGGCGCGAGCGACATCCGCGGCGGCGCGGCCTACAAGCCCGCCGCGCTCGGCCACCCGCGCGTCTGGCTCGAGATCGACGAGAAAGGCTACGTCGATTGCGGCTACTGCGATCGGCGCTTCGTGCTCGCGGGCGGCCCGCACGTCGAGCCCGGCACGCGCGAGATCGAGCCGGGTGAGCTACCCGCGCCGGGGGACGGCTCGGTCGCGTAAGGCCGATGCCGTCCCGATTTCACTTTAGCCAGAGAGAGTGTTACCCAGCCGCCGGGTCGCCACGCGAGGGGATACGCTTTGGCCAGTTTAGCACAGCCACTTCCCGGCGAGAGCCAGCGTTCGGATCAACTTTCGGGGACGCCGCGCGCTGGCGCGATCGATCGGTGGATCTACGTTTTCACCGCGGCAAGCTTCATCGTGATCGCGCTTGCAGGGTTTATTCCGGATTCGCTGACCAAGATCGCCGCGGTCCAGGCAGGCGAACGTCCGCCATTCCCAATCGTCCTGCACATGCACGCGGCGCTCATGGGCACCTTTCTGCTGCTGCTGCTGACGCAGACCACGCTGATGGCGACGGGCCGGCGCCAGATGCACCAGCAGCTTGGGATTGCCGCTTTCGGGGTAGCCGCGGCGCTGGTGGTAGTTGGGTTCGTGCTCGCCCCAACGATGTACCACCAGATGTGGAACGCCGCGCAAGCTGCTCCGCCCGCGGCGCGCGAGAAGCTCCATCAGGTCGTACTCATGCGCGACAACATCACGCTGATCCAACTGCGGATCGGCGTCCTGTTTCCGCTGTTCCTGTTGATCGGCTTGCGCGCGCGCGGATCGAACGCCGGACTCCACAAGCGAATGATGATCCTTGCCACGGTCATGGCCCTGCCGGCCGGGATAGACCGGATCGCGTGGCTGCCGACCACGCTACCGGTCAGCCCGATGGCAACCGATCTTTACACGCTGTTGGCGGTGTCGCCGATGTTCGTGTGGGACGTGGTGCGCAACCGCTCGGTCCACCCGGCATATATGATCTGGCTCGGCGTCAATGCGGTGTTCGCGCTGGCGGTCCACGGGTTGTGGAATACGCCGTGGTGGCACGCAACAGTGCCGCGTCTGATGGGGGTTTAATCAGGCTGCCGCCCTCAGCTTTGCCAGCTTCTCCCGAGCGGCCGTGCGTTGGGGTGAATCGTGTGGACTGTTGGCGATGGCCATGATCGTGGCGATCGCCTCGGCATAGCGATGTTGATCGGCATAGGCGTCCGCCAGCATCAACCGGACCTTGTCGTCGTAAGGTCTGAGCACGAGAATCGCGGCAAGGCCTTCAACCGCCGCAGGCGGGACCGGCGCACCGATTTGATGGAAGCTTTCGTAGTAAGCGACCACCGGCAGCGGCGCTGCGCCATCGATGTGATTGGCGCGGATCGCAAGCTGGCGCGCCTCAGCCCCAAGCGCGGTCCGCGCGGGGCCGGTCGCGCTGCCCGCGCGCTGTGACATCGACAGCGACTTGCGCGCCATCCCATTGCTATCATTCGGTGCAATCGCCAAGAGCCGGTCGGCCGCGGCCTCGGCTTCGCGATAATGACCCCCGGCGGCTTCACTTTCGGCAAGCAGGCGTAGCGCGAAAGGATCGTTGGCAAATCGCGCCGCTTTTTCACGGATCCGGGCGAGGTTGGCGGCGCGGCGGCGCTGCTCCTCGTTGCGCGCTCCGGCCTTGCGATAAGTGCCAAGATCGTCGTCGGCGAAGGCGATGGTCTCGGGAATGAGCGCGGCCTCCCCTGCGCCGATCGGCGAGCGGCTCGTGATCACAGGCTCGTGCACAGCGACATTTACCGGTTTATATTCGAACGTCCCCGCGCCCGCATAGCGCCGGGCTTCCTTGTTCAGGTCGCCAAGATCGCCGAACGCGGCCGCTGCCTCGGACTGACTTTTGCCCGCGGCAAGCGCCTTCAAATAGCGGCGAAGCTGCGGCGAGCGGGTTTTCGAGAAGGTCAGGAAATGGGTCAGCGCCCAGCCTTGGGCGTATGTGTCGAAATCCAGCTTTTCGGCGGGCTTGAGCAGGATTTCCTGAACCGTGACCCAGTTGGCGACGATGTCGTGGCCCCGGTGCTTGGCCGGCATTCCGTATCCGACGCGGCCGTCGGGCAGAATCTTGCTCGATCCGATCAGTTCGGCAAACCCCTCGACGTACCAGGTCGGATACACGCCCGGGAAATATTGCAGCATGAAATGGTGCGCGTACTCGTGGTGGAGGACGAGCTCGGGGGTAAAATCGACATCGCCGAAGTCGGTCTTGCGCGGGGTCACCGCGAACGGGCCGAGGCTGTTGTTGGAATAGAAGCCGGCGACGCCGCTGTCGGTGAGGCCGAGCGCGGCGGCGACATCGTTGTTGTCGTGGACCTCGTAAATGCGGACCTTCACGATGTCGCCATCGTCGGGATGACCGGTGGCCAGATGCATCAACGCATCCATCTTCTCGAGCCGGCTGGCGAGCACTTCGACTGCTTTGGGCGAACTTTCCGAATAGAGGATGAAATGCGGGGCTTCGTAGCGCGCCCATTCGGCCCGCGCTGCAACCGGAGCGGCCGCCACCGCAAGTGCGACCAAGGCTCGAATTGACCCCCTGACCATCTTAATCCCCCAACGCATACTGGCTCCACAAGAATGCCGCACCCTGCCGGGAATGCAAGCGCTTGCTTTATTAGATATATTGCGGGTCGAAGTCGCCGCTAATCGGGAACCCGCGCCGCGCGTATTGCTTGAGTTATCGTGCGAAGCGTCTGCTTTGGCGGAAAGCGGACCTAAAGACCCAGCTTCGCCAGAACGGTATCCACTTCGACATCGTAGAGTGAAGGAACGGTCGCGATCGCATCTCCCGTTCCGTGCAAGTCGCCAGTGACAAAGACAAAGCCACGGTCATTTACGACGCATCGCTCGTGGCCGTCTTCCACGAAAGCGACGAAAAAGTTGCCGAAATGCTGATCGTCAAAACGACGATCGACCAAGCGCCTACGTGAGTGCCCCTCGACCGCCGCATAGATCATCGCATATGCAAGTTGCGTATCCATTCGATGACATTGTCAGCCCCGTCGAACGTCCGCAATGGGGTGTTATCCGCCGCGCGCATATGGCGCAGTTCCTGCCGCGGCCCTATATCCCCGCCATGACCATCACCGACCCCCGCTCGCTCCTCTACCGCCAGATCGATCCCGCCGAGGCGCAGGCACTGGCGCGCGAAACGCTGAGCAAGTGCGACGACGGCGAGCTATACATGCAGTTCATCGCCGCCGAGACATTCGCGTTCGACGATGGGCGGCTCAAGACCGCGGACTATTCGCGCGACGCGGGTTTCGGGTTGCGCGGCGTTTCGGGGGAGATGACCGGGTTCGCGCATGCCAACGAGATCAGCGCGGCCTCGATCCGCCGCGCGGGCGAGACGCTGGCGTTGCTCGATCCGACCGAGACGCCGCTCAGCGCCCCGCCGCGCGCGACCAACCGGCACCTCTACACCGATGCTTCGCCGCTCGACGCGGTGCCATTCGCCGCGAAGGTCGAGCTGCTCGAGACGATCGACGCCGCCGCGCGCGCGCGCGATCCGCGCGTCGCGCAGGTATCGTGCAGCCTTTCGGCGTCGTGGTCGGTGGTCGAGATCGTGCGCCCCGACGGATTCATTGCGACCGACGTGCGCCCGTTGGTGCGATTGAATGTCGGGATCGTCGCCGAGGCCGGCGGGCGGCGCGAGACGGGCAACTTCGGGATGGGCGGGCGCTACCTTTACGACCGGCTGTTCGATCCGGCGCAGTGGAACCGCGCGATCGACGAGGCGCTGGCGCAGGCGCTGGTCAACTTGGGCAGCGTCGCCGCGCCCGCGGGCGAGATGACCGTGCTGCTCGGTCCCGGCTGGCCGGGGGTGCTGCTCCACGAGGCGGTCGGCCACGGCCTCGAAGGCGATTTCAACCGCAAGGGGACGAGCGCGTTCTCGGGCCGGATCGGCGAGCGCGTCGGCGCGCCGGGCGTGACGGTGATCGACGACGGCTCGCTTCATGACCGGCGCGGGTCGCTCAGCATCGACGACGAGGGCACGCCTAGCCAAGAAAACGTGCTGATCGAGGACGGCATCCTCAAAGGTTATATTCAGGACCGGCTCAACGCCCGCCTGATGGGCGTGGCGCCCACCGGCAACGGCCGCCGCGAATCGTATGCCCACGCGCCGATGCCGCGGATGACCAATACCTTCATGCGCAGCGGCAGCGACGATCCGGCCGAGTTGCTGAGCCGGATCGAGAACGGGATTTTCGCCAAAAGCTTCGGCGGCGGGCAGGTCGACATCACCAACGGCAAGTTCGTGTTCGGCTGCACCGAGGCGTATCTGGTCAAGAACGGCAAGCTGGGCGCAGCCATCAAGGGCGCGACGCTGATCGGCGACGGGCCGAGCGTGCTGACCCGCGTGACCGGAATCGGAAACGATCTGGCGCTCGACGAAGGCGTCGGGATCTGCGGCAAGAACGGCCAGAGCGTGCCCGCGGGGGTGGGGCAACCGACGCTGCTGGTCGAAGGACTGACCGTGGGCGGCACCGGCTAGGGGTAGCCACGAAACTTCAGGCGCGGTTCAGTCGTTTGGTGTATGGAGGCCGGACAAGGAGTCGGATCATGCGTAAGATCGCCCTCATTCTCGCCGCGACCGCCGTACTGGCCACCGGGCCGGCGTTGCAGGCGCGCGAACGCCTCAGCCCCGAACAGCGGCTCGACAAGCTGCTCGCCGGACGCGAAGCGGGCCGCCCGACCAGCTGCATCAGCTCGTTCGACACCCGCGACATGACCTTGCTCGACAAGACCGCGCTGGTGTTCGGTCGCGGCAACACGATTTGGGTCAATATCCCGCGCAACGCGCAGGATCTCGACGACGACGACATCCTGGTGACTCACAGCTTCACCAGCGAGCTGTGCCGGCTCGACATCGTCCGCACGGTCGATCGCAACGCGGGCTTCCAGACCGGATTCCTCGCGCTCGGCGATTTCGTGCCGTACCGCAAGGTCAAGACGGGCTCCGCCTACTGATCGTGGCCGCCGCCCCGCG
>JBBRER010000035.1:0-18062 GCA_038202745.1 Sphingomonadales bacterium
CCCCGACCTCGGCGCGCATCGCCGCCGACAGCTGATCGCCGTACTCGTGCGCGGCGAGTTCGCCGAGCTGCTGCTTGAGTGCGGCCAACCGCGGGTCGTTCGCCGCGACCGTTCCGGGCACGATCTGATCGACCTTGATCACGTACCACCCGCGATTGCGCGGCGCGCCGACGATGCGGACTTTGCCCTGCGCCATCGCGAACAGCACCTGCAGCGGCGGCGCCACATCCCGCATCGCCTGCAGCTGTTCACGCCCGGTATCGACGCGATCGACCGGGGGTAGCGTAACGCCGAGCGCGGCCATCGCCGCGCCCACATCCTGCCCGCGCTTGATCGCCGCCTCGATCCGCTGCGCGGCGGCGTGTGCGGCGACCGCGCCCTTGGACAGCGCCAGATCGGAGGCGACCTGTGCGCGAATGTCGCCCAGCGGGGCGGGCGCTGCGCGTACGATCCCGCCGACATCGAACAGCACGAAGGTCTTGCCGGTCTCGATTTCCGCAAGCTGCGGCTGGCCCTCGTTCTCCATCGAGAACGCGGTCGGGATGACTTTGGCGAGCTGCGCCGGCGCGGTTTGACCCGGCGCTCCGTAAACCTGCCCGTCGGCGGTGAGCGGCGCGGTTGCGGTCACCGTAAGCCCGAGTTCCTTGGCAACCTCGGCGAGGCTGGCGCCTTTGTCGAATTCGTCCTCGATCCGCTGGGCAAAGTCGGTCAGCGCGGCGCGGCGCTTGATCGTCCCCAGCGCCTCGACGATTTCCGGCCGTGCTTGATCGAGCGTCTTGCCCGGTTTCCCGACCACTGCATCGACCCGCATCAGGTGCCACCCAAGCGGGCTCCTGGCCGGGCCGACGACCTTGTGCGGGGGCGCGGCGAACGTCGCATCGGCCACCGCCGCCGAGGTCTGGCCCGAAAGTTGATCCTTGCTGGTGACCGCGATCCTGGCGACGCTCAGCCCTTTGTCGGCCGCCGCGGCTTCGAGCGATTTGCCGGCGGCGACCTCGGCCAGAACCGCGCGCGCGGCGGCCTCGGTCGGCAGGATGAGCTGCGCGATATTGTGCGTCTCGCTCGCCGCGAAGCGCTCCTTGGCGTTGTTGTAGGCGGTGGCGATCTCAGCCCCGGTTGGCGCTGGGACCGACTTCAATGCGGCGTCGGTGAATGTGGCGAAGCGGATCGTCCGGCGTTCGGGGCGCACGTAGTCGCCTTTGTGCGCGTTGTAGTAAGCTCCGATCTCGGCATCGGTCGGTGGACCCGCGGGCGCGAACGCGGCCGAAGGCAGCAGCGCGATCGCGCCGCGGCGCCGCTCGGTGATGACCCCGGCGTAGCGCATGACCGCGGCCGGCGGCATCAGCGCGGCGATTTCCGCGGGCGCGAGCATCACCCGCTGGGCGAGCGACTGGGCGATGTCCTGGCGGACCTGGGCGTCGTTGAAGCCACGCTGCTGGATCGTCTGCTTGTAGAGCTTTTCGTCGAACGATCCGTCGGCGCCGCGGAACGCGGGAATCTTGGCGATCTCGCTGTCGATCAGCCGTTGCGACGGCGCGAGTCCGTGCTTCTCGCCCCAGACGAGCACGGCGAGGCGGTCGATCATGTCGGCCAGCAGCGGCTCGAGCGCGCCCGAGGCGATGAACGACTTGGCGGTGATCTGCGGGTCCTTCTGGCGCGCCTGTTCGACCTGGCTGGTGATCGCCTGGCTGAACTCGGCATCGCTGATCTTTTTCCCCCCAACTGCCGCGACCCTGTCGTCGCCGCCGATCCCGCCCAGTCCGCCGAACCCGGTGACGTCGCCCGCGGCGAACGCCAGCCCGAGCAGCACGAGGAACGTCAGGGTCACCCCGACGCCGAATTTGGAGTACATCAACTTGCGGAAAAACTGGATCATGCCGAACCTGTGCCAGACGAGCCCTTGGCAACCGGGGAGGCTGCCGCTGCGGCGGGGCTTTAGGCATCAAACCGGCCCGCCGCAATGCCCGCGCGAGCGGCGTTGCGTGGCCGGCGCCCGCAAAGGGCTTTGACAAGCGCGCGCCCGCTCGCCTAGCAGCCCGCGCGCAGCGGCTACCGGGTCGGGCCGCATCCAACAGGGACAAGTCATGGCGCAGCGCCCCGCGATTATCGGCAACTGGAAGATGAACGGAACGCGCGCGATGCTCGCCGACGCGCGATCGATCGATCGCGGCGCGGCGCGCCAGCCCGGCGTGCGCGTGGGCATCGCCCCGCCGTTCACACTGATCGCGGCGATGGTCGAAGCGGTGCAGGAAATCGCGGTCGGCGCGCAGGATTGCCGCGCCGAGCCGAGCGGCGCCTTCACCGGCGACATCGCCGCGCCGATGCTCGCCGACGCCGGGGCCGGGTTCGTTATGGTGGGGCACAGCGAGCGGCGCGCGCTCCACGGCGAAAGCGACGCTCAGGTTCGCGCCAAAGCCGAGGCGGTGCTCGCCGCGGGGCTCGAGGCGATCGTCTGCGTCGGCGAAACCGAAGCCCAGCGCGACGCGGGTGACGCCGAAAGCGTGGTTGCCGCGCAGATCGACGGATCGCTCCCCGAGACGCTCGAGACAGCAGCGATCGTTACCGTCGCCTACGAGCCGGTGTGGGCGATCGGCACCGGCCGCGTGCCGTCGATTGCCGATGTAGCAGCGATGCACGGTGCGATCCGCGCCCGACTGGTTGATCGCTTTGGCGATGCCGGGGCGGACATTGCGATCCTTTACGGCGGCTCGGTCAATCCCGCCAACGCCGCGGAATTGCTCGGCGTCGCCGAAGTCGGTGGGGCGCTGGTCGGCGGGGCGAGCCTGTCGGCCGAGAGTTTTTTGGCGATCGTGCTCGCCGCCGCCGCGCCCTCGGACGAATAGCCCGCCTCCCGCTTGCGCCGCCGCGCCGCCGCGCCTAGATGCGCGCCAACGCCAATCCCTCGAGAAAACTAGCCATGTCGCTGATCATCTTCCTGACCGTCATCCAAGCGATCGTCGCCTTTTCGCTGATCGCGGTAATCCTGATGCAGCGCTCCGAAGGCGGCGGGCTGGGTGTGGGCGGCAGCCCCGCCGGGCTGATGTCGGCGCGCGGTGCAGCCGATTTCCTGACCCGCACCACCACGATCCTGGCGACCATGTTCGTCATCCTGAGCATCCTCCTGGCCGCGCTCGCCGCGGGTGCGGGATCGGGACGGACGATCGATACCTCGCTCCAGCGCACCGCCCAGCCGGGGCCGACTTCGGCGCCGGCGACTTTCGACCCGCTGTCGGGTGCGGCTCAACCCCAGCCGGCCTTGCCGGCGAGCCCGGCCCCCTCGGGCAGCGCTCCCGCCGATCCGCTGTCGGGCGCGACCAAGCAGTAGGCAAGTCAATCGGGCGCTGTGGACACGGCGCGCGACGTAGCTTGCTCCCGCGCCCTCGATGGGGGTAAGGCGCAACTCCCATGGCGCGGTACATTTTTATAACCGGCGGCGTGGTGTCTTCGCTCGGCAAAGGATTGATGGCGGCAAGCCTCGCGGCGTTGCTTCAGGCGCGCGGTTTTCGCGTCCGCATCCGCAAGTTCGATCCTTATCTCAATGTCGATCCCGGGACGATGAGCCCGTATCAGCACGGCGAGGTCTACGTGACCGACGACGGGGCCGAAACCGACCTCGACCTTGGCCACTACGAGCGCTTCACCGGGGTTTCGGCGCGCCAGGCCGACAACATCACCTCGGGGCGCATTTATCGCGACATCATCGCCAAGGAACGCCGCGGCGACTATCTCGGCGCGACCGTCCAGGTGATCCCCCACGTCACCGACGCGATCAAGGAGTTCGCGCGGACCGAGACCGACGACCTCGACTTCGTGCTGTGCGAGATCGGCGGCACCGTGGGCGATATCGAGAGCCTGCCGTTCATCGAAGCGCTGCGCCAGTTGCGCAACGAGATGGGGCGCGAGACGACGTGTTTCGTCCACGTCACGCTCGTCCCGTACATCGCCGCCGCGGGCGAATTGAAGACCAAGCCGACGCAGCACTCGGTTCGCGAATTGACCGGCCTCGGCGTACAACCCGACATCCTTTTGTGCCGCTGCGAGAAGCCGTTGCCCGACGGCGAGCGCGCCAAGATCGCGCTGTTCTGCAACGTCGCCAAAGAAGCCGTGATCCCCGCGCTCGACGCCGCCTCGATCTATTCGGTGCCGCTGCAATATCACGCCGAGGGGCTCGACGCGCAGGTTCTGAAGCACTTCGGGCTCGACAGCCCCCAGCCCGATCTGGCGCGGTGGGACGACATCGTCGATCGCCACCATAATCCCGAGGGTGAAGTGACGATCGGCGTGGTCGGCAAGTATGTCGGGCTGCCCGATGCCTACAAGTCGCTCAACGAAGCGCTGGTCCACGGCGGGATGGCCAACCGGGTCAAAGTCAACGTCCGCTGGATCGACGCCGAACTGTTCGAGGGCGACGATCACGACGTCGCCGCACGGCTCGAGCCGATGCACGGGATTCTCGTTCCCGGCGGGTTCGGGGTGCGCGGTTCGGAAGGCAAGATCGCCAGCGTCCGTTTTGCCCGCGAGCGCAAGGTTCCGTTCTTCGGGATCTGCTTGGGGATGCAGATGGCGTGCATCGAAGGCGCGCGCAACACCGCCGGAATCGCCGACGCGAGCTCGACCGAGTTCGGCGAAACCAGCGAGCCGGTGGTCGGGATCATCACCGAATGGATGAGCGCCGAGGGCCTTCAACAGCGCGGCGCGGATGCCGAGATGGGCGGGACGATGCGGCTCGGCGCTTACGAGGCGCGGCTATCGGGCAACAGCCATGTTTCGGCGATCTACGGCGGGGCGACCACGATCTCCGAGCGCCACCGTCACCGCTACGAGGTCAACGGCGCCTATCGCGAACCGCTGGAGAAGGGCGGGCTGGTGTTTTCGGGGATGTCGCCCGACGGTCTGCTGCCCGAGATCGTCGAGCGCCCCGATCATCCGTGGTTCGTCGGGGTGCAATTCCATCCCGAGCTCAAGAGCCGGCCGTGCGAGACGCACCCCCGGGTCGCCGGGGTCATCGGCGCGGCGTTGCAGCAGGCGCGGCTCGTCTAAGCGCGATATCGCGCCACAAGTTTCCCGTTACACGACAGACATTTGCCCGAAACGGCTCCCGCGCGTATTGAATTGTGCTTGATTTTGCGCGTTTGGTGGCATTTAGCCACCCAAAGCCAGCCGAACGGCGGCAATTTTTTCGGCCCCGGGTCGCACCGGAGTTCGAACGATGCATCAGGCGGGCAGCGCATGCCGATGACCATAGCCGCGCGCCGGACCGCGCTCGCGTAGCGCAAACCAACTCGTCGGCCCCTGACCGTCTCTTGCGACCCGGACGTTCAGGAACCGACTTGGCGGCGTGAAAACGTCGCAGAGGGCGAGGTCGCAAGGCCTCGCCCTCTTACTTCAGGCTATTCGGATCAAGCCGCGGCGCTGTTCTCCTCGGCGGACGGAACCACCGCCAGCGTCTTCTGCGAGCCGATCGCTATCCTCTTGGGTTTCATCGCCTCGGGCACTTCGCGGATGAGATCGATCGCCAGCATTCCGTCCTCGAGGTTGGCGCTTTCGACCCGGACGTAATCGGCGAGCTCGAAGCGGCGCTCGAACCCGCGCTGCGCGATCCCGACATGGAGATACTGACCGGCGGGGACCTCGTCGCCCTTGCGCCCGCTGACCACCAGCAGATTCTGCTGCGCGGTGATCTCGATATCGGCGGGCTTGAACCCGGCGACCGCCAGCGTGATCCGGTAGGCGTCGTCGCGTTTGCGCTCGATGTTGAAGGGGGGATAGTTGTCGCCGCTCTGCGCGCGCGAATTCTCGAGTAGATCGAACAATCGGTCGAAGCCGACCATGGTGCGGCGATAGGGAGTGAAATCGAAACGGTTCATGGCAAAATCCTCGCGTTGAGCAATTTTCCGTCGAGTGGAGCCCGGGAACCGGCGCTCCGCGTTGTCATTCTCCTGACGGAGCGGTGACAGCATCGCTCATGTATGTTAGCACGAGGCGGTTTCAAGGAGCATGCGATGGCCGCGCCCAAGGTCGAAATCTACACCAAGTGGGGCTGCCCTTATTGCGTGCGCGCCAAAGCG
Source organism: Sphingomonadales bacterium (assembly GCA_038202745.1). Classification (GTDB taxonomy): domain Bacteria; phylum Pseudomonadota; class Alphaproteobacteria; order Sphingomonadales; family Sphingomonadaceae; genus Novosphingobium. The sequence continues at coordinate 6,069 of JBBRER010000035.1, forward strand.
CTGCTCGACCGCAAAGGCATCGTTTACGAGGAACATGACATCACCATGGGCGGACCCCGGCGCGCCGAAATGCAGAGCCGCGTGCCCGGTGCCTGGACCGTCCCGCAAGTGCTAGTCGGCGGCAAACCCGTGGGCGGCTGCGACGATCTCCACGCGCTCGATGGCGCGGGCAAGCTCGACGCGCTGCTCGCCGCCTGAGTTTTGGCGCAATGACGAAAATCGCGGTGCTCCAGATGACCGCGGGGATCGATCCCGCGCGCAACGCCGCAGTGCTCGTTCAGGCCGTCCGCGAAACAAGCGAGGGCGGGGCGGCGATGCTGTTCACCCCCGAAACGTCGGGACTGCTCGACCGCGACCGCGCGCGCGCCGCCGCGAATATTTTCTCCGAAGCCGAAACGCCGCTGCTGGCCGCGGTGCGCGATGCGGCTGCGCGCACCGGCGTGTGGGTGGCGCTGGGCTCGCTGGCGGTGCGGCGCGAGGACGGGCGGCTCGCCAACCGCTCGTTGCTGATCGGCGCGGATGGCGGAATCGCGGCGCGTTACGACAAGATCCACATGTTCGACGTCGATCTTGCAGGCGGCGAAAGCTGGCGCGAAAGCAATGGTTATGCGCCGGGCGAAGCATTGGCGGTCGCCGAAACCCCGGTCGGGCGCCTCGGTCTGACCGTGTGCTACGATATCCGCTTCCCCGCGCTGTTCGAAGCTCTGGGCCAAGCCAGATGCGACGTTATCGCGATTCCCGCTGCCTTCACCGTACCCACCGGCAAAGCGCATTGGCACGTCCTCCAGCGCGCCCGCGCGATCGAAGCGACCGCTTTTGTCGTCGCCGCGGCGCAAGTCGGCGAGCATGAGGACGGAAGGCGGACGTACGGGCATAGCTTGGTCATCGATCCTTGGGGTGAGGTCGTGCTCGACATGGGCGGCGAAGCGGCGGGACTGGCCTTCGCCGAGATCGATCCGGAGCGGATCGCGGCGGTTCGCGCCCAAGTACCCAGCCTCGCCAACCGCCGCGACATTCCGGCGGTAACCCTGTGATTGTCTTCGATCTCGAATGCCGAGCGGGCCAGCATCGATTCGAGGGCTGGTTCTCCAGCTCCGGCGACTTTGACGCGCAGCAGCGGCAAGGCTTGGTATCCTGTCCTCAGTGCGGCGGCACCGACATCGCCAAGGCGCCGATGGCGCCGCGCGTCGGGAAGAAGGGCAACCAACTTGCATCCGTCGCGAAAGTGCCGGTGGCCAACCAGGCGCTCGCGCCCGAAGCTGCAGCGATGGTGAAAGCGCTGGCAGCAATGCAAACCGAGGCGCTTGCCGATTCCACCTGGGTCGGCGAGGGCTTCGCCGAGGCCAGCCGGGCAATGCATTACGGCGAGCGCGAGCGCGAGACGATCCACGGCCAGGCCACTCCCGCGCAAGCAGTGGAGCTTCAAGACGAGGGCATCGCGATCACCCCGCTGCCATTTCCGGTGACCCCGCCCGACGCGCTCAACTGAAGCCGGTGGTGCGCCCGACGGGATTCGAACCCATGGCCCCCAGATTAGGAATCTGGTGCTCTATCCTGCTGAGCTACGGGCGCCCTAAATCGGCTTAGCGGGCGGGGCGCAGGCGCGCTAGTCTTGGGCACCCTCAACCTGCAGCGCGCCGCGGCGGATTTGGTCGAGCTCCATGGACTTGAACAGCGCGGTGAAGTTGCCTTCGCCGAAGCCTTCATCCTTCTTGCGCTGGATGAATTCGAAAAACACCGGGCCGATCATCGTCTGCGAGAAGATTTGCAGCAGCAGCCGGGGATCGCCATCCTCGGTCGACCCGTCGAGGAGGATGCCGCGCGTCTGCAACTCCTCCGCCGGCTCACCGTGGCCGGGCAGGCGCTCATCGAGCATTTCGTAGTAAGTCGCGGGCGGGGCGGGGGCGAACGGGGTGCCGCAGGCCTTGAGCCGGTCCCACACGCCGAGCAGATCGGCGCACGAAAACGCGATGTGCTGGATGCCTTCGCCGTTGTAGGCGCGCAGATATTCTTCGATCTGTCCGCCGCCGCTGGCGCCTTCTTCGTTGAGCGGGATGCGGATCTTGCCGTCGGGCGCGGTCATCGCCTTGCTGGTCAGCCCGGTATATTCGCCCTTGATGTCGAAGAAGCGAATCTCGCGGAAACCCGCGACGCGCTCGTAGAACGCCGCCCAATGCGCCATCCGCCCGCCGTAGACGTTGTGGGTGAGGTGATCGATGATTTCCAGCCCGGCGCCCTTTGGCTGCTTGTCGGCGCCCGGTTCGTAGACGAAATCGATATCGTAGATCGAAAGCGCACCGTCACCGTCGTCATACCGGTCGATCAGGTAGATGATCGAGCCGCCGATCCCGCGGATGCCCGGAATGCGCAATTCCATCGGCCCCGTCGCGGCATCGACCGGCTCGGCCCCCCGCGCGATCGCCTCGGCATAGGCTTTGGCCGCGTCCTTGACCCGCCAGCCCATCCCGCACGCCGACGGGCCGTGCTCGGCCGCGAAGTAGGCGGCGGGGCTGCGCGGCTGGTAATTGGCGATGAGGTTGATCCCGCCCTGACGCCACAGCTCGACATCCTTCGAGCGGTGGCGCGCGATCCGCTCGAACCCCATCGCGGTGAACACCGCGTCGAGCTCGCCTTTCGCGGGCGCGCAGAATTCGATGAATTCGAAGCCGTCGAGGCCCAGCGGATTGTCGAACAGGTCGGCCATGTATGTGCTTTCGAAAGCGCGATCGTTGCAAACGAAACCGATTGCAGAACCGCGTCGCGGCGGTCAACCCTGAGAGGAGCACGAGGCATCCGGAACGCGGGTTCGGTCTTTTAGGTTACGCCTGACACGAAACCGCGACGCGAGACAAAATTAACCCTTGAATCGCGCGGTTAAGTGTGATTCTTGTGATCGCGTGAGGGGTATCCGGAAAATGCGACGCGAACGCGTCATCCAGGGCGGCGCGCTGATGTGCCTGCTGCTGATGGGCGGACTTTCGCTCGCCGGTCCGAGCGGGCTGATCGCATGGAGCGATAACAACATCTTACTGGCCGAACGCCACAAGGAAATTCAGCAACTGACGCTCGATCGCGCGGAGCTCGGCAACCGCGTCGCCTTGCTCGACCCGAGCCACGTCGATCCCGATATCGCGGGCGAACTGCTGCGCAAGAACCTCAACGTCGTCCATCCCGACGAAATGGTGATGCTGCTGCATTGATCGTGCGCCCGCGGCCACGCGACACAAATTCCACGCGCTGCGGTTTCCCTCGCGACGGCGACGCCCTATAGCGCGCGCACGATCCGCTACGAGGAAGACCGATTTGGCCAGGACCGCCCGCACCAAGGAGCCGGCCGCCGCCGCCCCCGGCGACGACAACTTTGCGCTCCGCAGTCTCCAGCAGGCGCATGGCGCGGCCAAGCGTTACGCGGCCAGCGACGCCGAACTCGAAACGTTTTACGAGCAGATGGTGCTGATCCGCCGCTTCGAGGAAAAGGCCGGACAACTATACGGACTGGGCTTGGTCGGCGGGTTCTGCCACCTCTACATCGGGCAGGAAGCGGTCGCGGTCGGGCTCCAGTCGGCGCTCGACGCGAACAAGGACAGCGTGATCACCGGCTATCGCGATCACGGCCACATGCTCGCTTACGGGATCGATCCCAAGGTCATCATGGCCGAACTGACCGGGCGCGCCGCCGGGATTTCCAAAGGCAAGGGCGGCTCGATGCACATGTTCAGCGTCGAGCATAACTTCTACGGCGGCCACGGCATCGTCGGCGCGCAAGTCGCGCTCGGAACGGGGCTGGCTTTCGCGCACCGCTATCGCGAGGACGGCGGGGTGTGCATGGCCTACTTCGGCGACGGCGCGGCGAACCAGGGCCAGGTCTACGAAAGCTTCAACATGGCCGCGCTGTGGAAGCTGCCGATCGTGTTCGTGATCGAGAACAACGGCTACGCCATGGGCACCGCGGTCAGGCGCTCGTCGGCCGAGACCGAGTTCTACCGCCGCGGCACCGCGTTCCGCATCCCCGGGATGGACGTCAACGGAATGGACGTGCTCGAGGTGCGGCAGGCGGCCAATCTTGCGATCGAATTCGTTCGCGGGGGCGGCGGGCCGGTGCTGATGGAGCTCAACACTTACCGTTATCGCGGGCACTCGATGTCCGATCCGGCCAAGTACCGCAGCCGCGAGGAAGTGCAGGAAATGCGCGACAAGCATGACTCGATCGAGGCGGCGAAAGCCGAACTGATCAAGCGCGGCATGAGCGAGGAGAAGATCAAAAAGATCGACAAGCGAATTCGCGGGATCGTCGCCGAAGCCGCTGACTTCGCGGAGAATTCGCCAGAACCCGAGCCCGCCGAGCTCTACACCGATGTGCTGGTGGAACAGTACTGATGGCGATCGACCTCAAGATGCCCGCGCTCTCCCCGACGATGGAGGAGGGGACGCTCGCCAAGTGGCTGGTCAAGGAAGGCGACACGGTCAAATCGGGCGACATTCTCGCCGAAATCGAAACCGACAAGGCGACGATGGAGTTCGAAGCGATCGACGAAGGGACGATTCGCAAGCTGTTGGTTGCCGAGGGCACCGAGGGCGTGAAAGTCGGCACCGTGATCGCGACGATTGCGGGGGAGGGCGACGATGCCGCCCGAGTCCCCGCGCAGGCGGGGACATCCGGCGATAGTGCGCCTCCGCCTGAGACCCCCGCCTTCGCGGGGGAACAAGAGAGTAAGACCAAAACCCCTCCGCCCGCCTCGCAGCCGCGGAAGTCCGATCCGGACGTGCCCCACGGCGCCAACCTGAAAACCTCGACCGTGCGCGAGGCGCTGCGCGACGCGATGGCCGAGGAAATGCGCCGCGACGACCGGGTGTTCGTGATCGGTGAGGAAGTCGCCGAATACCAGGGCGCGTATAAAGTCACGCAAGGGCTGCTCGAGGAGTTCGGCCCGAAGCGGGTGATCGACACCCCGATCACCGAGTACGGGTTTGCTGGGGTCGGCGCGGGCGCGGCGATGGGCGGGCTCAGGCCGATCGTCGAATTCATGACGTTCAACTTCGCGATGCAGGCAATCGATCACATCATCAATTCGGCGGCCAAGACCAATTACATGTCGGGCGGACAGATGCGTTGCCCGGTCGTATTCCGCGGCCCCAATGGCGCGGCCAGCCGCGTCGGCGCGCAGCACAGCCAGAATTACGCGCCGTGGTACGCGAGCGTGCCGGGGCTGGTGGTGATAGCGCCGTACGACGCGGCCGACGCCAAAGGCTTGCTCAAGGCCGCGATCCGCAGCGACGATCCGGTCGTGTTCCTCGAAAACGAGCTGGTTTACGGCCGCACCTTCGAATTGCCCGAACTTGACGACCACGTCCTGCCGATCGGCAAGGCGCGCACCGTGCGCGAGGGCGGCGATGTCACCATCGTCACGTATTCGATCGGCGTCGGGCTCTCGCTCGAAGCCGCCGAGACGCTGGCGGGGGAGGGGATCGGGGCCGAAGTGATCGATCTGAGGACCTTGCGCCCGCTCGACAAGGCGGCGGTGCTGACCTCGCTCGCCAAGACCAACCGCCTGATCGTCGCCGAAGAAGGCTGGCCGACCTGCTCGATCGCTTCAGAGATAATCGCGATCTGCATGACCGAAGGCTTCGACCACCTCGACGCCCCGGTGCTGCGCGTCTGCGACGAGGACGTTCCGCTGCCTTATGCGGCCAATCTGGAGAAGATCGCGCTGATCGACGCGGCGCGTATCGCCGCCGCCGCGCGGCAGGTCTGCTACCGCTAGGTCACCCCGCTGCCCGTGACCACCGGGGCGCCCGTGTAAAGATTGCAATCCTGGACGTCGTCGGGCTGGGCGGGATCGCGCTGGTAAATCTGCGTGAGGTCGCGGCTGTCGCGCACGGTGAACGAGGCGATCGAGGTGATCGTGTGCGAGGTTGCCAGCAGATAGGTCGAAACCAGCGGCGTGTAATCGTATTGAACTTCTACGAAAATCACCGCTTCGCCGGGCTCGGCGGTCACTTCTTCGCCTGCGGGACCCATTCCCGCAAGCCGGCCATTCAAACCGTCGCCGGCGACGCCGTAGCTCGAGGCTACGCGCTTGGCGCCGCGGCAGCGTTGCCAGTGAATGTATTGGTTGCTCGAAGCCTCGTCGACTTCGAGGCTGCTGATGATCACGCGCCCGCGCTCGAAGAGGTCGAGGCTCTTGCCGCCCTGGATCTGCGCGCCGTAAATCAGGTCGTTGATGTCGCTTTCGTAAATTTTGCGATCCTCGAGCGTCGAAGTGTCGCCGATCCGCGAGGCGTTGTCGGCGAGCTGCGACGTCAGCTGGGCGACGCGCATGTTGGTTACCGCGAAGTTGGCGGTCTCGGTCCCCCACAGCCCGGCGCTGAGCAGCAGCGGCAGGCCGAGCGCCATCTCGACCATCGCCACCCCGGAAGTGTTGTCGCGAAGCCGGGCGAAAAGGTTCATGTGCAATTTCCCGTCGTGGCGGCCCGGATCGCTTGCGCGGCAAACGGCTGATTGCGGAGCACGGTCTTGCTTTCCATCGTAAAATTGTTGGTCTGGCCGGGGATTAGCCCCGCGACCGGGAACGCGCGCGGATAAGTGATGGTGACGACGTAGAGCACCGCGTCGCGCGCGCCGCCGACGCCGACGGTGCCGCGATCGGCGTCCCACCGCGCGTTGGCGTTGGCGTCTTCGAACGGTTCCCCGTTGTCGCAGGCGCCATCGCCGTCGAGATCGGTGAAATCCTCCGCGCGGCTGACGTCGGAGAAGCTGGTGTAGAACCGGCGCTCGAAAGTCAGCGCGGCCTGGGGCGCGACTGCGTGGACCGCGGTGGTGACGTTCCGGTCGAGCGTCGCCTGGTTGATCGCCGCGCCCTCGATCGTCGATCCGCGCGCAGCTTGCTGGACCGCGCCCTGCAGCATTGCGCTGGTGTACATGTTGTAGCCAAGGTCGAACACGCCCATCATCGCCATCAGCAGGACCGGAGCGCACATCCCGAACTCGACGATGGTTACGCCGTGGGTATCGCGTTTGAGCTGGCCGAGATCGGCGACGAGCGTCATTTCGACACCCGCAGATCGCCGAGCTGGGCCGCGATTTTGCTGAACACGTCATTGAGCTGGGCGGCATCGGTCGCTTCGTAAAAATGCCCGCTTCCCGCGCACTGGGTGAGCACCGAATTGAGCGAAGTGCCGAAGCCGATCACCCAGACGGTGATGTTGCGTTTCTTGACCTCGCTGCACGCAACGGTGAACCGGTTTTCGACGAGCTGGGTCAGGCTGATCTTGGACTTTTGCGTCCAGCGCCGCTGGTCGAGCGGCTCGACGCCGTACGTGCCGTAGGAAAGATCGAGCGGGGCGGTCAATCCGTCGGTCAGAAAGATCAGGTTGCGGCTGGTCGGCTGCGCGCCGACGTCGGCGTTTTCGTCGGCGAAGATTCCGGTCGGCGAGAGCAGTCGTCCGCCCCAAATCATGCCGATGTCGTGGTAAGTGCTGCCCGCTGGTTGCAGCGTATCGACATAAGCGCCGACTTGCGATGCGCTCATTTCCGCGAGCTTGCGCGCGGCGGCTGGGCATGCGGTCAGGCCCCAGGGCGCGGGCTGAATGTAGTCGTCATCGGTGACGACCGGCTTCGGGTCGAAATTGCCGGAACCGTCCCATTTGATCTTCCGCTCGAAAACCGCGGAAGTATACATCGGGCGCCATTGGGTTGCCGGATTGCCCGGCGTGGGCACGGTGTCGATATCGAGGTCGAGCGCGCGCGAAAGATCGACGTTGTTGTAGTCGCGGATTTCGTAGGTTCCGCGCTCCTCCATGCAGCCGCTGGTTTCGGCGCGCCAGTTGGTGACGTCGCGCTCGATCGGCAGGTACGTGTAGATCGGGAGATCCGAAGTGCTCGGTGTGGTGACATCATCGAATTCCTGCGTGTAGTTCGAATAGTCCACCCGCCAGACTTCGCACGTCGTCCCGTTGAGGCTGATCCAGTAATAGGAGCCGGCAGTGACGGCCCGATAGTGCTTGGTCTGCTTAGTCCCGGCAGGAGGGCCGACGTAAGGCTCGTTGGTGGTAGAGACGAGCGTGTATCGCGTGCCGCCGGTGCTTCTGGGCGGAGAGGTGTCGCAACTGTAATAGGCGCCCCCGGTTTCGGCTGCCGGGGGATGGTACGTCGCGGTGTAAGTCGACACCCGTGAGCTCGGCGCGCTGCAGTTGGCGGTGCACCGCACGTTGATGCGATCGGTGCGGGTGCCGGTCGATGGTTTGGTTCCGGTCTGGACGCGTGATTGATAGCTCCACCGATCGACCACCCAATCGTCCTTGAGCAGGCCGCCGACGTTGACGTTGGTCGAATAGGGCACGAACCCATAGCGGATTCGGGTGCCCGGGCTTTTGCTGCCCTCGAGCTGGGTCGCGAACGATTTGACCACCCGTCGCAGCACGTCGATTTTTGGGTCGCTATCGCCGGGATTGGTGTCGCGCATCGATCCGGTGGTATCGAGCACCATCATCACGTCGGTGTTGCCGAAATTGAGCCGCGCCTGGCATTGGACCGCGATCGCCATGTTGTCGTAGCCGAAAATGCCCATGATCGCGGTCGGCAGATCGATCGATGCCCGGCCGCTGATCGCGTAGTTCGCTTCGATCGCCATCGCGAACTGACGGTTGGCGGAGCCATAGGCGCCGTCGCGGAAATTGAGGTTGAAGAACCGGTTGCCCGTCGCCGCAACGTCGCCCGGAACGTTTCCGTTGGCGACGACCTGGGATCCGAGCTTCTTGCGCGCGGCGAGCACCCCGGCGTCGCAGGCCTGCTGGAGGCGGTTCTGCGAAAGGTAGCTGCGGCCCATGTCGACCCCGCCGCCGACCATCGCCATGATCGGCAGGATCGCCGCGGCGATCAGCATCAGCGTGTTGCCCGCGCGGTCGCGCGCGAGCCGCGCGAGCAATCGCGCGAATGTCCGCATCTGGGGTCGACGGTCGTCCGGCATGGCCGGCAGCCTACGGCCGAGCCGTAACGGCACGGCTAACGATGCTGGTTAATCGATTAAGAATCGGGCGAGTTGAGTGCCCGCATTCGGCTCAGGTGGCCGAAACGTAGAAGTATTTCCGCGTCGTCATCGTCAGGCCGTTGATCCCCGCGAACTTGAGCGGATTGGGCGGCGTGTACGTGATGTCGAGCTGGACCTTGATCATTCCCGTGATGTCCGTCGCGGGCGTGGTGACATCAGCATCGAAATTCGCGGCATTGAGCGTGTAAGGCGTATTCGAGGCGATCGCGATCGCTTTGCTCTCGACCTGGCTGGCGCTCAGCTTGTCGTCCTTCTGGTATTCGACCATCGTGTAACGGGCGGTGTCCGACGCGATCGAGCGGATCGCGTTGAAGCTGTACATCTGCAAGCCGATCTGGAGCACTCCGAAAAGGAGCGTGAACATCGCGGGCATCAGCAGCGCGAATTCGATTGTCGGGCCGCCGCGCTCGTCGCGGCCAAGCCGCCGCAAATGCGCGGAACCGATCACGACACCTGCACCATGCGGCTGACGTTGTAATTGAAAGCCCCGCCAACCCCGAAGCTGGTCCAGGTGGGCGTGTAGGTATCCGTTAGCGTGACCTTGACGTAAGTCGAGACCTTGTTGCCCGACGGACAAGTGCTGCTGTCGGTCACCAGAGTGGTTGTGGTCGAGCAGCGATAGATCTTGGTCACCGTGACGTCATTCGCGCTCAGGCCCATCGTATTGACCAAGGCGGTCTTGATGGTGGAGGTGTTAGTTGCGGTTCCCGAGGTCGCAGCGAGCACGATCGTCTGCATTTCGACAGCGCCGCCCTGGAGTTCGTGCTGGCGCGAGATCATCCGGCTGACATCGTAACCGCCAAGCGCCATCAGCGCGAGCACAGGCGCGACTATCGCGGTTTCGATCACGGTCGAACCATGCTCGCTTCGCCGGAGCGCCGCCAGTATCGTGCGCATCGTCACGCGACCAGCTTGACTGTGGCAGTCGCGTTGCCGGCCGAGTTGGTCTGGTTCGAGCTGCAGCGGGTGTTGATATAGGCATTGCCCAAGATGTTTAGCCTCTGCGCCGAAATCTGGAGGCAGCTACTGTCGAGATTGGCGGTTCCGTTGATCCGCACCGTGCTCGACGGCAGATAGACGGTGCCCTGGATCAGCGAGTTCGAGTTCCCGTTGATGATGTGATCGGTCGTCGGGTTGCTGTTGCGATCCTCGAAGATAAGCATGTTTGCATAACGGCTCGCCAGCGTGGTCGAATAGCCGAGCGCCGTGAAGTCGGATGCCTGCATCGGGGTCAGGGTCAGCGTGCCGTTGTTGCCGCTGCCGCCAAGCTTGAGCGTCGCACCGTTCTTGAGCACGAACATAACATTTGTGCCGGTTATGGTGGCGTTGGTGCTCAGATCGAGCGTCCCGCCGTTGATCACATAGATGCCGGAGCCGAATGTGGTTTGACACGAAACCACGAGGCCGGCGTACGTGCCGGCCAGCGGCGAGGCTTGAGCCTTGTTGCCATTGCCGACGCACGCATACGTGCGCGCGGTCGCGTTGGTGGGCGGGGAGAGATCGGCAAACTCGTCGCTGAGACCGGTGACGTTTTCGCTGACCACGCCCTGCAGCGAAGCCGGAACGCTGGCGGTTCCGCATGTGGCGATCGAATCGGTGACGACTGTCGCCGATCCGTCGATCGTCAAAGCGTCGGTCGAGCACGAAAGCGCTGCGAGGCCGCAGTGCGCCTGGACGTTGGCGTTGCCGCCGACCGAGAAAGTCGTCCCCGAGTTGCCGAGCGCGATGAGGCACGCGTTAAAGATCGCGCCCTGCGCGAACTTGGCCTGCGAGTAGGCCTTCACCGTGACCGAGCGGCCCATGATCACGCTCGAAAAGGGCAGCGCCTTGGTCGCCGTTGCCGTCACCACGACGCTGTTGTTCGAACCATTGGCGTAGTTGGCCAGCGCGTAAGTGGGCGCGCCGGCAAATGTCGATGTCAGCGCCAGATTGGTATAGTAATCCTGGTTGCCGCGCGTCTGCCACGTGCTTTCCGTGTCCGAGTCGGTGCGCGCCCAGGCCGCGGCGAGCGCTGCCTGGTCGGTCGCCAGCTGCAGCTCGCGCTTCCACGAATACCACTGCGACATATCGACCGCCATGCCCGCCGCGCCGATCAGGACGGGCATCCCCATCGCCATGATCAGCATCGCGTTGCCGCCGTTGTCGCGCTTCAGATTGCGCAATGTCCGCGCGAGTCGCTTGAGCATGGTGCCCCCGATGGAAATCGCCTGTCGTGCCCGCTTTAGGGGGGCGTGGTTGTCGGTCCTTCAAGCAACGAGGTTAATTTCGGCTTAGGTTGCTGGTTCGGTCGATTCGTCGTGCGGGGAGAAGAGCTTGCCATTTGAAGAAGCGCCGCTGCTGGGACTGCTGGCGCCGCCCGAGCGGCTGGCGCTGGCTTATGCCGCGCGGCCTGCGCGGGGGCCGACGCTGGCGCTATTGGCGTTCGACGCGCGGCTTGCGCGCATCGTCCGCGCGGCGCGCGAGCCGGCCCTTGCGCAGATCCGCCTGGCATGGTGGCGCGATCGTCTGCGTGCGCGACCCGCGGACTGGCCCAAGGGCGAGCCCGTGCTGGCCGCTCTGATTGACTGGGGCGACCACGCGCGCGGGCTCGGGGCGCTGGTCGATGGCTGGGAGGAACTGCTCGGCGAGCCCTCGGCGGAAGCGTTCGGGAGGTTCGCCGGCGGGCGCGCGGCGGGCTGGCGTGCTCTGGCCGCGATGTTGGGAGCCGGCCCGAACCACCGCGCGATCGACCGCGCGGGGCAAGGCTGGGCGCTCGCCGATCTTGCCGCGCATCTGGCCGATCCGGGCGAGCGCGAGATCGCCGCGAGCTTGCTTGCCGCGCAAGACCGGCGGCCGGCCTGGCTGCCTCGCGCGCTGCGCCCGCTGGCCGTGCTTTACGCGCTCGCCCGCCGCAGCAGCGGTCAACGTCCGCTGCTCTCCGGCCCGGGTGCGCTGCTAACCGCGCTGC
>JBBRER010000036.1:0-17470 GCA_038202745.1 Sphingomonadales bacterium
GCGACCGCGAGCGCGACGATCAGCGCGAGCGCGAATATCAGCCAGTTCGCCTGCAGTGTCTCGCTCATCGTCTGCCCCCTCGAATGCCGAACTCTGCCCTAGCCCGGAGCGGCGCGCGGCTCAACGCTCGGCGACACCGCCGCCGACACCCCCCGCGACCCCGACCAGCCGGACGAACTCCTGCCGCCAGTAATCGTTCTGCTTGCCCGCAAGCGTCGCGATCTGCGAATAGCGGTAGTCGCCGAGCAGCGGGTCGCCGCGCAGCTTCTGCCCGAACGCGGCGACCGCGGCGGCAAAAGCGAAGTCAGCGTCGGGCGCGCGGCGCTGATACATCAGCGCGGCGGGCACCGGCTGCGAAATCAGCCGCGAGGTTGCGCCGTCGGGCAGCTTGTAGCGCAATTTGACGAAGGCCAGCTCGCCGGCGATTCCCAGCGCGGGGTTGGGCGCGGTATAACGCCGCGCATCGGTCCAGCCTTTGGCCCCGGCGGGGACGATCTCGTAGATCGCGGTGACCTGGTGGCCCGCGCCGATCTCGCCCGCATCGACCCGGTCGTTGTTGAAGTCCTCCTCGCGCAGCGCGCGGTTCTCGTAGCCGATCAGGCGGTATTCCTTGACCCGCGCGGGGTTGAACTCGACCTGGATCTTGACGTCCTTAGCGATCGTGAACAGCGTCGAGGAGAGCTGCTCGCCAAGCACTTTCCTGGCCTCGAGCGCGGTGTCGATATAAGCGTAATTGCCGTTCTCGTGGTCGGCGACCTGTTCCATCATCGCTTCGTTGTAGTTGCCTTCGCCGAAGCCGAGCGTGGTCAGCGTGATCCCGCTGTCGCGCTCGTGCTCGACCATTTCGAGCAGCGCCTTGGTGTCGCTGACCCCGACGTTGAAATCGCCGTCGGTGGCGAGCAGGATGCGGTTAACCCCACCGTCGATGAAGTTGTCGCGCGCGATCCGGTAGGCGAGCTGCAAACCCGCTCCGCCCGCGGTCGATCCGCCCGCCGACAGTTGATCGAGCGCGGCGCAGATTTACCCGGGATCGTTCGTCGCGGGAAGCACCAGCCCCGCGGCGCCCGCGTAAACGACGATCGAAACTTTGTCCTGCGCGCGCAGCTCGCCTGCGAGCCCCGCGAGCGCGGTCTTGACCAGCGGCAGCTTGTCGGGCTCGCCCATCGAACCCGAGACATCGACGAGGAACACCAGGTTGGCGGGCGGGCGGGCGTTACGCGGGAGGTCGTAGCCTTTGAGCCCGATGCGCATCAGGTATGTGCCCGCGTTCCACGGCGTCGCCATGACGTCGGTCGTTACCGAGAACGGCGCGGAGCGCGCTTGCGGGGCCGGGTAATCGTAGCGGAAGTAGTTGATCAGTTCTTCGGTTCGCACTGCGTCGCGCGGCGGCAATTGGCCGCGGACGAGGAAGCGGCGGCTGTTGGCGTAAGCGCCGGTGTCGACGTCGACCGAGAAGGTCGAAACCGGGTCGGTCGCGGCGACATGAACCGGGTTGACCTCCTTGCCGTCGTAGCGCTCGCGATTTTCGGCGCTGGGAACCACGACCGGGCTGACGTAACGAGCGCCCGCAACCGTGCTTCCGGTGACCATGACCGGGGCGTTCATCACCGGGGAAGGGGGAGGCGGCGGGGGTGGCGGCGCAGGGTATGCCGCTTCGTCGGCGCGCTGGGCGCGGGCCTGTTCGTGCAAACGGTCGGTCGCACAACCGGCGATCAGGCCCACACTCAGGGTGGCGGCGACGACACGGTTCCAGCGCATACTCGATCCCCTCGATTGCGAACGGCGCGACCCGCTTGCGAAGGGAGGACTCGGGCACTTAACGGCGACTGAACGCCCCGTACATGCGACGAACCGTGCAGGGTCAGCCGCCGACGTTCTTGCGGAACAGGATGCGGTCCTCCGGGCCGAAGCCCTTGTGCCAGATCACGAACCCGTAAACGCCGAGGATCGCGGGGATGCCGAAAGCGAGCTCGGCCCATTCGGGGAGGAAGCGGGTCACGAACCAGCCGACGATTACCGCCGGCGCCGCCGCCCACACCAGCGCCCAGCGCCAGTTGTTGATCGACTGGTCGAGAATCCGCGAAAGGACAAACGACTTGGCGATCGAGGCGAATGCCAGCGCGAACATTAGCGCCGCCGCCGCGCCCGCCGCCTCATAATTGGAAACGTTGCAGGGGCGCAGGTGCAGCCCGCCCGGCAGCGTCCAGCCCGGCGCGGCGCGCGCGATCTCGATGAAGGCCAGCGTCAGCCCCGCCTGGACGACGATCGTCGCCAGCGAGATCCACAAGTTGCGGATACGCGCGACGTAAATCAGCGCCGCTTCGCTTACCACCGCGGTGGCGGCGGCGACTTCCGCGGCGAGCAAGAACGCTAGCGCTCCGGTGCCGCCGACGAACAGCGGGCCGACCAGCCCCATCACCCCTTCCCCGGGAAGGCCGAGCGACAGCGCGATTCCGGCTTGCGCGGCGATGATCCAAAAGCCCACCTGGCAGACCTGCTGGGCAATCGCGGCGTAGTTCTTTTCCTTGAGGTTGCGGGTGATCACCGGCCCGAGGATCGGCTCGAAGCTGGTCTTGAGCTTTTGCGGCAGCGTCGCGACCTGCTGCGCGACGTAATAGACCCCGACCGCGCTCTCGCTGGCAAAAAAGCGCAAGATGAAGATGTCGAGCTTGCGTGTGCCCCATTCGACCATGTCCGCGGCGGCCAGCGGCAAGTTGGCGAGCGCCAGCCGACCAAGCCGCAGCGGGTGCGGATACCACCGGTGCGGAATCCCGTAATTGCGGACGAGCGGAACCAGCGCGAACACCGAAGCGGCGACGATCGAGGCGATGTAGGCGATCGCGAGCCCGTCTTGCCGCGCAACGAAGTAAGCCGCCGCCGCGACGATCGACAGCGTCCACGGCTCGACCACCGAGCGCGAGCGTACGGTCGCGGCGACGTCGTAGCGGTAAGCGAGGGCCGCGAGCGCGATGTCGGTGAGCGTCGAAGGGAGGATCGTCAGCACCAGCAGCCGGTCGATCTGCGAATAATCGCCGCGCGGGTACATCGTCCCCGGAAACAGATAGATAAGCCCCGCGACGACCAGCGCGATCATTCCCGAAAGCATCATCGCATCGGCGACCGTATGGGCCGGATGGTGCTCGTCCTCCGACAGCCTCTGAGCCAAGCCGCGCTTCTGCCCGAGCGTGCACAGCTGTCCCGCCAGCTCGATCATCACCAGCGCCGATGCGAAGCGGCCCAGCGCTGCGGCCCCATAAAGCCGCCCGGCGACGAACAGGAACGGCAGCCGCGCCGCCAGCCGCAGCAGGAACCCGAAGAAATTGGTGCGGCCGCCCTTGGCCAGTTGCGCGATGTCGTCGCTGGCGGGCTCGTCGCTCATCGCGCCGGCTCGCCTTCGGCGCGCAGCGGCCGCGCGAGCAGATCGGCGACGACCGCGTGCGCGGGTGCGGCGCCTTCGAGCAGGCGGCACACCGCCTCGACGATCGGCATCGGCACGTTGCGCGCGCGCGCCAGTTGGGCGAGCACCGGCGCGGTCGCCGCGCCCTCGGCGACGCTGAGCTTGCCCGCCAGCGCCTCGGCCGCGCTCGCGCCTTCGCCCAGCGCTTTGCCGAGCGAAAAATTGCGGCTCGCGCTCGACGAGCAGGTCAGGACGAGGTCGCCCAGCCCGCACAGCCCGGCGAGCGTTTCGGCGCGCGCGCCGAGCGCGAGCCCGAAGCGGACCATCTCGGCATAGCCGCGCGCGATCAGCGCGGCGCGCGCGTTCTCGCCGAGCCTGAGCCCATCGATCACCCCGCAGGCGATCGCGAGCACGTTCTTGACCGCCCCGCCGATCTCGGCGCCGACGATGTCGTCCGAATAGTACGGCCGCAGCGAGGGCCGCGAGATCGCGGGCGCGAGCCGCGCCCATTGCGTCTCGCCCCCCGAACACGCGAGCGTGACCGCGGTGGGCAGTCCGGCGGCGACTTCGTGCGCGAACGTCGGTCCCGAAAGCACCGCCAGCGTCGCGGACGGCGCGATCTCACGCGCAACGTCGGCCATCAGCCGCCCGCTGCCCGCCTCGATCCCCTTGGCGCAGAGCACCAGGTCGCGCGGTGAGTCGGGAAGCGTCGCGAGAACGCCGGCAAGATGCTGGGCGGGCGCCACTACAAGGAGAGTGGGGAGCGCCGCGAGTTCACCGATATGATTGGTGGCGACAATCCTGGGGTTGAGGACGATCCCCGGAAGAAACGCGCCATTGCTGTGACGAGCGTTGATCTCATCCAGGAGCTCGGGCTCGCGCGCCCAAATCAGCACCTCGCTGCCGTCGCTGGCCAGCACCTGGGCGAGCGCGGTGCCCCACGCGCCCGCGCCGAGCACGCCAATCACGCCTTGACCCCCGCCCCGCGCGCCGGCGCAGCCGTAGGGTCGAGCGGCCAGCGGGGGCGCGCGGCAAAGTCGAGCGGGTCCGACTGCCCGAGCCGCTCGATCCCCGCCCATGCGATCATCGCGGCGTTGTCGGTGCACAACGCGGGGGGCGGCGCGACAAAGCGTAAGCCATGCTCACCCGCCAGCGCCTCGAGAGCCGTCCGGATCGCGGTGTTCGCGGCGACCCCGCCCGCCACTACGAGCGCGGTTGCGCCATCCGCCTGATCCAGCGCCCGCCACGTCCGATCGATCACGCAATCGAGCGCGGCCTGCTGGAACGAAGCCGCGATATCGGCAGGACGATTCGTTCCCGTTTGATGCGCGCGCAGCACCGCGCTTTTGAGCCCGGCGAAGGAGAAGTGTGGCTCGGCGCTGCCGAGCAACGGACGCGGCAACGGGACCGCGCGCGGATCGCCTTCGTGCGCGAGCCGCTCGACCGCCGGACCGCCGGGGTAGCCGAGCCCGAGGATCTTGGCGGTCTTGTCGAAGGCTTCGCCGAGCGCATCGTCGATCGTCGTCGCCAGACGCCGGTAATCGCCGACTCCGCGCACCATCAGGAGCTGACAATGTCCGCCCGAAACCAGGAGCAGCAGATAAGGAAAGGCGAGGCCGGGATCGGCCAGGCGCGGCGACAGCGCATGGCCCTCGAGGTGATTGATCGCGATCAGCGGCTTGTCCGCGGCCATCGCCAGCGCCTTGGCGGTGACCAGCCCAACCATCACCCCGCCGATCAGGCCGGGTCCGGCGGTCGCGGCGATTGCGTCGACGTCACCCAGTTCGAGCCCGGCATCGGCCAGCGTCGCGGCGATTAGCGGGGTTAGCACCTCGACATGCGCGCGCGCGGCGATCTCGGGCACGACGCCTCCGTACGGCGCGTGCGCGGCGTCTTGCGATGCGATGCGCTGGGCGAGGATGCGCCGATCGCCGTCGACCAGCGCGGCAGCGGTCTCGTCGCACGAGCTTTCGATGCCGAGGACCAGCGCCATTCGCCCTTTTCCTTAATGGCATTGCCAACTAGCACAAGCCGGGCATGCCCCGTGCTCCAATCCGCCCGTTACGCCTCGGTACGCGCCGCTCGCCGCTGGCGCTCGTGCAAGCAGGGGAAGCGCGCGACCGGCTTTGCGCCGCGCATGGATGGACCGCCGACGCCGTCGTGCTGGTCCCCGTCACCGCGAGCGGCGACAGGATCCAGGACCGCCCGCTCGCCGAAATCGGCGGCAAGGCGCTGTGGACCAAGGAACTCGACGCCGCGCTGGTCGCGGGCGAGATCGATTTCGCGGTTCATTCGGCAAAGGATGTCGAAACCGCTCGGCCCGACGCGATCGTCATCGCGGCGATCCTGCCCCGCGCCGACGTGCGCGATGTGCTGATCGGCGCGGCGAGCATCGCGGCGTTGCCGCAAGGCGCGCGCGTCGGGACAAGCGCCCCACGCCGCGCCGCGCAACTGCTCCACGCGCGGCCGGACTGCACGATCGTGGCGTTTCGCGGCAATGTCGCCACGCGGCTGGCGCGGCTCGCGGCGGGCGAGGCCGATGCGACGCTGCTCGCGGCGGCGGGGCTCGCCCGGCTGGGCGAGACCGGGGTCGGCCACCCGCTCGATCCGCGCGAATGGTTGCCCGCGCCGGGGCAGGGCGCGATCGCGATCGAATGCCGCGCAAGCGATGGCGCGACCCGCGAACGTCTGGCCGCCATCGACCATAGGCCAAGCCGCGCGGGAGTCATCGCCGAACGCGCGCTGCTCGCCGCGCTCGGAGGGAACTGTCACAGCCCGATCGCGGTGCTGACCGAGCCCAGCGGCGATGCACTGTCGATGCACGCCGCCATCTATAGCCCCGACGGCGCCGAGCGTATCGCGGCAAGCGCACGGTTTGCCGCGGACGATCCCGCTGGCCCCGCCGCGCTCGCCGCCGAGTTGCTGGCGCGCGCGCCAGAATCGGTGCGGGTGCACTTTGCCGGACCGGGTCAAGTCTGAGGCGGTGCTCCCGTTGGTGATCTTGCGCCCCGAGCCGGGCTGGAGTGCCAGCGCCACAGCGGCGCACACGCTCGGCCTCGAAGTCGCGGGCGCGCCTTTGTTCGAAATCGTGCCGGTTGCGTGGGACGCGCCGGGCGAGGTGGATGCACTGCTGCTCGGCAGCGCCAACGCGGCGCGCTGTGCGGGGCGCGCGCTGGCGGCCTATGCCGGAAAGCCGGTTTACGCGGTGGGCGAAGCCACCGCGGCGGCGACGCGCGCGGCGGGGCTCGTCGTGCTCGTCACGGGTGACGGCGATCTGGCCGAGCTCGTAGCAGCGATTGAGCCTGCGCACCGCCGCATCCTGCGGCTTTGCGGACGCGATCGCACCGCATTGGCTCCATTGCATGGTCACGAGGTGATCGAGCGCACCGTTTACGAGGCCAAGGCCCGCCCGCTGGGGGAACTGCCGCGCTCGGCGGTGATCGCGCTCCATTCCCCGCGCGCGACCGCGCATTTCGCGGCCGAGTGCGCCCGGCTAACGCTGCCTCGCGCCCGGTTTGCGCTCGCCGCGCTGTCTCCGGCGGTGGCCGCAGCAGCAGGGCGCGGCTGGGCTCAGGTGCGCAGCGCGGCGCAGCCGAGCGACGCGGCGTTGCTGGCCTTGGCCCGCGAGATGTGCAAAACCTTCGTCCCGGCCGTGGGAGGGCCGTGACGCCCGCATGATCGACGAGCTCCATTCCCCGCCGCCGTATGTCGCGCGCCCGCGCGGCCGGGGGCGGCTGGCACTGGCGGTCGGATTGCTGGCGTTCCTTCTCGGTGCGCTGCTGGTCGGCTGGCTGGGCTGGAGCGGACGGCTCCATTCGCTGCGCGAGTTCGCCGGAAGCCCACCGACCCCGCAAATCACCGCCAGCGCATCGCCGCCCGCACTTGCCGCGCCCGTGGCCGCCGCGACCGCGCCCGCGATGACCCGCGCCGAGGGCGGCTTCGACCAGCGGCTGGCCGCGCTCGAGCAGCGGCTCGCGCAGCTCGACCTGCGCGCCGAGGCGGCGTCGGGCAATGTCGCGCGCGCCGAAGGGCTGTTGATCGCTTTCGCCGCGCGCCGCGCGGTCGAGCGGGGAACCGAGCTCGGCGATCTCGAAGGCCAGCTGCGGTTGCGCTTCGGTGAGACGCAGCCGCGCGCGGTGGAGGCGATCGTCGCCGCGGCGCGCCAGCCGGTCACCGTCGATGCGCTGAGCGCGCAACTCGATGCCCTGACGCCGCAACTCTCGAGTGCGAGCGATAGCGGCTGGGCGCGCTTCCGGCGCGAGGCGGGAGCGCTGTTCACGGTGCGCCGCGACGGCAAGCCTTCGCCCCGGGCCGCCGACCGGCTCGAACATGCGCGGCAGCTGCTTCGCGCCGGCCAGTACGATGCTGCGGCGGACGAGTTTGCGCGGTTGCCCGATGCCGGGGCGGCTGCGGGGTGGGTCGAAGCAGTGCGACGCTATGCCGCTGCAGAGCGCGCGCTCGATTTGGTCGAAACCGCCGCGCTGCTCGATCCTGCGCAGCTCGAGCATGCTCCCGCAGCTGGCCGCTAACCGCGCAACAATTCGGGCAGCGCGCCCGAGACGCCGCGCGCTTCATCCATCAGAAAACGCTTGAGCACTCCGCTGCGCTGGACCGCGCCCATCCCGAGCCGCCGGATTGCGCTGGGCAAGCGTCCGGGGATGCCGAACAACCGGGTCAACCCGTCGGTCACCGCTGCGACCATCAACCCGTCGAGGCTGCGCCAGCGCTCGTAGCGCGCGAGCACTTGCGCGTCGCCGGGCTCGAGCCCAAGCCGCCGGCCTTCGACGATCGTTTCGACCAACGCGGCGGCGTCGCGCAGGCCCAGGTTGAGCCCTTGTCCGGCGATCGGGTGGATGCCGTGCGCGGCGTCGCCGACGAGCGCGAGCCGTTCGGCGACGATCCGCGCAGTGTGGTGGAAGCCCAAGGGATAGCTCATCCGCGGCGCGGCGAGCGCGACCGCGCCGAACACACCATGCATCCGCGTTTCGACCTCGGCCAGGAACGCTCGCTCGGACAGCGCCAGCACGCCCGCGGCGTCGCGCTCGGGGACGGTCCACACCAGCGCGCTGCGGTGGCGGCCATCGAGGTCGGTCAAAGGCAGCAGCGCGAACGGTCCGGCGGGGTAGAAAATCTCCCATGCCACGCCGTCGTGCGGCTGTTCATGGAACAATCCGGTGACGATCGCGCGGTGGCGATAGTCCCACTTCGCCAGCGCCAGTCCCGCTTCCTCGCGCGTCGGTGACATCCGCCCTTCGGCAGCGACGAGCAGGCTCCCCGTAAGCTCGCTGCGGTCGTCCAGCTTGACCGCGACGCCGTAAGCTCCGCGCTCGCGCGACACCACTTCGCGGTTGGTGTGGAGCGTAATGCCGGGCTCGGCCTGGGCTGCTTCGTACAATGCCAGGCGGATATCGCGATTGGCGAACATCCGCCCGAGCGAGCCTTCATGCGGCTCGGGCTGGAAGTCGATCCGCCCCGGCTTCATCCCGTCGGTCACCGCGATCGAGGAAATTGGGCAGCCGAGCGGTTCAAGCCGTTCGGCAAGACCGATATTCGAGAACAAGTTCCAGCTCGCGGTCGAGATCGCCGAGGCGCGGCCGTCGGCGCCCGGCGCGGTCAGCTCGGCGGGATCGGCTTTGTCGACGACATGGCTGGCCAGCCCCTGCCGTGCCGCCGCCAGCGCGAGCGTCATCCCGACGAGCCCGCCGCCAAGGATGACGAGATCTCGTTTGTCGGACGTCATTTGGCGGGGCACGAGTTGCCCGGCCCGGGATCGAGATCGAGACAGCGCCCGTCGAACTGACCCTCGGTGGTCTTGAGCCCGAGCAACGCGGCGAGCGTCGGCGCGATATCGACCGTTTCGACCGGCGCGGGCTGCTCGAAGCCCGCCATCCCCTTGCGCCAGAACAGCATCGGCACGCGCCGGTCGTAATCGAACGCGCTGCCGTGGGTCGCGGTGAAGCCCGGCGCGGGCTCGACGATCGGCACGATCGCGCGGTCGAGCAGAACGATCACGTCGCCCGAACGCTGCGGGTCGAACGAGGCCCGCGCGCGATCGCGCAGCGTCCAGTCCTGCGGGTTGCCGACGGGCGGCGGGGCGGCGGCCAGCTCGGCCTTGCTCCACGCCGCGGCGACCTGCGGGTGCGCCCTGACGATCGCGAGCATCGCGGCGGTTGCTTGCGCTTTCTGCGCCGGGGTCAGCGCAGCGGAGAACCAGAAGTCGCCGAACGGCGCATCGGAGTAGACCAGCGGCCCTTCGACCGCGATCCCGGTCTTCGCCGCGATGGCTTTGCCAAGCGCGCCGCCAGTCAGCGCTTTGTCGGCGCGCGCGGCGCGGGGAAAGCCTTGGGCGTCGAGCCGCTCGGGCACGTCGAGTCCGCCGTGATCGGCAGTCAGCACGACCGCGTAATCGATCCCGCGCGCGTCGAGATGATCGAGCAGCCGCCCGATCGCGCGGTCGAGCCCGGCCATCTCGATGCACATCTCGACACCCTCGGTCCCGACCGCGTGCCCGATGTAATCGGTCGCCGAGAAGCTCACCGAGAGCAGATCGGGGACCGCGCCGCCGCCGAGGTTCATCTCGTCGACCAGCCTTATCGCCAGATCGCCCGTCGCATCGTCCATCCGCGGCGACACCCGGAACAAGTCGGGCTTGTTCGGTTCGAGCGCGAAGCGGCCCTGCCCGATCGTCCCCGCGGCCCCGACCGGCACTCCGCGGTCGTAACGCGAGCACCATGCAGGTGCCGCGAGCGCAGGCGCTCCGGCCCTGAGCACGGGCGCAATCGCGGCGTTCTCCGCAAGCGCGGCGGGCGACAATTCGCGCCCCTTGAGCGTGACGAAGCGGTCGCCCTTCCACCAATACGCGGCGTCGATCGCATGTCCGCCCATCATCATGACCGCGCGGTCTTTGGCCGAAACCGCGACGTTGCGCGTTGCCGGATTCGCCGATTTCATCAGCTCGCCCAGCGTCGGGACGCGCAGATGCCCCGCTGAAACCACCGGATCGCGCGAGGTGCTCGCGGGGTCGGACTCGTCTTCGGCGCAATAGACGCGCTTGTCGGCGCGCGCGATGCCGGGGACGTACCAGGTGTTGCCGATGATCCCGGTGCGCGCCGGATGGTCGCCGGTGAGGATCGTCGAGTGGCCGGGGCAAGTCTCGGTCGCGGCGTGGGACTGGAACCCGGCGGGGAACACCGCGCCCTTGAGCAGCCGCGCGAGGCCATACGTGTAGTGCTCGCGATACTGCGCGAACAAATCGGCGGAGAACTGATCGACCGCGATCGCCACGATCAGCTTGGGCGGTGCGGCGGGCATCGCGGACAGCGGCGGCGCGGCGGCTTCGGGAGATGGCGAAGCGGCGCACCCGCCAAGCGCAATCAGCACGGCGCAGGCAAGCGAAGCAATCGGGCGCATGGCTGATTCCTTGAAGTGGTCGCGCGAAACCGGCTAGGCCCTGATGGCCGGAGCCGGCGCGCGGCGCAAGGCCGGGGAAGGAGTTTACAGGATCGATGCCGAGGACAATCCGAGCCTTGGTTCTGGCGCTGCTCGCGCTGTTGGCGACCCCGCTGAGCGCGGCTCCGACGCATATCGCCGCGACGCTGATCCCCGAGCCCGGTGCGATGCCCGGCGGCGAGGCGACGCTGGCGATCTTCATGCAACCTGCGGCGGGGTGGCACGGCTATTGGTCGAATCCGGGCGATGCCGGACTTGGGCTGACGCTCGAGTGGCGGCTGCCGAGCGCGGCGAGCGCGGGTGCGCTGCGCTATCCGGTGCCGCAGACGCTGCTGATCGGCGGGCTGATGAACCACGTGTTCGAGCGCGACTACGCGGTGCTGGTGCCGCTCAAGCTCCCGGGAAACGTCCGCGCGGGCGATCGGCTGCCGATCTCTGCGCACGCGCGGTGGCTGGCGTGCACGCTCGAAGTCTGCGTTCCCGAGCAGGCTGAACTGAGCGCCGAGCTCATCGTCGGATCGAGCGCGCGCGATGCGCGGTTCGACGCGTGGCGCACAGCCCTGCCCGCCCCGCTCGGCGCGGCGCCGCATTTTACGCTGGAGCGCGGCAAACTCCGGCTCGGCATCCCGCTTCCCGCCGCGGTGACGCTCGACGCGCCGCACTTCTTCGCCGCGGAGGACGGGGTGATCGACTACGCCGCGCGGCAAACCTTCTCGCGGCGCGGCGAGATGCTGATCGTCGAGCTGGCGCGCTTCGGCACCGCTCCGGTGACGCCGAAAACGCTCGGCGGGGTGCTGCGCCTCGGTTCGAACGGCGACGGACTGACCATTGCCGCGACGCGGGGAACGGTACCCGCAGCGGGCGAACCGCTGGGCAAACCCGCCACGCCCCCGCTCCCGGAGCTGCTGCTCGCGGCGCTGCTCGGCGGGCTGCTGCTCAACGTGATGCCCTGCGTGTTCCCGATCCTCAGCCTGAAGGCGCTGAGCCTCGCCCGCGCGGGCGGGAACGAGGCTCAGGCGCGCGCCGAGGGGCTGGCCTACGCCGCCGGGGTAGTGCTCGCTTGCGTCGCGCTGGGAGGCGTGCTGCTGGGCTTGCGCGCGGCGGGGCAGCAAGTGGGCTGGGCGTTCCAGCTTCAGGAGCCTGCGGTTGTCGTCGCGCTCGCGCTGGTCGCGACCGCGATCACCGCTAACCTGGCCGGGCTTTACGAATTCGCGGTGCCGGGCTTCGCGCGCGGCGGATCGCCCCAAGGCGGCGTTTTCGGTTCGTTTGCGACCGGCCTGCTCGCCGCTTTCGCAGCGACGCCGTGCACCGGGCCGTTCATGGCCGCGGCAATGGGCGCGGCGCTGCTCCTCCCGCTCGCCCCGGCGCTGCTGCTGTTCGCGGCGCTCGGCGTAGGGCTGGCGCTGCCGTTCCTCGCGGTCGCTTTGATCCCCGCGCTGCGCCGCCTGCTGCCGCGTCCCGGCGCGTGGATGGAGCGCTTCCGCCACGCGATGGCGGTGCCGATGGGGCTGACCGCGCTCGCGCTCCTGTGGCTGTGCTGGCGGCTCGGCGGCGCGGGCTTCGCAGCTGCCGTCGCGGCGCTGGCGGTGGCGACGATCGCGCTGCTGGTGGCGATCGGGCGCAAGCAGCACGCAGGCCAGTCGGCCGCGCCGATCACCGCCGGGTTCGCCGCGCTCGCGCTGCTCGCAGCGCTCGTCCCGCAGCACTTCTATCGCCCCGAAGCCGCCGCGGCGGATGCGGGCATCCTCAGCGCACAGCCGTTCAGCGAAATCGCGCTGGCCGAGGCCCGTGCGCAGGGCAAGCCGGTGTTCGTGTGGTTTACCGCGGACTGGTGTCTGACCTGCAAAGTCAACGAGCGCGTCGCGATCGAGCGCGAAAGCACCCGCGCCGCGTTCGCGCGCGCGGGCGTCGTGGTGCTGCGCGGCGACTGGACCCGGCGCGACCCGGCGATCACCCGCTACCTTACCGCGCAAGGTGCCGCGGGCGTGCCGCTGTACATGTGGTATCCCGCCGGCGGCGGCGCGCCGCGCCAGCTTCCGCAGGTGCTGACTCCGGCGCTGCTCGCCGGGCTCGCTCGCTAGACGCGAGTTCGCTCCAAAACGGAGCAATGTCGGCCCGCGGGTTTGCCGCAAACCCAGCGCCGTTTAGGGACTTTGCGATGCGTTAACCCTGCGGAATCGCGACAACCGGCTTGGCCGCGGGCACCCTCCCTGCGGCATATCCCTAAGTGCCAGCCGCTAGGGAGTTCACCGATGATCGGGCGCGAAACGATCCTTTTGGTCGATCGGGACAGCCGCCGCCGTGCCGCAATCACGCACGCGCTCACCGGAACTGCGTTCCACATCGAACCGTTCCACGGGCTCGACGATGTCGTCGCGGCGTGGCCGCGCGCGGGCATCCTCCTGGTTTACAACGACGGCCGGCCGATTCGCCATTTGCTCGAGCAGATGGCGGCGCGCGGTCAGTGGCTCCCGGTGATCGCGTTCAGCGACAGCCTCGACGCGCACCAGGTCGTCGAAGCGGTGCTCGACGGCGCGCTCGACTACCTGGTGTGGCCGTTCACCGCCGAGCAGCTCCGCCGCGCGCTCGATTTCGCCGAGCATGCCGACAGCGCGGCGGGCACTGCGCGATTGCGCGAGGCGCGGGCGCGCAGCCGTTTGCGGCGGCTGACCGCGCGCGAGCGCGAGGTGCTGGCGGGGGTGACCGAAGGCTTGTCCAACCGCCTGATCGGCGACCGGCTGGGGATCAGCCCGCGCACGGTCGAAATTCACCGCGCCAACATGCTCGGCAAGATCGGCGCGCAGCACACGTGCGAAGCGATCCGCGTCGCGGTCGAGGCCGCGCTGATCGACTGAACCGAATGCAAAGGGCCCCGAACTCGCGTCCGGGGCCCCGCTTTAGGCTAGGCTTACAATCTTCAGAACTTGAAGCCCGCGGCGACGCCGTAGCGGCGCGGTTCGAGCGTGAAGATGTTGGTGTAGTTACCCGACGATTGGTCGGTCACATAGAGACCGGTAATCGCGCTGCTGTTCTCGATGTTCTGGATGAACCCGCGAATGAAGTAGCGCTTGTCCGGGCCATCGAGCTGCACCTGGGCGTTATACTGGGTGTAGCTGGGAATGCGGTTTACGTTGCCGTTGAAGATGTTGCCCGTCGATGTCCCCACCAGGATCGCATCGAAGCGCGGGGTGAAGGTCCAATTCCCCACCGGGAATTCGTACTGGACGCCCATCGACACCTTGAAGTTGGGCGCGCCGGGCAGCTCGTTGCCCTTGATATTGACCGGAATGCCCGACGAAAACACGGTCACTCCGCCAAACGTCGCCGGGTTGAGCGCCGCTCCAAAAGCGCCGCTCGCCGCGGCGGTCAACGCGCCGCAAACGCTAAATGCGCCCGTCGAAGCGATCCCGCCGTTGGCCGGGAACGCCGTCGTGCCCTGAAGCCCGGCGCCCGCCTTGAGCCCCGGTATCGCGCCCGCGTTGATGAAGCCGTTGACAGTGTTCACGAACCCGTTGACGCCGGCGACGTTCCCACTGTTGGACGCGACCGCGCAGTTCGCGCCGTTGGTGATGTCCTTGATGATCACCGCATCGGCCCGGCCCGCGCCGAAGTCGCGCGGGTTAGAAAGGAACTTGTCGCTCGATACACGGGTGTGAAGATAGCTGGCGCTCAGGTTGACCGTCATCGGGCGGACCGGATGGATGACCGCCTCGGCCTCGAGCCCGTAAATGTTCGCGTTCACGTTGTCATTGACCGAAGTGCGGGCGACAATGCGCGAAAGCTGGAGGCCCTTATATTGATAGTAGAACCCGGTGAGGTTCAACGTCAGCGCGCCGAACTGGTTCTTCGATCCGACCTCGAACGCGTTGACGTATTCCGGAGCGAAAGTTTCGGGAACCGTGAACACCGGCGACAGCGGCGGATTGATGCCCCCCGACTTGTAGCCGCGCGAGTACGACGCGTAGAGCAGGTGATCGCGGTCGATCTGGTAATCGAGCACCGCGCGCCCGGTGAACTTTCCGAAGCTGACCGTGCGGACCTGGAAAGCTTCACAGCCCGGCACCGACCCCAAGGTTCCTGCAGGGGAACCCGTTGGGCACGTCGTGGCCGGATCGGCGTCGAAACGAGCCGCAAACGGCGACGCATATGCGTTGGCCGATCCGAACGGAACCAGGAAACTGGCCAGGGTGGTGCGCGCGATTACGGTCTTTTCATCGTGGTTATAGCGCAGCCCCAAGGTCAGCTTGAGCTGGTCGCTAAATTTGAAATACGTCTCACCGAAAATGCCGTACGACTTGATCCGCAGATCCGCGGTATTGTTGCGGTAAGTCGGCGTGCCGAGATAGCCCGCCCCTCCCGAGCTCAGCGAACCGAACAGTCCGGTGAAGTAGTCGATCCCGAAGGCGTCGACGTAATAGCTGTTCTCGTTGTTGTGGAAGTTGGCGTAAATGCCACCGAGCAGGAAGTTGAACATCCCGTCCCACTTCGAGCTGAGGATCGCCTCGGCCGAGTAGCTCTTGTCCATATTTACCGAACGGTCGAAATCCTGCGGCGTCGTCGAGCAGGTGCTGTGACCGCCAAAGACGCCGGTGCCGGTTTCTTCGGGCAGAGAGGTGCACACTACGCCGGCAGGCCCGTTCGGAATCAGCGCCTTGGCCACCGGCGCGAAGATCGCGGCGGGAAGCCCGAACCCTGCGAATGCGCCCGCGGCCCCGGCCGCGAGCGAATTCAGCGCGGGCTGGATCAACGCCCGGCTCTGCACCGAGTTGTTGTAGTCCTGCGACGAGTCGACCTTCACATTCTGATAATTGCCCTGAATTTTCAGGTCGAGCCCGTTACCCAGTTCCTGGTCGATCGAGCCTTGGAGAATGGTTTCCTCGGTAAAATAAGTCGGCGTGGTGTCGGTGTTGATCACCCGAGGATCGGCCGGGTTGACGACGCCTGTGTAGGCATCCGGACCATAGATGCTGCCCAGCGCCAGCCCCAGAGCGGCGGGAATCCCTTGGGTTGCAAAGAATTCCTTCGAGGTCAGAACCCCGACAAAAGTCGTATTGGCGTTGGTGGTTTCGTAAGGCCGGGTGGCGTTGAGGCAGCCCAGCACGCCGGTCGGGTCGCGCTGACACAGCTGCTTTTGGATGCGCAAACGATTGTCGCGTTCGTGGAAGAACTGACCCATCAGGTCGATGCGCGTGGTCGAGGTTGGCTCGAACCGGAGCGATCCGCGCACCCCGTATTGGTCGCGATCGTCGAGCCGTCGGCCATCGAACAGGTTCTTGGTGTAGCCGTCGCGATTCAGATAGAACCCGGCTACCCGCACGCCGATCGAATCGCCGATCGGCACGTTGATCATGCCTTTGGTCTTGATCCCATTATAATTACCGTATTCCGCTTCGCCGCTGACATGAATGCCGGTCAGATCGGGCTTGGCGGTGATGAAATCGACCACGCCCGATGTGGCGTTGCGCCCGAACAGCGTGCCTTGCGGGCCGCGCAGCACTTCGATTTGGGCAAGATCGTAAAACTCGCCTTCGAAGATGCGCGTGGCGAACACTGGCGCGTCGTTGATATGGATCGCGGTCGCGCTGTCGCAGGTGGTGCCCACGCACAGATCGCCGATCCCACGGATGGTGAAGCTGGCGCCGGTGAAATTGGTCTTGGTGAAAGTGACGTTGGGCAGCGTGAGCTGAAGATCGGAGGTATTCTTGATCTGCTGGCGCTCGAGAGCTTCGGGGCTGAACGCGGTGACCGCGATCGGAACCGTCTGCAGCCGCTGGCTCTGGCGCTGGGCTGTGACGATTATCTCGGTACCGTCGGTGGCCGCGGGCTCGTCGGCCGGCGGCGTGGTGTCCTGCGCGTAGGCGGGAAATGCGATCGCTCCGGCACAAACGCTCGCGAGCAGCGTAAGCTTACCCCTCATCAGCCCTCTCCTTTGTCTCCCGCCCTTATTTGAGCGGTTTCGCGGCGAATAGACCAATTTGCGCGGCCCTTGACAACTCAATTTAGTCGATCCCTTAAAATGACCCGATGCCGTAGCGTAAGGGCAACACCGAGGGGGCCACCCGGACTCATCCGTCCCGCCCGAACCTCCGTCCCGGGGCTCCCAAAACCCGGAGGGCGGAGCATTTTAAGGCAAATCGCCGCAAATCCGGGCCAATGATCGCACGATTCGCCACATGAATCGCGTTTTTCGCGAACCGACCGGCCTTTGGCGCGTTACACGAAGCTGGCGCGCGTGATTTGCCAATACAAAGCGCGCGCGGGTTCTTGCGCCTCAGGGAGACGCCGAATGCCCATTGCAGCGGACCGGACGTCACCGATCGCGCCCGAGTTGTGGGCGCGAACGCTGGACGCCGACCCGATCCTCGATCGCAGTTTTGATGGGCTGGTGCCCGCCTCGATCCGGCGCTGGCGTGGGATCGACCCGGCGATCGACCAGTTCGCGCTCGATCATCACTTCATTTCGGTCCACCTCGGCGGCGCCAAGCGCCTGTCGCGCCACGGCGAAGGCCGCAGCGAGACGCGCGAGGTCCAAAACGGCGCGCACAGCATGATTCCCGCGGGCACGGCGTTCCAGTGGGACACCGCCGGGCCGGTCGACTTTGCGCACATCTATTTCTCGCCGCG
>JBBRER010000037.1:0-17207 GCA_038202745.1 Sphingomonadales bacterium
GCACTGCTCGGCGAGGTCCTCCGCCGTGGCCGTCAGCTCGCCACGGCGCGTTTCGAGCCGCGCTTTCGCGGCTTCGGCCTGATCGAGCGCGCGCAGCGCGCCCCGCTCGGCGTCGGCGGCGGCGGCGAGGTCGCGTTCGGCGGCGATTGCAGCCGACTGCACTTGCGCCAGCTCCGCCTGAATCTCCGCCTGCACGGTTTCGGCGGCTGCGGCTGCTTGGCGCGGCCCCGGCAACCGGCCCGCGAGTTCGACAAAGCGGTTCTCGGCCTCGAGCCGCGCCGCCTCGGCCGCGCCTTCACCGCGCGCAACGAACCCGTCCCAGCGCCGCAGCGCGCCGTGGCGCGTCACCAGCCATTCGCCCGGCGCCAGCTCGCGCCCGTCGTCGGTTTCGGCAACATGGACCAGCGCCAGCCGTGCCGCGAGTTCGCTCGGGCATTCGATGACGTGGCGAGCGAGCGCGTCCGCAACCGGAGGCGGCGATGCGGCGCCGGTCCAGAAGCGGCCATCTTCGTCTGGTGCCGCGCCCAACCCCGCACGCGCATCGCGCCCGAGCACCGCGGCGAGCGCGCGTTCGTAGCCAGGCGCGGCGCGAACCCGGTCGAGCGCGACCGGCAACCCGTGCTTCGCGGTAGCCTGTTTGGAGCGGGCCTCGCGGTCGCGGAGCAGCGCGCCGTGCTCGCGCTCGATGCCGACCAGTTCGGCGCGCGCAGCGGCGAGCGTCGCCCCGGCCTCATCCCGATCCCGTTGCAAGTCTTCCTTGAAACATTGCTCGACATCCACCGCAACTCGGGCCGCCGCGACGGCGGCGGCAGCAGCCGCAAGCGACGCGCGGGCTTTTGCCAGCGCCTCCTCGGGATTCTCCTCCGCCAACGCGGCCAGCGCCTCCGCCCGCCGCCGCGCCTCGCCGTCGAGCCGCGCCAGCCGCTGCGCCGCTGCGGCGAGCGCCGCCTCGGCCACGCGCCATTCGGCCTCGACCCCGGCCTGCGCCGCGGTCGCCTGGGCGAGCGCCAGTTCGGCGGTGCGCGCGGCACGGTCGGCGTCGTCGAGCGCGGCCACCAGCGCCGGACGCCGCGCATCGTCCTCGGCGAGCGCGGCTTCTCCAGCGGCAAGGTCGCGTTCGAGCTTCGCCAGCGCTTCGGCGGCGTCGCGGGTAAGCCGGTCGGCATCGCCGTGGTCGCGTTCGAGCCGCTCGCGCTGGCGATCGAGATCCGCGAGACGCTGTTCGGCGGCTTCGAGTTGCCCCGACAGTGCCGCCATCCGGTGGCCGTGAGCGGAGGCGTCGTCACGCCGGTCAGCGAGCTCGTCGCGCGCTCCGGCAAGCGCTTCGGCCCCTGTTCGTTGCGCGGCTTGCGCGGATTTCATCTCCGCCTGCGCGGCCTCGACCCGGCTTTCGGCACCGTGCGCCTCGCCGCGCGCGGCTTCGGCGGCGGCGGCGGCGTCGCGCCAGCGCGCGTAGACCAGCCGCGCTTCGGCGACGCGAATCCGGTCGGACAGCGCCTTGTACCGTTCGGCGGCGCGCGCCTGACGCCGCAGCGCACCGATCTGCTGGTCGAGCCCGGCCATGATGTCGTCGAGCCGGGCGAGGTTGACCTCGGTCGCGCGCAGCTTCTGCTCGGCGTCCTTGCGCCGTACGTGGAGCCCCGCGATCCCCGCCGCTTCCTCGAGCATCGCGCGGCGTTCGGCGGGCTTGGCGGCGATCACCGAGGCGATCCGCCCTTGGCTCACCAGCGCCGGGCTGTGCGCGCCGGTCGCGGCGTCGGCAAAGACCAGCGCGACATCCTTCGCGCGCACGTCGCGGCCGTTGACGCGGTAGGCGCTGCCCGCGCCGCGCTCGATCCGGCGCGTGACTTCGAGGTCGCTGTCGTTGTCGCCGCCGTCGGCGGTAAGCACGACTTCGGCAAAGTCGCGCGCTGGGCGCTGCGCGGTGCCGGCGAAAATCACGTCGTCCATGCCCCCGCCGCGCAGCGACTTGGGGCTGGCTTCGCCCATTACCCAGCGGATCGCTTCGAGGAGGTTGGACTTGCCGCAGCCGTTGGGGCCGACGACTCCGGTGAGCCCGGATTCGATGCGCAGTTCGGCGGGCTCGACGAAGCTTTTGAACCCGCTGAGCTTGAGTCGCCTGATCCGCATCCGAGCCTCGGGCGCCCCAACCGCGCCTAGCGCGCTCCGGCGGCTTGCAGCGCCTTTTCGAGGCCCTCCCACTCGCTGGTTTCGAGCTTGGTCCCGTTGAGCATCAGCGTTGGGGTCTGGTCGATCCCGGCCGCGGTGTATTTCTCGACGTAGTCGGAGACGGTCTTCAAATTCGCGGGATTGGCGAGACAGGCGTGCGACTGATCGACCGAGATCCCACGCTGCGCGAAGAACTGGGTGTAGCCCAGCGTATCGGCGAGCGCGCTATAGCGCGTCGCGGGCGGCCCCTGGAGCGCGGCGTTGGCCTTGTCCTGGACGTCCTTGCTTTCGAGCGGCGCGTTCATCGCTTCGAAGTTGCCGTAAATCTGCGCGATCAGCGTGAAGAATGCGTTCTTGTCGGCGCAGCGGACGAGCGCGGTCAGCGGGAAATCCTGCGGGTGGATCGCGAAGCTGCGGAATTCGAAGCTGACCCGGCCGCTGCCGACGTAATCGTTCGTGAGCTTGGTTTCGCCGTCCTGGGCGAGCTTGGCGCAGTGCGGGCACGACAGCGATCCGTATTCGACCAGCTTGATCGGGGCGGCGGGGTTGCCCATCAGATAACCGCCATCGGGCGTGGTCGATATCGTTTCGGTCCAGCTTTTGCCCGCAGGCGCGGCGATCGGCGCAATCTTTTCGCCGGCAGGAGCGTTCGCGCCGGCGACGGCGTCCTTCTTGCAGGCGACAAGGCCGAGCGCGAGCGGGAGCGCGAGCATGCCGAGGGCGATCGAGCGAATGGCGGGGCGGGTCATGGCAGGTCCTCGAGTGGTGCGAACGCGCAAGACTAGCCGCTTGCCCGCCGCGATTGAAGAGAAGCCCGTGTTCAGGGGCAGCGTGTCCACAGGAATCGCCCGATTAAAGCCGGGCGTCGATTTGCGGCCTGAGCAGCGACCAGTCGTAAGTCGCGGCGAGGACGTTGCCGTCGAGCGCGAACATCGGGGTCGAATCGACGCCGAGCCTGGCCGCTTCTTCGGTCTGCGCACCAATCCGTTTCGCCGCCGCGGCGTCGGTCAGGCAGCGGTCGGCGGTCATCCGGTCGTATCCACGCGTCGCCATGATCTCGTACAAATGGAAATCGGCGGCGATCGCGCGGTTGCGCGCGACCAGATTGGGCGACTGCCACCGCGCCTTTTGTGCGGCGCTGGCGGTTAGCATCGGCTTGATCCACACGTTCTGCCTGGCGAAGAATGCGGCGTTGTTGAGGAAGAACTTCTCCTTCGGCCCGCAATCGGCAAGCATCGCCACCGCCAGATCGACGGGATCGCGGATCAGGTGCTTCATCTCCCACGAGACCTTGCCCGAGCGGATATAGGCGAGCCGCAGCGGCGCTTCGGCTTCGCGCGCGAACACCGCACAATGCGAGCAAGTGTAGCTGGCGTACTCGGTGAGCTTGATCAGCGCGGCGGGGTTGCCAAGCACGTGCGCGCCGTCGGGAGCGAGGCCGATCGCGGTGTTCCAGTTGACCGCAGGGCCGGCGCCGAGCGAAAGCGCGGTGGCGGTGACGGCGGCAAGCGAACGCAGAAGCAGTCTCATCATTCGGGTTCCTGTGCGCCAAGGCTGCGCGCGAGCGATTCGAGCACCGTGCGCAGTTCCGGGTCGCCGATGTCGCGCAGGCTTTCGCCCAGCTCCATCGGGATCGGCCGCAGCGACGGCGGCGCGGTGGTCGGGCCTTGATCATGCGGCTGCTTAACCGCGCCTTGCCGCAGCTTGACCCGCGCCACCGCGCGATAGCCGAAAAAGCGGTTCACGCGCTCGATTATCTCGGGGATCACATGGCTGATCAGCGGGGCGTGCGCCGGAACGACGACGAGCTGGAGGATCCCTTCGCTTTTCTCGCCCGGCGCGAAGCGGATCGCCTCGGGTTGGCAGATGCGCGCATGGCGCGTTCCGACGATCTCGGGCCAGCGGGTGACAACGCTCGACTGGACGAAGCCGAAGCGGCGAAACGCGGTGCGCCCGATCTCGGGCATCAGATCGCCGACCGCGCGCGCCGCCCCGCCGCGCGGTCGTTCGTAGCGGCGCACTTTGGTTGGCTGCGGCTTGCTGTCGCGTTCCATTACGCTCGCGCCAATGCCATAGCGCCGGGATGGACGCCAGCGCGCAGACCATGACGAACGCGCTGCTCGCCTGGTACGACAGCCACGCCCGCGTGCTGCCGTGGCGCAGCCCGCCCGGGATGCCACCGCCTGATCCCTACCGCGTGTGGCTGTCGGAAGTCATGCTCCAGCAGACCACGACCGCCGCGGTCGCGCCATACTTCGCGCAGTTTACGGCGCGCTGGCCGAACTTCGCGTCGCTGGCGACGGCGGACGAAAACGAGGTGATGGCCGCCTGGGCAGGGCTCGGCTACTATGCCCGCGCGCGCAACCTCATCGCCTGCGCCAAGGTGATCGCAGAGCGGGGCGGCGAGTTCCCACGGACCGAAGCCGAGTTGCGAGAACTGCCTGGGCTGGGCGCTTACACCGCCGCAGCGATCGCGGCGATCGCGTTCGGGAAACGCGCCGCCGTGATCGACGCCAACGTCGAGCGGGTGATCGCGCGGCTGGATGCGATCGAAACTCCGCTGCCGCTCGCGCGCCGCGCGATTCGCGCGCGCGTCGATGCACTGACCCCTGCGGAGCGCCCCGGAGATTTTGCGCAAGCGACGATGGATTTGGGCGCGACGCTCTGCACCCCGCGCGCGCCGCGCTGCCCGCTCTGCCCCTTCGCGCACTGGTGTCGGGGGCGCCACGAGGCCGAACGGTTCCCGGTCAAGCCGCCGAAAAGGCCGCGCCCGCAGCGCCGCGGCACCGCGTTCTGGATCGTTCGCGACGGTGCAGTGTGGCTGGTGACCCGTCCGCCCGCAGGATTGCTCGGCGGGATGCGCTCGCTGCCGGACGATGGTTGGAACGCGAGCGGCGGAGGCGCGTTGCCGCCGCCGCTCGCAGGGCCGTGGCAAGCCGCGAGCGAGGTAAGTCACGGCTTTACCCATTTCGAACTGGCGCTGTCGGTTCAGGTTTACAGCGGGGGCGATTGGGCTAGTCTCGATTCGCAACCGGGTGAATGGTGGCCGCTCGACCAACTCGATGCCGCTGGATTGCCTACCGTTTTCGTCAAGGCGGCGCAGCGCGCGATTGCGCGGGCGCAGGGAGAGTATGCGTGAACGAAGAGATGAACCTGGCGCTCTCGCGCCGCGAAATCCTGCGCGGAGCGAGCTGGCTGGGCGCCGGGGCGAGCATTGCAACTCTGCCGCTGCGCGGATTGCTGGCCGCTACGCCCTCGCGCGATTGGCCCGCGGTGAACAAGCTGCTGACCGATTACGTCGACAGCGGTAAGCTCGCCGGCGCGGTCGCGGCGCTCGGGTTCGGGCAGGCGCCCGCGCAGTTCCTCGCGCGCGGCAAGCAATCGCTCGACGCTCCGGCGCCCGCCGGGCCGGACAGTCTCTACCGCGTCTATTCGATGACCAAGCCGGTCACCGGGATGGCCGCGATGATCCTGATCGACGCGGGCAAGATGGGGCTCGATCAGCCGCTCGCCGATGTCCTGCCCAAGTTCGCCAGGATGCAGGTCCAAGTCACCCCCGACGGTTCGATCACCGAGCTCAAGCCCGCGAGCCGCCCGATCACGATGCGGATGCTGCTCACTCACACCGCGGGGCTGGGCTATTCGATCATCCAGAAGGGCCCGATCAAGGCCGCGTACGAAACCGCCGGGCTCGTCCCCGGCCAGGTCACCAAGCTGAACATTCCGGGGCTCAATGGCAGGAACTTGCCGAGCCTCGCCCAATTCGCAGACAAGCTCGCGGAAATGCCGCTGGTCTACGATCCGGGTACGCGGTGGTCCTATTCGGTCGCGCTCGATCTGATGGGCCGGGTGATCGAGGTCGTCTCGGGGCAAAGCTTCGACACTTTCTTGCAGGAGCGGATTTTCGGCCCCGCCGGAATGAGCAACAGTTGGTTCCAGGTGCCTGCGAGCGCGGCGGCGCGTTTGACGAGCAACTACGGCGTGTTCGGCGGGACGCTGCTGCCGCTGGACCCTGCGAAAACCTCGATCTTCCTCGACAAGCCGGCGTTTCCCTTCGGCGGCGCGGGACTGGTGTCGAGCCCGCGCGATTACGACCGGTTCCTTCAGATGCTGGCCGGCTACGGCAAGATCGGGAGCAAGCGCGTGATGAGCGAGCGTGCGGTGCGGATCGGTACTTCGAATCTGCTCCCCGCGGGCGTCAACACCGCGGGCGGGATGCTGGGCGGAGCCGGGTTCGGCGCGGGCGGCCGAGTCGGGCTTGGCGTCGATGCGGGAACGTACGGTTGGGGCGGCGCAGCGGGCACGGTCGCGTATGTCAACTTCCCACGGGGCCTGCGCGCTTCGTTCTTCACGCAATACATGCCGTCCGACGCCTACCCGATCCATCGCGCCTTCCCGGTCGCGGTCCAGGCCGATCTTGCACCGGTGACGGCCAAGGCGGCGTGAACGGGGCTATTGCATTCACCGGCTCGCCGCTCGACCGGGCCGACCACGTCCGCAATGATCCGGCGCAGATAACCGCGCTGGCCGACTGGCGCGCGCGGCTGCTCAAGCTCGATGGGGTGGCGCTGGTTTACGACGCCGACGGTGCGCTCGAATGGGGCACGCTCGCCGACGCGCGCGACGATGCCGAACTGGTGTTCCTCGGCCTGCTCGACGGCAAGGCCTGTTTCGCCGCGGTCCCGGACGCGGCGGATAGCGGCCCGGCTTACGCCAACCCCGCGATCTGGGCCGCGATGCAGGCGCTTTCGGCTTCCGAGCTGGCGCTTTACGGCGGCGCGCGCAGCCTCGTTGACTGGCACGCGCGGCACCGCTTCTGCGCGCGCTGCGGGGCGGCGACCACGCCCGCCAAAGGCGGCTGGCAGCGCAGTTGTGCAAGCTGCAAGGCCGAGCACTTTCCGCGCACCGATCCGGTCACGATCATGCTCGTCGAGCACGAGGACAAGCTCCTGCTCGGCCGTCAGCCGCGGTTTCCGCCGCGGATCTATTCGGCGCTCGCGGGTTTCGTCGAGCCGGGGGAAAGCGTCGAGGAAGCCGTCGCGCGCGAGGTGTTTGAGGAAGCCGGAGTGCGCGTCCGCGATGTCAGTTATATCGCCAGCCAGCCGTGGCCGTTTCCCAGCCAGTTGATGATCGGCTGCCACTCGCTCGCGGACGATCCGGCGCTGACGGTCGACCGCACCGAGCTCGAGGAGGCGCGCTGGTTCACCCGCGCCGAACTCGAATCCGCGCGCGCCGCGGGCGTCGAGGGGACCGCCGAGCTGATCTTCCCGCGCTCGTTCGCGATTGCGCACCATCTCGTGACCTGGTGGCTCGACCGATGACCCGCAAGCTGACCATCGACATCTGGTCCGACGTGATGTGCCCGTGGTGCGTGATCGGCTATAAGCAGCTTCAGAAGGGGCTCGAACTGGTCGCGGGAGAGATCGAGGCCGAAATCCGCTGGCGTCCGTTCGAGCTCAACCCCGACATGCCGCCCGAAGGCGAGGAGCAACAGGCGCACATCGCGCGCAAGTACGGACGCTCGCCCGAGGACGCCGCGGCCGGGCGAGCGCAGATGCACCGGATCGCGCAAGCTGCGGGCTATTCGTTCGAATATGCGGGCGAGAGCGAGCCGCCGCCGGCGATGATGCGCAACACTTTCCTCGCGCACAAACTGCTCGCCTGGGCGCTCGAAAGCGCGGGGCCGGCGGCGCAGACCGCACTCAAGCTCGCGCTGTTCGACGCGCACTTTCAGCAGCGCCGCGATGTCGGCGATCCGGCGGTGCTGATCGCGATTGCCGGAGAATGCGGGATCGCCGGCGCCGAAGCCGCGCTCGCCGACGACGCGATAGGCAATCACGTCCGGCGCGAGGAAGCCGCAGCGTGGGACATGAACGTGAGCGGCGTGCCGGCGATGCTGGTCGAGGGCAAATACCTGATCCCCGGCGCGCAGGAGTCCGAGGTCTACGCAAACGCGCTGCGCCGCGTCGTCAGCCGCGAAGCCGCGGCCTGAGCTTTACTGCATCAGCAGCCTGACGCCCGAAACCACCAGCACCGCCGCCAGCGCGGGGCGGAGCAGGCGGTCGGGGGCGCGGCTCGACAGCAGGCTGCCGACGATCACTCCGGGGATAGACCCCACCAGCAGATTTCCGAGCAGGAAGAAATCGACGTCGCCGATCAGCCAGTGCCCCGTACCCGCGACGAAGGCTAGCGGGACCGCGTGGGCGATGTCGGTGCCGACGATGCGGCTGACGGGCAGGTGCGGATAAAGCATCAGCAGCGCGGTCACTCCGATCGCGCCCGCGCCGACGGACGAAATCGTCACGAGCACGCCGAGCAGCGCGCCCAGCGCCACGGTGGGGAGGAACGACTTGCGCGGATCGACCGGCTCGTGATGCTGCGCATACGACATCAGCCGCTGCTGGAGCACGATCCCGAGCGCGGTCAGCAGCAGCATCGAGCCGAGCACGAGCAAGATCACATGGCTCGCCGACTTGCCGATGTGGATGAAGGTGTTGAGCCCGATCAGCGTCAGCACGGCGGCGGGCAGCGAGCCGGTCGCGAGGCGGCGCATGACTTTCCAGTCGATCGTCTCGCGCCACCCGTGGATGCCCATTCCGGCGGTCTTGGTTGTGGCCGCGAAGAGGAGATCGGTGCCGACCGCGGTGGTCGGCGAAACGCCGAACATCAGCACCAGCAGCGGGGTCATCAGCGACCCGCCGCCGACCCCGGTCAGCCCGACCAGCAGCCCGACGAGCAGCCCGGCTGCGACGTGGAGCAGGTCGAAGTGTTCGGTCAGCCCCATCCGCTTCGTTATCCCGTGGGCACTCGCGCCCGTCGCCCTGCCGAATGCCATGGGCGGGACCGGGTGCACACATAGCACTTTTGGGTGGGGCGCAAGCTGTGCTTGCCGCGGGTGCGGCTCAAACGAGCCCAAGCCGCGCCAGTTCGCCCGCGAGCCGGCCGGGCATAGCGTCGCCCGCGACTTCGCCCTCGGCCAGATCGACCGGAGCATCGGCATCGGCGAGATAGCGCCAGCCCTGATGCGCGCGCTTGGGCTTGGGGTGGACGGGGACCAGCACGGTATCGATGACGATCGCGGTGCGGCCTTCGTCGGCCTCCTCGAACCGCAACATCCGCGAGCGCGCGACGAGCTGGTGCTTGAAAATCCAGAACAGCGAACCGCCGACGAGTTCCTCGTGACGCTTGGGCAGGTAGCGCGTGGTCAGCCGCGCTTCGGCTCCGCGCGTGGTGAACCAGCCCATCATTTCTTCGAGTGACTTGGCGCCGAACGCGACTTTGGTCAGGTGGAGCGGCATCTCAATGGACCAGTCCGCTCATCGAGGCGAGGCCGAGGAAGACCAGGAAGCCCATCGAATCGGTCGTCATGGTGACGAAAATCGACGAGGAGATCGCCGGATCGACGTTGAACCGCTCGAGCGTCAGCGGCACGAACACGCCCGCAAAGCCGGCGATCACGATATTGGCGAGCATCGCCAGCGCGATCACCCCGCCGAGCAGCGGATTGCCGAACAGCAAGCTGACCGCCACGCCGATGATCACCGCCACGGTGGCCCCGTTTAGCACCGCGATACCAAGCTCGCGGCGCACCGCGCGCCAGGCGTTGGCGTCGGTCAACTGGTTGGTGGCGAGCGCTCGGATCGTCACCGCCAGCGTCTGCGTGCCGGCGTTGCCGCCGATCCCGGCGACGATCGGCATCAGCGTCGCCAGCGCCACCATCCGCGAAATCGTGGTCTCGAACGTGGCGATCACCGACGAGGCGACGCATGCGGTCAGAAGGTTGGCGATCAGCCAGCGCACCCGGCTGAAATAGCTTTCGCGGATGGGCTCGTTGATATCGCCTTCGCCCGCGCCCGCGAGCAGCAGCACGTCCTCGCCGGCCTCCTCCTGGATGATGTGGACGACATCGTCGACGGTGATCTGGCCGACGAGCCGCCCCGCCTCGTCGGTCACCGCGGCCGATATCAGCGCGTATTTCTGGAACCGCAGCGCGACTTCTTCCTGGTCCATCGTCACCGGAATCAGCGCCTGATCGCGGATCATCACATCGGTCAGTGCGATGTGGCGCGGCGCGCGCAGGATCCACGACAGCGCGCACGTTCCGACCGGGCGGTGCTGCGGATCGACGATGAACACTTCCCAGAATTCGGTCGCGAGGTCCGGCCCTTCGCGCAAGTAGTCGATCAGATTGCCGACGGTCATGTGCTCGGGCACCGCGACGAAATCGCGGCTCATCAGCCGCCCGGCGGTCTCCTCGGGGTACGCCAGCGCGCTTTCGATCGCGGCCCGGTCCTCGGGCTCCATTTCGGCGAGGACGGCGCGCTGGTCCTCGGGCTCGAGGTCTTCGAGCATCGCCACCGCATCGTCGGTGTCGAGCTGCTCGGCGATGTCCGCGATCGCGCCCGCGGGGAGCGATTCGACCAGCAGCTCGCGCACGTGGTCGTTGAGCTCGGCGATGACCTCGCCGCCGAGCAGGTCGCTCGCGGCGCGGGCGAAGCGGGCGCGCTCATCGACTCCGAGCAGCTCGATCAGATCGGCGATGTCGGCCGGGTGGAGGGGTTCGACGAGGTCGTAAACCGCGTCGTTCTCGTTCGCCTCGAGCGCCTCGCGGACGCGCCGCACGAACTCGGGCTTGAGCCGGTTCTCCTCGTCGAGACTGGCCCCATCGCGCGGCTCGGGCACGAGGATCGCGGCCTCGTCGAGCACGGCGGCGGGGGCTTCCTCGGACGACATTTCGAGCGGTCTAGGCGGGCTTAGCGCAAATGCAACCGGGGAGCCGCCGCGACGCGTGACTTTCGCGCGTCCCTGCCTATATCGGCCCGCGAAACGCTAGGAGACGCGACCATGGCCGACGAATATCTCAACCTCACGCTCGACACCGGCGGCGGCCAGACCGGCGACGTCAAGATCAAGCTGCGTCCCGATCTCGCGCCCGCTCACGTCGCGCGGATCAAGGAGCTGGCGAGCGAAGGGTTCTACGACGGGGTCAAGTTCCACCGCGTGATCCCCGGCTTCATGGCGCAAGGCGGCTGCCCCAACGGCACCGGGATGGGCGGCTCGTCCAAGCCCGACCTTCAGGCCGAGTTCAACGCCCAGCCACACGTTCGCGGCACTTGCTCGATGGCGCGGACCAATGCTCCCAACTCTGCCAACAGCCAGTTCTTCATCTGCCTCGACAATGCCGGCTTTCTCGACCGGCAGTACACCGTGTGGGGCGAAGTCGTCGAAGGCATGGACACGGTCGACGCGCTGCCCAAGGGCGAGCCCCCGCGCGAGCCGGGCAAGATCGTAAAGGCGAGCGTCGGCGAGGGCTGAGGCTACAACCCGGCGTTCACCAGCCAGTCGTGAAAGATGCGCACGGCGCGCACTTCCAAGGCGTGCGGGCGGCAGATGAACCAGTAGCTGTACGGACTCTCGATCTCGACCTCGAACAACCGCGCCAGCCGGGAATCGTGCGCGCGGCGGAAGTGATCGTCGTGCATGATCGCGATGCCGAGACCGTTGGCCGCGGCCTGGAGGATCAGCTGGCCCGAATCGTAATGATCGATCGCCGCGGGCTCTAGCTCGGGCAGCCCGATTGCATCCTTCCACGCCGCGAAGCTGAGCGGCAGTTCGTTGTGAATGAGAAAGGTCTGTTTCGCCAGGACCGCCAGATCGGGCACCGCGCCGATCTCCGCGGCGAGCGTCTTGGAGGTTATCGCATACGTCTTGTTGTGATCGAGCTGGACCGCATGGAACGAGGGGTCGGGCTCGGCGGCCAGCACGATCGCGGCGTCGAGCGTGTCGCCCACCCGGGCGTCGAGGTGCGGGCTGGTGTCGATATCGATGTGGAGCCGGGGGTGCGCCTTGCGCAGTTCGGGTAGCCGGGGGAACAGCCGCTGGCTGCCGAACAGCGGCAGCACGCCCAGATGCAGGCGCAGCACGCGGCTATCCTCGGTTTGACTTTCGACCGCGGCCGCAAGCTCGTCGAACCTCGGCCCGACCGCGGCGTAGAACGCGTGGCCTTCGTCTGTCAGCCGCATCGCCTGGTGCTGGCGGGTGAACAGCCGCTTGCCGATGAACTCCTCGAGCGCGCTGATCCGCCGCGACAAGGCCGAGGGGCTCAGGCCGAGTTCGTCCGCCGCGGCGCGCGCCGAGCCGAGCCGGACGATCCGCACGAACGCCTCGATCGCGCGCAGCGGGGGAAGGCGGCGGATTGCCATCAGCCCTGCGCCGTTTCCGAGGTGCTCGGCGGATGGAGCCGCAGCCGGGTGAGGTGAGTTTCGGTTCCGGCGGTGACTTCGATCGTCCAGCCGCTGTCGTGGACGAGCATCGCGCCGACGGGCGGGACCTGTTCGGCGAGCATCACCGCCAGCCCGCCGAGCGTATCGACCGCCTCGTCCTCGCCCGAGAGGCGCGGATCGACCTTCTCGCCGACATCCTCGAGTTCGACCCGTGCGTCGGCGTCCCACATCCCGTCGCCGAGCGCGACCAGCAGCGCGGTCGGCGCATCGTCGTGCTCGTCCTCGATTTCGCCAACGATTTCCTCGACCAGGTCCTCGATCGTGATGATCCCGTCGGTTCCCGAATACTCGTCTACGACCACCGCCAGATGGACCCGGCTGGCGCGCATGTCGGCGAGCACGTCGAGCGCGCCGCGCGCCTGCGGCACGAACAGCGGCTGGCGCAGCAGCGCGGTCCATTCGCCGGGGGGCGGCTTGCCCGCCGCGAGGAACGGGAAGACGTCCTTGATCAGCACCATCCCGGCGATCTCGTCGAGAGTCTCGCGGTAGACGGGCAGGCGCGAATGGCCGTGTTCGGCGAAAGCGGCGACGACCTCGTCCCAGCTCGCATTCGCGGAAATCGAGACGATCTCGCCGCGCGGGATCGCGACGTCGTCGGCGTCGTGCTCGGAAAAATGGAGCAGATTCTTGAGCATCTGCCGCTCGAGCGGGGTCAGATCGCCGCCCGCCGCGGCGCCCGCATCGCCCTCGTGCTCGTCGATCGCTTCCTCGAGCTGCGCGCGCAGCGACTGGTCGGGCTCGTCGCCATAGACCAGCTTGCGGATCAGACGCGTGACCCAGCGGTTACTGTCCGCGTCTCCGTTCGTGTCGGGCATGCCCGCTTTGCCTAACCCCGCCGCCTAGTGCGCGTCGCCGTATGGGTCGGCGATGCCCATCAGCGCAAGCGCCTTCGTTTCGAGCGCCTCCATCGCGGTGGCCGCGTCGGGCGAGGTTTCGTGATCGTGCCCCGCCAGATGGAGCAGCCCGTGAACGATCAGGTGCGCGGCGTGGGTTTCGAGCGACACGTGCTTTTCGTCCGCCTCGCGCGCGCAAGTTTCGAGCGCGAGCGCCAGGTCGCCGAGCATTTCCTCGGGTCCGTCGCGGGTCAGCGCCAGCAGCGTGGCGCGCTCGATCATCGGAAACGAGAGGACGTTGGTCGGTTTGTCCTTAGCCCGCCATTGACGGTTGAGCGCGCGGACCTCGGCATCGTCGGCGAGCAGGAGATCCGCCGACAGCCGCTGGTTGCCGAGCTCGGGCGCCACCTCCGCCGCCGCGTCCGCGCAGCGAAACGCCAGGTCGGCCCAATCGACGGCGGGCGGCCACGGCGCTTCGATATCGAGATTGAGGTCCATCAGGCGTCCTTGCCCTCGTAGGCCTCGACGATCCGCCCGACAATCGGGTGGCGCACGACATCGGCGACCGAGAAGCGGGTGACCGCGATCCCTTCGACGCCTTCGAGCCGGGCGACCGCGTCGGCCAGCCCGCTCATCGCCACTCCGCCGGGGATGTCGACCTGCTTGGGATCGCCGCAGACCACCATCCGGCTGTTCTGCCCGAAGCGAGTGAGGAACATCTTCATTTGCGCCTGCGTGGTGTTCTGCGCTTCGTCGAGGATCACGAACGCGTCGGCGAGCGTGCGCCCGCGCATGAAGGCGATCGGCGCGACCTCGATCTCGCCGCTGGCGAGTCGCCGCTCGACTTGTTCGGGGGGCATGCAATCGTACAGCGCGTCGTAAAGCGGGCGCAGGTAGGGATCGACTTTCTCCTTCATGTCGCCCGGCAGGAAGCCGAGCCGCTCGCCCGCTTCGACCGCGGGGCGCGAGAGGATCAGCCGCTGGACGCTCCCAGTGATCAGCTGGCTGACCGCCTGCGCGACCGCGACGTAGGTCTTGCCCGTGCCCGCGGGGCCGAGCGCGAAGATCACGTCCCGGCTGGCGAGCGCCTGCATGTATTCGATTTGCATCGCCGAGCGGGGGACGATGGTTTTCTTGCGCGTGCGGATCATGATCGGCGGAGTTTCGCCGGTGCCGGTGACGATCCCCTCGAGCGTCGGCTCGGCGCTCATCGCGATCAGCGATTCGACCGCGCCGGCGTCGAGCTCCTGCCCCTTGAGCAGGCGCTGGTGAAGCCCCTTAAGCACGTCGCGGGCGCGAGCGACGTTCTCTTCGCCGCCCTCGATCTGCACTTTGTTGCCGCGCGCGCCGATATAGACCCCGAGCCGGTTTTCGATCTGGACGAGATTGGCGTCGAACTGGCCGAACAGCGCCCCGAGCACGGTCGGTTCGTCGAATTCCAGCTCGGCGCGGGCCTTG
The DNA here is from genome assembly GCA_038202745.1 of Sphingomonadales bacterium. Taxonomy (GTDB): domain Bacteria; phylum Pseudomonadota; class Alphaproteobacteria; order Sphingomonadales; family Sphingomonadaceae; genus Novosphingobium. The sequence goes on from JBBRER010000037.1 coordinate 14,744, forward strand.
CGCGGTGCGTCGTTGCGGGCAGGCGCCGGTTCATAGGCGCGGGCGGGTTTGCGGGCCATGCGCTCCTTTCAGGTAGGTTCGCGCGGTCGCGCGTTCCATCGGCCAAGATAGGCGCGCCATAATGGGGCGCAACCGGCGGGCGCGGCGCGTTCGTGGAAAACCCTACGCAATTCAAAGTGGGTGGGGAGTTGCGCGTCGATAGCGTTGGGCTAGAATGGCAGGCGGACTTCAGGGACGCGCACCACAATGTTTCGATCGATTACACTTGCCGTGGCGGTTGTGGCTGGGGCGGCCGCCGCGCCGCTCTGCGCGCAAACCGCGCCTTCGAGCGATCCGACGATCGTTGTCAATGGCCGCATCGCGTCCGAGCCGAAAACGGTCGGCGGGCAAGCGCGCGCGGTCACGTTGCCGCCCTCGGGGGGCGGACCGTTGCCGCGGCAATATCAGGCGCTGTGCGTCAAGGTGTTCGGCTTGCCCCAAGGCATCGCCGGCGCGATCGAACGGCGCATTTCCGACAACGCGCGGGCATTCCATGTGCCGGTCGCCGGACCGCGGTGTAGCGCCAACGCCTGGGTCGGCACGTTTCACGGCGGGATCGCGGCGGCGGAGCGGTTGCGCACCGCGCAGCCTTGGCTGTTCGAAGGGCTGACCGACTACGAGGTCAAACGGATCTTCGCGCAAAGCCGCGCGGCGTTCGCCTGGCACCGTACCGAAGAACGCAATTCCGACGGCACGGTGATCCCGATGGCGATGGTCGATTTGGGCGACGGCATCGAGGTGCCGGTCAAGGTCAACCAGCAATACCGCGTCGGACGGCTGGTCTCGCCGGTGCGGATCGACCTGTCGACCTCGATCGTGCTCATCGACGCGAACCGCGCGCTCGGCAAATCGATCGGGCAAATCGCCGATTACGCAACGATGCGCCTGCTCGCCTCGGTGACCGACGCGGCTCCAGCCGGCGCCGCGCCGCTCTCGACGATCCTTTCGTTGTTTACGAACGATGACCCGCCGCGCGAGCTGACCGCGTTCGACCGGGCCTACCTGGCCGGGCTTTACAAACTGAACCCCGGCGCATCGATCGCCGCGATCGGCGACGCCTCGGCCGGGGCTTACCGCCGCCAGCAAGCTCGATCGGATGCGCCGCCGTCCGCCAACTAGTTGCAGCGCCGTTCCTCCCTTGCGACAGCATGACATACTTGTTGCGCGCGCCTGACCGTCCGATACTGCGCGGGTTCAGCGGACCGGGTCGATCTTTGCAATCGCCCCGCAACTTCGCGGCGAGCATGAGGAGACGAGCCATGAACAAGCTTGTGTTGACCGCGGTTGCCGCGGCAGCGCTTATCCCGACGGTCGCCACCGCGCAGAGCCGGCGCGAAGTGCGCCACGACCGCCACGAAGTCAGGCGCGACCGCGCCGAAGTGCGCGGCGACGTGCGCCGCGGCGATGTCCGCGAAGCGCGCGAGGACCGCGGCGAGCTGCGCGAGGATCGCCGCGAGACGCGCGAGGATTGGCGCGATTACCGCACCAGCCACCGGCAGGTGTACCAGCGTGGGATCTATGCCGGTCCGCGCGGCTATGCCTACCGCCCGGTCTCGATCGGGTTCCGCTTCGAACCCGCCTATTACGGCAGCCGCTACTGGATCAGCGATCCATGGACGTACCGCCTGCCGCGCGCGGACGCCGGGCTGCGGTGGGTCCGCTACGGCAACGACGTCGTCCTGGTGAACGTGCGCACGGGCCGGGTGGTGCAGGTTTACTCGCGCTTCTTCTGGTAAGCGTACGGCGCGGGCGGCGGTTCAGGCGGCCGCCCGTTCCAGCGGCAGTCCGCTCAATGAATTGGGGCCGGCATCGGTCAGCACGACATCGACCAGATCGCCGATCGCGAAATTGCCGGGGAAATGAACCGACTGCAGCCACGGCGACTTGCCCAGCCATTGGCCGGGCAGCTTGCCGCGGCGCTCGACGAGCACCTGACAGCGCTTGCCCAGCGACGCGCGGTTGAAGGCGTGCTGGTCGCGGCCGATTGCCGCCTGGAGCCGTTGGAGTCGCTCGTCCATCACCGCCGCCGAGACTTGGCCGTCCATCGTAGCGGCGGGCGTGCCGGGGCGCGGCGAATACTTGAAGCTGAACGCCTGGGCATAGCCCGCCGCCCCGATCAGCTTGAGCGTCGCGGCGAAATCGGCTTCGGTTTCGCCGGGGAAACCGACGATGAAATCGCCCGACAGCGCGATGTCGGGGCGGACCTTGCGCACGCGGTCGAGCAATTTGAGATAGCCCGCCGCGGTGTGATTGCGGTTCATCGCCCTGAGCACCCGGTCGCTGCCCGATTGCACCGGCAAATGGAGGAACGGCATCAGCTTGGGAATGTCGCGGTGCGCGGCGATCAGCGCGTCGTCCATATCGGCCGGGTGGCTCGTGGTGTAGCGTATTCTTGAAAGCCCGGGGAGGCCGGCGAGGACATCGA
>JBBRER010000038.1:0-17058 GCA_038202745.1 Sphingomonadales bacterium
CCGAGGATGAAATCGACCCCGTCGCCGCGCGAAGGAATCAGGTCGAACGCCGCCCCGCCGCGGCGCGGCGAAATCGCCACGCCCGCGATCTTGCCCTGGACCACCGGAATTGGAAATACGGTGTAATCGTCCGATCCGCGATAGCTCGGCCCATAGACCGCGCCCGCGCCGACGCTCAGCCAGGTGTCGTCGAACACGGTGTCTTCGGGTGCGGGCATGTCCTGCGCCAAGGCAGGCGCGGCGGCGGCGAGCGAGAGCGCCAGGCAAGCGAAGCGAACGGCAAATTTCATGGCAGCAACCCCTGTTTCCCCGCCAAACGCGCGGCCTGCGCGGTTGTTCCGGGCTAGGCGCCCGCCTGCCACTGGCGGATCGCCTCGAGCGGCCACACCAGCATCACCACGTTGAGCGTCAGGTTGTCGCGGATCATCGCCAGCGTGAACAATTCGAACGCAATGGCGAGGACGACGCTGGCCCATGGCGGCAGCTTGCTCGCGATCCAGAAACCCAGCGCCATGAAGCCGATGTCGGACAGGGAATTGATCACGCTGTCGCCCTCATAGCCCCAACTGACGGTCACCGCGCGGTAACGGTCGATGATCAGCGGCGAGTTTTCGAGCAGTTCCCAGAAGCCTTCGAAGGCGATCGCGATAGGCAAGGCCCAGCGCGCGGGTTTGCCGCCGAACAGCTTCCATTTTCCCCACAACAACCACGCGAAGAAATAGAACAGCAGCCCGTGGATGACGTGGCTGAACGAATACCAGTCGGCGATGTGCTGACTGTTCTCGGCCGACTGAACGACGCCCCACCACAGCTTGACGGTGCCGCAAGTACAGATTGGCACGCGGCCCATCGCGAGCAAGGTCGCACCGATCGCGAGCCAGATACCGAGCGCCAGCGCGAAGCCGCGACGGTCGGGGAGCAGGCGAGTCACGCGGGCTCTTCACCCGGCGGCTCGTCCGCGCCCGGGCCGAGCGCGCGCTGCATGTAGAGAGTGTCGAGCCAGCGCCCGTGCTTGCGCCCGACGCCTTGCATCCGCCCCGCTTCGGCAAAGCCGAGCGCGGCGTGGAGGCGGATCGAGGCGGGCTCGGCCCCGCCGATCACCGCGATCATCTGGCGAAAACCGGCGCGTTCGGCGGCGACGATCAGCAGCGCGAGCAGCGCGCGCCCGATCCCCTCGCCGCGGCGGTCGTGGCGGATATAGACGCTGTTCTCACAGGCGAAGCCATAGGCCGGGCGGTCGCGGAACTGCGCGGCGTAGGCAAAGCCGACGACTTCGCCGTCGTGCCTGGCGACCAGCCACGGCGATCCCGCCTCGAGCACTTTGGCCATCCGCGCCGCCATTTCCTCCGCGCCCGGCGCTTCGGTCTCGAAGCTCGCGGTGCCGTGCGCGACGTGATGCGCGTAGATCGCAGCGACCGCGGGGGCGTCGGCGAGCGTGGCGGGGACGATGTCCATCGACTGCGATGATGCCGCAAGCCGCGCCCGCTGCCAAGGTTGCCTATCGGCGGCAGCGGACTAAGGCTCACCGACAATGAGCGGGCGCGGTTACGATGTGGCGATTGTCGGCGGGGGCCTTGCGGGCGGGCTGATCGCGCTGGCGCTACGTCGCGCGCGGCCCGGCTTCGCGCTCGCGCTGATCGAGCAAGGTCCGACGCTGGGCGGAAATCACCGCTGGAGCTGGTTCGCGAGCGACTTGGGCGCGGCGGGCGAAGCGTTGCTCGCGCCGTTTCGCCAGACGCGGTGGGATACGGGCTACGACGTGCGCTTTCCCGGCCATGCGCGCACGTTGCCGACGCCTTACCGCTCGCTCGCCTCGACTGACTTCGCCGCCGGTCTGGCGCGCGAACTGCCCGCGGCATCGATCATGACAGCGCGTGCGGTCGCTGCGCTCGATAGCGAGGGCGTCACGCTCGCAGGGGGCGAGCGAATCGCGGCGCGCGCGGTCATCGATTGCCGGGGACTGACCGGCTCTCCCGCGCTCACCGGCGGCTGGCAGGTGTTCATGGGGCGGCACTTGCGCACCGCGAACCCGCACGGGGTCGAGCGACCGCTGGTGATGGACGCGGACGTCGATCAGCCCGGCGCGTATCGCTTCGTTTACGTGCTTCCGCTCGGCGCGAATGAGCTGTTCGTCGAGGATACTTACTACGCCGACAGCCCCGCGCTCCACCGCCGCGCGCTCGGTGCGCGGATCGAGGCTTATTGCGCGGCGCGCGGCTGGGCGGGTGAGATTCTCGGCAATGAAACCGGGGTGCTGCCCGTGGTCAGCGGGGGCGATTTCGGCGCGTTCCAAGCCGCGCACCGCGTTCTGGGTGTGGCGGTCGCGGGTGGGCGTGGCGGGTTCTTCCATCCGCTGACGAGCTATTCGCTGCCGCAAGCAGCAGCCACCGCGCTGGCGATCGCCGACCATGCCGACGCCAGCGGCGCGGAGCTCGCCGCGCTGCTCGAAGCGCGCGCGCGCGATCACTGGCGCGCGGGCAAATTCTACCGCGCGCTCGCCGCGATGCTGTTCGGCGCGGCCGAGCCCGGCGAGCGGCGCGGCGTGTTCGAGCGGTTCTACCGCCTCCCCGCGCCGCTGATCGAACGGTTTTACGCGGGAACCTCGACGCTCGGCGACAAGGCGCGGGTGCTGTGCGGGCGTCCGCCGGTCCCGCTCGGGCGCGCGCTTGCCGCGCTGGCGCGGCCAGGCAAGCCTTTGGCGACGGCGGTATGAACCGCGCTTGCGTCATCGGCGCCGGGTTCGGCGGCCTCGCGCTGGCGATCCGACTGCAATCGGCGGGGATCGCGACCACGCTGATCGAGGCGCGCGATAAACCGGGCGGGCGCGCTTACGCGTGGGAGCGCGAAGGCTTTACCTTCGACGCCGGGCCGACCGTGATTACCGATCCGGCGTGCCTGCGCGAGCTGTGGGCGCTTTCGGGCCGTGACATGGCGGACGACGTGACGCTGCTGCCGGTCACGCCGTTCTACCGGCTCAACTGGCCCGACGGGGTCAACTTCGACTATTCGAACGACGAGCCCGCGCTGACCCGCGAAATCGCGCGCGTCGCGCCCGGCGATGTGGCGGGGTACGAGGATTTCCTCGAGTATTCGGCCGGGGTTTACGAGCAGGGCTACGTGCGGCTCGGCGCGCGGCCGTTCGTCGACTTCGCGAGCATGATCAAGGCCGCCCCCGCGCTCGTCAAATATCAGGCGTGGCGCAGCGTCTATTCGATCGTCTCGAAATACGTGAAAAGCGAGAAATTGCGCGAGACGCTGTCGTTCCACACGCTGCTCGTCGGGGGCAACCCGATGACCACCAGCGCGATCTACGCGCTGATCCACAAGCTCGAGAAAGATGGCGGGGTGTGGTGGGCCAAAGGCGGGACGAACCGCCTTGTCGCCGCGATGGTCACGCATTTCGAGCGGCTCGGCGGCACGCTGCGGCTGGGCGATGCGGTCACCTGCATCCACACACTCGGCGACCGCGCGAGCGAGGTCGAAACGGCGAGCGGGTGGCGCGAGGCGTTCGACGCGGTCGCCTCGAACGGCGATGTCGTCCACACCTACCGCGATCTGCTCGGCCACACCCAGCGCGGCGCGAAAATGGCGCGCAAGCTGGCCAAAAAGCGCTTCAGCCCGAGCCTGTTCGTCGTCCACTTCGGGCTCGAAGGGACCTGGCCGGGGATCCCGCACCACACCATCCTGTTCGGCCCGCGCTATGCCGGGCTGCTCGCCGACATTTACGATCACGGCGTGCTCCCGCGCGATTTTTCGATCTACCTCCATCACCCGACGGTGACCGACCCGAGTCTCGCCCCTGTGGGCAAGAGCACGTTCTATGCGCTGATCCCGGTCGCGCACCTGGGCAAGCTCCCCGTCGATTGGAGCAAGCTCGGGCCGCAGCTCGAACGGCGCGTGCTCGACGAGGTCGGGCGGCGGCTGATCCCCGACATCCACGATCGCATCGTCACCAGCTTCCACTACACCCCGCGCCATTTCGCCAGCGACCTCAAGGCCCACCTCGGCAGCGCGTTCAGTCTGGAGCCGACGCTCACCCAGAGCGCATACTTCCGCGCGCACAACCGCGACGACAAGCTCAAGAACGTCTATCTGGTCGGCGCCGGCACGCACCCCGGCGCGGGCATCCCCGGCGTCGTCGCCAGCGCCAAGGCGACCGCCGGACTGATGATCGGAGACCTTAGTTGAAACGCATCGCGGTCTATTGCGGATCGGCGACCCCCGCCGACCCGCGCTACATCGAACTCGCCGCGAACGTCGGGCGCACGCTCGCGGAGCGCGGGATCGGCGTGGTTTACGGTGGAGGGCGGCTGGGGTTGATGGGCGCAGTGGCGAGCGGCGCGCTGGACGCGGGCGGCGAAGTCATCGGGGTGATCCCCGAAGCGCTGGTCGGCAGCGAAGTCGCCAACACCGCCTGCACCGAGCTGATCGTGGTGCCCGGAATGCACGAGCGCAAGCGCGCCTTCACCGATTTGTCCGACGGGTTCCTGACGATCCCCGGCGGCGTGGGCACGATGGACGAGCTGTGGGAAGCGGTCAGCTGGGCGCAATTGGGCTATCACGCCAAGCCCGTGGGCCTGCTCAATGCGTTCGGATTTTTCGACCACCTGATCGCGTTCAACCATCACATGATCGAGACCGGCTTCATCCGCCCCGCGCATCAGGGGATCATCGTCGCCGAAGCGGAGCTCGACCCGTTGCTCGCGCGGATGGCCGCTCACGAGCCGCACACGCCGATCTTCGCGATGAAGGCGGCGGATTTGTGAGACCAAGGTGGCGCGTGTGCTTCGACAGGCTCAGCATGAGCGGATGTGGTGATTGAGGCATGAAAAAAGGTCCGCTCAGCCTGAGCCTGTTGAAGGCCACGCGCTGATAATGGACCGCGCGCAACTCCTTACCTCCGCCCGCACCGCGATCCGGCGCGGGTCGCGCAGCTTCGCCGCCGCCAGCCGCCTGTTCGATCGCCCAGCGCGCGAGCGGGTGTGGCTGCTTTACGCGTGGTGCCGGCGCTGCGACGACCTTGCCGACGCGCAAGAGCTGGGCGGGGCGCTGGGCGATCAGGCGGGCGCGGCCGACCGCCTGGCGACGATCCGCGCGCTGACCGCAAAGGCGCTCGCGGGCGAGGAAACCGGCGATCTGGCGTTCGACGGATTCGCGATCGTCGCGCGCGAATCCGGTATCACCCGGCAAATGGCCGACGACGTCATCGCCGGGTTCGCGCTCGACGCCGCCGACTGGCGTCCGCGAGGCGAAGCCGACCTGCTCCAGTATTGCTACCACGTCGCGGGCGCGGTCGGGGTGATGATGGCCGCGGTGATGGGCGTGGCGGCGGACGCCGAGGACACGCTCGACCGCGCGTGCGATCTCGGCATCGCGTTCCAGCTCGCCAATATCGCGCGCGACCTGGACGAGGACGACGCGGCGGAGCGCTGCTACCTCCCGCTCGAATGGCTGGCCGAGGCCGATATCCCGCCGGGCGAGCAGATGAAGCCGCGCTTTCGCGGCGCGCTGGCCCCGCTGGTTCACCGGTTGTGCGAGCTGGAAAAGGCGTACGAAGCTTCGGCGCGGGTCGGCGCGGGGCGGCTCTCGTTCCGCCGGCGCTGGGCGGTGCTCGCGGCTGCGGGGATTTACGGCGCGATCGCTACACAAGTCGATGCGGCGGGCAAGGACGCATGGAACCACCGCATCGCTACCTCGCGCCTGGCCAAGGCTGGTCACGTGGCGCGCGCGCTGTGGGAAGCGTTGACCCCGCCTCCGCGCACCGCCGCGCGCCCGTTGCTCGGGCGGCGCGAGCTTGCCGCGCGGGCGCGCGCTGGATAGGGCGCGCGCGATGCACTCGTACCCCGCCTCCGCGCTCGCTCGCGTCGAAAGCCTCGCGCGGCTCGCCGCCACCGATCCGGCGCGCGCGGTCAGCTTTCAAGGCGCGCCGGGGTGCAACGGCCACCGCGCGAGCCTCGAATACGCGCCCGAGTGCCTGCCGCTGCCGTGCTTCAGCTTCGAGGATGCGCTTGACGCGGTGAAGGACGGGCACACCGCGCGGGCGATCATCCCGATCGAAAATTCGCAGCACGGGCGCGTCGCCGACATCCACTTCCTGCTGCCCGAAAGCGGGCTGCATATCGTCGGCGAGCACTTCATGCCGATCCACCACGCGCTGATGGCGCGTGGCCAAGGGCCGTTCACGCACGCTTTTTCGCACCCGCAAGCGCTCGGCCAGTCGCGGCACTTCCTGAGGGAACGCGGGATCGTCCCGCTCGCTTACGCCGACACCGCGGGCGCCGCCGCGCATGTCGCCGAGAGCGGTGACGATGCCGCGTGCGCGATCGCCCCTCCGCTCGCCGCGCAGCTCTACGGGCTGCAAATCGTCGAGGACAGGGTCGAGGATGCGCCCGACAACATGACGCGCTTCGTCGTGCTGGCGCGCGATCCGCTCGCTCCGGCTTCGGTTGCGGGGGCCGCGATGACCACTTTCGTGTTCGAGGTGAAGAACATCCCCGCCGCGCTGTACAAGGCGATGGGCGGGTTCGCGACCAACGGGGTCAACATGACCAAGCTCGAAAGCTACCAACAGGGCGCGAGCTTTTCGGCGACGATGTTCTACGCCGATATTGTCGGCGCGCCCGGAGATCCGGCGGTCGACCGCGCGCTCGATGAACTTGCTTTTCACTGCAAGGAATTGCGCCTGCTCGGGACATATCCGCAGGGGCGGGTGCGGGGCTGACTTGCGGCACCGCGTGTGCCGTGCAACCAGTTGCGGGTGACCACGGGGGCCGCGCAGATTCAGGGATCGACGACCGATGCCGATTCCGTGCGGCATTGGAGCGAGGTCCGTCACGCCTCCGATCTCCAGTTCGCGCCGATAACGCTGCCCAAGCAGCCGCCGCCGCCCGCCTGGCTCGAGGCGGTGATGCGCTTCCTCAAATCGCTGTTCGATCCCGTTGGCCGCGCGCTCGGCGTGTCTTGGCCGGTGATGCAATGGGTGTTGGTGGGAATCGCGGTGGCGCTCGCGCTGCTGATCGCCTGGCGGTTCGTCGGTGAGCGGCTGCTGGCGAGGCGCAAGTCTGAGGCCGCGCCCGAGCCCGAATGGGCGCCCGACCCGCACGCTGCGCGGGCGCTGCTCGAAGATGCCGACCGGCTCGCGGGTGAGAGCCGCTTCGACGAGGCCGCGCACCTCCTCCTTACCCGCAGCGTCCAGCACATCGCCGATGCGCGCCCGGATTGGGTCCGCCGCGCGACCACCGCGCGCGAGTTGAGCGCGCTCGACGCCCTGCCCGATGGCGCGCGCCGCGCGTTTGCCGCGATTGCCGCGCGGGTGGAACGCAGCCGCTATGCCTTGCGCGCGCTCGACGCCGCCGATTGGCGCGCGGCGCGCGAGGCATACGCCGCGTTCGCGCTCGAACGGATCGCTGCGTGAACGGCTCGCCCTTCTCGGCGCGCGGGGTGCTCGCGCTGGTCGTGCTCGGCGCGGCGCTGTTCGTGACGCTGCTATGGTCGATCGGCACCGGCGGGCTCGACCGCGAGCCCAACGACGGCGGCGGGCATGTCGGCGGCAAAGGCTTGAACGGCTTTGCCGGAATCGCGCAATTGCTCGAAGCCGAAGGCTGGCAAGTCCGCCGCAGCCGCAGCAAGAGCGCACTCGACGATCGCGGGCTGCTGGTGCTGACGCCCGACGCTTACATCGACGCCGACAAGATCGAGAAAGTGCTGGTGGCGCGCCGCTACGCCGGGCCGACGCTGCTGATCCTGCCCAAGTGGCAGGCGGTGCGCGCCGACCGCGTGCCCGGGACCAACGCGCGCAAAGGCTGGGTGGCGCTGCTCGGGACCGAGACGGCGGGCTGGGCGGACCGAGTCAAGTCGCTCGGCAAGCTCGACGCGCGGATCGCGAAATCGACCGACCGGATCGCCGAGCGAATCGACGATGGCCTCGCGCTGCAAATGCCCGACAAGCAGATCCAGTCGGTCTCGCCCGGCGCGCTCGTCGCGTTGATCCGCGACCCCGATGGACGCACGCTCGCCGGATACCTCGGCGACAAAGGCTACTACCCCGACCTCGACGCTGCGGCGAAAGTCGATCAGAACGACACCGACCCAGACAATGAAATCTACCCGGTCGTGGTCGTCGCCGAACCCGATCTGCTCGACAACTGGGCGCTCGCCGATCGGGCGCGCGCCGAGGCCGCGCTGGCGCTGGTCCGGCTCGCCGCGGGGGGCAAGCCCGGGGCGGTGACCTTCGACCTCACGCTGCCCGGCTACGGGCGTTCGCCCAATCTGCTGACGCTCGCGTTCACCCCGCCGTTCCTCGCAGCGACGCTGTGCCTGATCCTGGCGGCGATCGCCGCCGGGTGGCGCGCGTTCTTCCGCTTCGGCCCGCCGCGTGCCGAGGCGCGGGCGATCGCCTTCGGCAAGCGCGCGCTGGTCGGCAATTTCGCCGGGCTGATCCGCCGCTCGCGCCGCCTCCATCTGCTCGGCGCGCCTTATGCCGACGCGACGCGCGAGCGGCTGGCGCGCGCCTTGTCGCTGCCGCCGCGCAACCCGCCCGACCGGACGGAAGCGGCGATCGACCGCGCGCTTGCCGCGCGCGCGCCGGATGTCGCGCCGTTCTCCACCGTCGCCGCGCGGCTGCGCGCCGCCCGCCGCCCGCTCGACCTGCTGCGCGCCGCGCAAGACCTCCATTCGCTCGAAAGGACGCTCACCCGATGATCGCCAAACCGCCGCTCCCGCTCACCGAGGTCGGCGCGCTCGCCGCCGCGATCCGCGCCGAAGTCGCCAAGGCGATCGTCGGGATGGACGAGCCCGTCGATCACTTGCTGGTCGCGCTGCTGGCGCAAGGCCATGTCCTCCTCGAAGGCCCGCCGGGGACCGCCAAGACGCTGCTCGCGCAATGCTTCGCCGCCAGCCTCGCGCTCGACTACGGGCGCATCCAGTTCACCCCCGATCTGATGCCCGGCGACATCCTCGGCTCGAACCTGTTCAATTTTCAGACGAGCGCGTTCACGCTGACCCGCGGTCCGATCTTCCGCGAGCTGCTGCTTGCCGACGAGATCAACCGCACCCCGCCCAAGACCCAGGCCGCGCTGCTCGAGGCAATGCAGGAGCGCCGCGTGACGCTCGACGGCACCGCCCACGCGCTGCCCGCGCGGTTCATGGTGGTCGCGACGCAAAACCCGATCGAGAGCCAGGGCGTCTATCCGCTGCCCGAAGCGCAGCTCGACCGCTTCCTGTTCAAGCAGCTGATCGCCTACCCCAGCGCGGAGGAAGAAGCGCGGATCGTCGCGACCTACGGCGCGCGCGGCGCCGCGCCGACCCCGGCCGAGATGGGCGTGACCGCGGTCGCGGACAGCGCGGGGATCGCCGCGGCTGTCGATGCGGTGAGGCAGGTGACTTTGGCCGACAGTGTTGCCGACTACATCGTCCGGCTGATCCGCGCGACCCGCGAAACCGCCGATCTCGCTTCGGGCGCGAGTCCGCGTGCGGCGGTGCTGCTGGCCGGCGCCGCGCGCGCTCGTGCCGCGCTCGACAGCCGCGACTACGTCGTCCCCGACGACGTCAAGGCGCTCGCCGCGAGCGTGCTCCGGCACCGCCTGCTGCTCTCGCCCGCGGCCGAGATCGAGGGCAAGCAGGTCGAGGCGCTCGTCGCCGAGCTGGTCGAAGCGACCGAGGCGCCGCGGTGAGAATCATGGAACCGATCCTCTCCATTTTTCCGAAGGACAAATGGGGAGGGGGACCGCGACGCCGCAGGCGTCGTGGTGGAGGGGTATCGCGCGGCATAGCCCCTCCGTCAGCCGGCCGGCGGCCGTCTGCCACCGCCCCAATTGGGCGGACGCGAAAATGGAGAGGATCATGATCTTGAATTCTCGCCTCGCGCTCATCCCCACCCAGCGCGCGGTGCTGTCGATCGCGGCGCTGGCGCTGGTCGCGGTGATGATCGGCGCGAGTTCGCCCGGCGCGTGGGTGATCGCGCCGATGGGCGGCGCGGCAATCCTGCTGCTGACGATCGGCGATGCGCTGCTCGGCTGGTCGGCGGCGTCGCTCGAAGTGACCGCGCGCAGCGACATCGAGGTCGGCGTGGACGAGGCGCTCGCGCTCTCCGCGCCGATCGCCAACCCGCGCGCGCGCAATGTCGCCGCTTCGCTCGAAGGCGATGTGAGACTGCTCGATCATGGCCGCGCGGATATCGCGCTGAGACGCGGCGAGGCCGGCTGGGGCAGGCTATACCCGGTCAAAGCAGCACGTCGCGGAACCGCGGCGCTCACCCGCGGCTGGCTGCGCTGGACCGGGCCGCTCGGGCTCGGGGCGTGGCAGGCGGTGCTCCCGCTCACGCGCCACGTTCGCATCTGGCCCAACGTCGCCGCGGTGCGCAGCCCCGCGCTCCAGGCGTTCCTGCGCGACGCGCAGTTCGGGCTGATCGCGCGGCGGATTCGCGGCGAGGGTGCCGAATTCGAGGCGCTGACCGACTACCATCCGGGGATGGACCGCCGCCGGATCGACTGGAAGGCGAGCGCGCGCCACGTCCACCTTTACGCCAAGGAGTACGAGACCGAGCGCAACAACCAGATCGTCTTCGCGTTCGATTGCGGGCAGGCGATGTGCGAGCCGGTCGCCGGGATGGCGCGACTCGACCGGGCGATCTCGGCCGCGCTCGCCACGGCTTACGTCGCACTCAAGGGCGGCGACCGGGTGGCGCTCTACGGGTTCGCCGCGCGCCCCCAGGCGATCAGCCCGTTCGTCTCCGACGCGCGCGATTTCCGCCGGCTCCAGCACACCGCCGCGGGGTTCGAATACCACGCCGAGGAACCCAACTTCACGCTCGCGCTGGCGACGCTCGCCGGGCGCCTCCAGCGCCGCAGCCTGATCGTGGTGTTCTCCGACTTCACCGACCCGACCAGCGCCGAGCTGATGGTCGAAAGCATCGCCCGGCTGGTGCGCCGCCACCTGGTGCTGTTCGTCACGCTCGCCGACGAGGAGCTTGAATCGATTGCAGGCGACAATCCCGCAGACCTGCAGGCGCTGGCGATGGCGGTCGGTGCCGACGGGCTGCTCAAGCAGCGTGCGCTGGTCCACTCGCGGCTGCGTCAGATGGGGGTCGAGGTTATCGAAGCCCCGCACGACCGCTTCGGGACGCGAGTGATCGACGCGTACCTCGCGATCAAGCGCAAAGGCGCGATAGGATGAGGCGGGGCGGCTGATGGCGCTGTTCGGCTTCTTCGGCGGCAAAGTCGCGGCGCAGGACGCGGCGATCGAGGCGGCGGCGCTGCGCTCGGACCGCTTCCGCCAGGCGCGCGAGGGCGATTGGCAGCGTTTGGAAGCGATCGTCCGGCGGATCGAGGCGGGGCGCTTCCGCAAGGTCTCCGACGACGATCTGCTCGCGCTGCCGGTGCTCTACCGGACGGTCGCCTCGAGCCTGTCGGTGGCGCGTGAGACCTCACTCGACGCCGCCACGCTCCGTTACCTCGAGGCACTGGTCCAGCGCGCCTGGTTCATCGTCTATGGCCCGCGCGTTTCATTGGGGCGCTGGCTGCTGCGCTTCCTCGGCGGCGGGTGGGGCCGCGCGGTGCGCGAACTCAGGCTCGAGATCGGAATCGTCCTCGCGCTGATGGTCGCGGGCACCGCGATCGGCTGGCTGCTGTGCGCGCACGACGCCGAATGGTACAACGCTTTGATCCCCGAAGGCTTGGCCGACCAGCGCGTTTCGGGCGCGAGCCGCGCGGTGCTGCGCGGCACGCTATTCGGGCACACCAAAGAAGCAGGGATGAGCGCGTTTTCGGCGATGCTGTTCTACAACAACGCGCAAGTGGCGATTCTCGCGTTCGCATTGGGTTTCGCGTTTGGCGTGCCGACGCTGCTGCTCGTGATTCAGAACCTGGCGACGATGGGCGCGCTGCTGTGGCTTTACCACGGCCAGGGGCTGACGCTCGATCTTGCCGGATGGCTGATGGTCCACGGCACGACCGAGCTTTACGCGATCCTGCTCGCGGGCGCGGCGGGGCTCCATATCGGCCGCGCGATCGCGTTTCCGGGCGAGCGCTCGGTGCTCGCTGCGGCGGCCGCGGCCGGGCAGCGCGCGTCGCTGGTGATGACCGGCGCGGTGCTGATGCTGGTGGTCGCGGCATTACTCGAAGGGTTCGCGCGCCAGCTGCTCGACACCACGCCGTCGCGGCTGATCGTGGGCAGCTTCATGCTGGTGATGTGGACCGCATACTTCACGCTGTTTCGGCGCAAGGCCGCGGCAGCCGAGGGCGCGGCGTGACCGCGCTCGCCGTTCCCGCCCGCGGCGATCGGCGGCGCGCGATGGTGACCCCCGAAGGAATCGCGCTGCCGATCGTGCTTGCCAGCCGCGGCGCGCGGTTCGGCGCGCTGGCGCTCGATCTCATGCTGATCGGCACGTTGATGATCGCGACCACGATCGCGCTCATCTACATCGCCTCGGGCCTTTTCGACGCGAACCTCGACAAAGTCGACCGCAGCCCGGCGTTGCAGTTCGTGCTGATCGTGTGGATCGCGGCGATGTTCCTGTTCCGCAACGCCTACTTCCTGTTTTTCGAACTGGGCGCGCGCGGCGCGACCCCAGGCAAGCGCGTGACCGGAATGCGGATCGCCGCGCGCGATGGGGGGCGGCTCAGCGCCGAGATGGTCATCGCGCGCAACCTGCTGCGCGATATCGAGCTGTTCCTGCCGCTGGTGTTCCTGCTGTCGAGCGACGACAGCGGCGCGGCAGGGCTGGCGGCGACCGCATGGTTCCTGATTTTCGCGCTGTTCCCGCTGTTCAACCGCGACCGGCTGCGCGCGGGCGATCTGATCGCGGGAACCTGGGTGGTCGAGACCCCGCGCCGCCGGCTCGAAGCGGCGATGAGCTTGGGCGCTTCGGCGCAAGGGACGAGCGCGGCGAGCGGGGCGAGCTACCGCTTCGGTGCGGCCGAACTGGCGGTCTATGGCGAGCACGAGCTGCAGACGCTCGAGCGCGTGCTGCGCGACGACCGCGCCGAGGCGATCGCCGCGGTTCACGAAGCGATCTGCCGCAAGATCGGCTGGAACCCGGGCAGCGGCGACGAGCGCGCGTTCCTCGAGGCCTTTTACACCCAACTGCGCGCGCGGCTCGAAAGCGGCCTCAGGATGGGACGGCGCAAGGCAAACAAGTTCGCCCCCGGCGGCTGACCGGGTCCAGCGCTCAGATATCGAACCGGTCGGCGTTCATCACTTTGGTCCACACCTTGACGAAATCCTCGACGAACTTCGCCTCGTTGCCCTTCTCGGCATAGACTTCGGCGGTCGCGCGCAGCTGGCTGTTCGACCCGAAGATCAGGTCGGTGCGGGTCGCGCGCCATTTTTCCTGGTTGGTTGCGCGATTCGTGCCGACGAACTCCTCGTCGCCGCCGGTGTCGACGACTTTCCAGAACACGTCCATGTCGAGCAGCCCCACGAAGAAGTCGTTGGTGAGCTGACCGGCGCGGGCCGTGAACACGCCGTGCTTGCTCGCGCCGTGGTTGGCGCCGAGCACACGCAGCCCGCCCAATAGCACGGTCATCTCGGGCACCGACAGGTCGAGCAGCGAAGCGCGGTCGAGCAGCAATTCCTCGGTCTTTACCGAATGCTTGGTCGCCAGGTAGTTGCGGAAGCCGTCGGCTTTGGGCTCCATCGGCTCGAAGCTGTCGGCGTCGGTCCAGTCCTGCACCGCATCGCCGCGCCCGCCGGTGAACGGCACCGTCACCGCGAACCCGGCGTCCTTCGCCGCCTTCTCGACCGCCGTCGAGCCGGCCAGCACGATCGCGTCGGCCAACGACAGATTGCCGCGCAGCCCGTCGATCTTGGCCAGAACCTGCGCCAGCTCGGCGGGCTCGTTGACCGCCCAGTCCTTCTGCGGAGCGAGGCGGATGCGTGCGCCGTTGGCGCCGCCGCGATGATCCGACTTGCGATGGGTCGAGGCCGAGGCCCAGGCGGTCTTGACCAGTTGGCCGACGCTCAACCCGCTGCCCAGGATCGCGGTCTTGAACGCGGTGACGTCCCCATCCGCAGGTGCCTTCCCGGCCGGAACGGGGTCCTGCCAGATCAGATCCTCGCCCGGAACTTCGGGGCCGAGGTAACGGGCCTTGGGCCCCATGTCGCGGTGCGTCAGCTTGAACCAGGCGCGCGCGAACGCGTCCTTGAACGCCTCGTGATCGCTGCGGAACTTCTCCGAAATCTTGCGGTATTCGGGATCGGCCTTCATCGCCATGTCGGCGGTGGTCATCATCGTCGGGACGCGCCGGCCCGGGTTGTGCGCATCGGGGGCCATGTCTTCTTGCTTCTGGCCGACGGGCTGCCATTGCTGCGCGCCCGCCGGGCTTTTCACCAGCTCGTATTCGTAGTCGAGCAGTAGGCGGAAGTAGTTGCCCGACCACTGCGTCGGGGTGTTGACCCACGCGCCCTCGATCCCGCTGGTGATCGCGTGCGCGCCGATCCCGCTTTCGAAGGTGCTGGCCCAGCCGAGGCCCTGGAGCGAGATGTCCGCGCCTTCGGGAGCGTGACTGACGAGGCTCGCGTCGCCCGCGCCGTGCGCCTTGCCGAAGGTGTGCCCGCCCGCGGTCAGCGCGACGGTTTCCTCATCGTTCATCGCCATCCGCTCGAACGTAATGCGGATGTCGCGCGCCGACTGAAGCGGATCGGGATTGCCGCCCGGACCTTCTGGATTGACGTAGATCAGGCCCATCTGAACCGCCGCGAGCGGGTTTTCGAGGTCCATCTGCTGGTCGGGCTGGATCCGCGTCCCGGCGCCGTCGCTGACCCACAAGTCCTCCGCGCCCCAGTAGATGTCGCGCTCAGCCTCGAACACGTCCTTGCGCCCCCCGCCGAAGCCGAATGTGGGCCCGCCCATGCTCTCGATCGCCACGTTGCCCGTCAGGATGAACAGATCGGCCCAACTGATATTCTTGCCGTACTTCTGCTTGACCGGCCACAACAGCCGCCGCGCCTTGTCGAGATTGCCGTTGTCGGGCCATGAATTGAGCGGGGCGAAGCGCTGCTGGCCGCTGCTCGATCCGCCGCGGCCATCGGCGGTGCGGTAGGTGCCCGCGGCGTGCCACGCCATGCGGATGAAGAACGGACCGTAGTTGCCGTAATCCGCCGGCCACCACGGCTTGCTGTCGGTCATCAGAGCGGTCAAGTCGGCCTTGAGAGCTTTGTAATCGAGCTTCTTGAAGGCTTCGGCATAATCGAAGTCCTTGCCCATCGGGTCGGGCGACTTGCCGCCCTCGAGCAGAATCTCGAGCGGGAGCGCATCGGGCCACCAATCGCGGTTGGTGCGGCCCAGAAGCCCGCGCGCCTTGGCCTCGCCATGCCCCATCGGGCAGCCTTCGGGGCTCGATCCGGTCGCTACGTTCATCATGCTGCTCCTTGCCGTGCGCGCTTTGTGCGCGAATTCGAAACGTCGTGCTACTCCCGCCTGGCAAACGAGTTAAGCGATTAAGGCTGTTCAGCTTGCGCGGAAAAAGCGATTAGTCGTCGCGGCTCGATTTGCGCGCGGCTTGCCGCTGCGGGCGCGCACCCCTAAGCCGCGCCGCGATGAGCACATTTCCCCTGACCGACCACCTGATGCAGCGCGGACGCGAGTTCCTCGGCTGCGACCACGCGATCCTGTGCGGGGCGATGAGCTGGGTTTCGGAACGCCATCTGGTCGCGGCGATCAGCGAGGCCGGCGGTTTTGGGGTAATCGCCTGCGGGGCGATGACCCCCGACCTGCTCGACAGTGAGATCGCGGCGACCAAGGCGCGCACGTCCAGGCCGTTCGGGGTCAACCTGATCACGATGCACCCGCAGCTCTTCGATCTGATCGAAATCTGCGTGCGCCACCGCGTCGGTCACGTCGTGCTTGCAGGCGGCATTCCGCCCAAGGGCAGTGTCGAGGCGGTCAAGGCGGCGGGCGCCAAGGTGATCTGCTTCGCGCCTACGCTGGCGCTGGCCAAGAAGCTGCTTCGATCCGGCGCGGATGCGATCGTGATCGAGGGGATGGAAGCGGGCGGGCATATCGGGCCGGTCTCGACTTCGGTGCTCGCGCAGGAAATCCTTCCCGTGCTGGCGGACGAGGCGCTGGTCTTCGTCGCGGGCGGGATCGGGCGGGGCGAGGCGATCGCGGGCTATCTCGAGATGGGCGCGGTCGGGGTCCAGCTCGGCACGCGTTTTGCGTGCGCCAGCGAGAGCATCGCGCACCCCGCGTTCAAGGCGGCGTTCTTCCGCGCCAACGCGCGCGACGCGGTCGCCAGCGTCCAGGTCGATCCGCGGCTCCCGGTGATTCCGGTGCGCGCGCTCAAGAACAAGGGCACCGAATCGTTCACCGCGAAACAGCTCGAGGTCGCGCGCGCGCTCGACGAGGACGGCATTGCGATGCTCGAGGCGCAGCTCCAGATCGAGCACTACTGGGCGGGCGCGCTGCGGCGCGCGGTGATCGACGGCGACGTCGAAGGCGGCAGCCTGATGGCGGGCCAGTCGGTCGGAATGGTGACGAAGGAAGAGCCCGTCGCGGAGATCATTGCGCAATTGATGGCGCAGAGCGAGGCGGCTTTGTCGAGGAGGTGAGGGATCATGCCGGTTGAACAGCTCGATCACGTCAATATCGTTACTGACCGCTTGGACGAGACCGCCGAGTTCTACGTCGCGCTGCTCGAACTCGAACGCCGCGACGGTCCGCCGCCTTTCCGTCCCGACCAGATGCAGTGGCTGTTCGACGGATCGGGCCGTGCGCTCGTCCATCTCAACTCGGTCGATTGCGAGAGGGCTTATGACCGCGCGTTCGAACACGGCACAGCGACCGGAGCGGTGCATCACATCGCGTTCAAGTGCAGCGATCATTCCGCCGCGCTGGCGCGGATTACGAGGCTGGGCTGCGAATTTCGGACCAACCGCGTAGAATCGATCGGGCTGGAGCAGATATTCGTCAAAGACCCCAACGGGGTGCTGCTCGAGCTGAACTTCTTCGCGGGGTGAGTCCCGGCCGGTTCTGCGCGCGCTTAGCCCGGATCAGCTTCCCCCAAGCGCCTTGTCCTCGTTGGCACGCCGAATCACGAACTGGCGGATCGCTTCGATCTGCTC
>JBBRER010000039.1:0-16830 GCA_038202745.1 Sphingomonadales bacterium
GGCCCATCGCGAGGTAATCGTTCGAGCACCACACCGTGATGTCCTTGGGCCCGTTGTGCCCGGCAAAGCAGCGCGCGTTGGGATAGGCGCCCTTGTTGCGCAAGATGTCGATGAACACCCGGTAGCGGCCTTCGGCGTGGAGCCGCTCGATCGCCTGATCGAAGACATGGTCGTAGTTCACGCGTCGCACCGCCTTTTGCGGGAGGCCGGCGCGCCTGCGCTTTCCGGCTGATCGCAGCCGCTTACTAGAAGTCCTGCCCGCTGGCCAGAGCATCTTGGTTGGGCGCGGGCGGAGTTAGATCGCGCAGTCCAGCGAAAGCATGATTGCGCAAGTATTCGTAATCGTGGCCGGGGATCACCACCAGCGCGGGGTATTCGATCTTCCAGGCGCGGATGGTCTTGAGCCAGGCATAGACCTCGCGCCGGTTCTCGGGCGCGATCCACTCGCCGACCAGCCGCGAACGCGCGCGCAGCCGCCGCCAGTTGGCCGCGAACGACGAGATGTCGCCCGCGAACAGCAGCTCGCGCCCATCGGCGAGCGTAACGAAAATCATCTGCGAGCCCGGGGTGTGGCTCGGCGCTGGAATCGCGACGACGCCCGGCGCGACCGCTTGCGGAGCGTCGCCGCGGATGCGCGGTTCGATCGTCGGGCCCTTGGGCCACGCCAGCCGCGACGACCATTGCCCGGGCGGCAGTTGTGCGGCGTTGAGCGCGACCTTGCGCGCGACAGCGGGAGCGCCCGCCAGCGCCACGAACCCGCCGAGATGATCGACATGCTCGTGCGTCACGAGGATCAGCCCGGCGTCACGCAAGCCCTGGTCGAGCATGCGCTGCTGCCCGGTGTCGAAGCTCTCCATGCTCATCGCGGCGGCGGCGTCGGCGGTGAATCCGGTGTCGATCGCGATCGGCCGCCCGCCGGGCACGGGCAACGTCCAGCCCATCACGCCGACCAGGCGGCGCTTGAGCCCCCACCCGGCGACGAGGAAATCGCCGGGCACGCGGCGGAACGCGACCATCCGGAATTGCGCCTCGGTCGGGTGCGGCCCCGGCATTTGCGCCGCGAGCACGCGCAATTGCGCGACCGTGATCGGCTTGGGCGGCACATCGCCGGGCCGATTGTCGAGCAGCAACCAGTAGAACGGCACGCCGACCAGGAGGATCAGCACGGCAAGCACGATGTTCAGCCGGCGCGTCATCTCACAGTCCCCCCTTGCCGTAGCCCGAGTGCTGTAGCTAACTCCGCGCTTCGGCGAAACGGGGGCTGGCGCGATGGAATGGATTGGGGCGCTGGGGCTGGGCTACCTGCTCGGCTCGATCCCGTTCGGGCTGATCCTGACCCGCGCGAGCGGCGCGGGCGATTTGCGCAACATCGGCTCGGGCAGCATCGGCGCGACCAATGTCCTGCGTACCGGGCGCAAGGGGCTCGCGGCGGCGACGGTCCTGCTCGATGCGGGCAAGGGCGTTGCCGCGGTGCTGATTGCGGCGCGCTGGTTGCCGGGAACCGAAGGCGTCGCCGCAATTGGCGCGGTCATCGGGCACTGCTTTCCGGTTTGGCTGCGCTTCAAAGGCGGCAAGGGATTTGCGACCGCGGCGGGAGTTTGCGTAGCTCTGGCGTGGCCGGTGATGGTGGTTTGCGCCGTGATTTGGGCAATTGTCCTCGCGCTCAGCCGGACTTCCTCGCTGTCATCGCTCGGCGCGATCGTAGCCGCGCCGATTGTGGCTTGGCTGCTCGATTTTCCCAATGTCGCCGTGGTTCTGTGCGCCATCGCGGCGATCGTGCTCTTCCAGCACCGCGCCAACATTGCCCGGCTGCGCGCCGGGACGGAGCCGAGAGTTGGCAACAAGTCGTGACGCTGGCGCAGGACGAAGCTTTCGCCCGCATCCGGCTGCTGCGCTCGCCCAACATCGGGCCGGTCAGCTATCGCCAGTTGTTGCGGCGCTTCGGTGACGCCCGCGCCGCGCTTGCCGCGCTGCCCGATCTGGCGGGCCGCTCGGGCGGCTACACTCCCGCGCCCGAAGCACGGATCGCCAGCGAGGTCGCCGAGGTCCGGCGGATGCAGGCACGCTATCTGTTCCACGACAGCCCCGACTATCCCGCGCTGCTCGGCGAGAGCGAAGGCGCGCCGCCGATCCTGACCGTGCGCGGCGACACCGCGCTCGCCGCGCGGCCATGCGTCGCGGTGGTCGGCGCGCGCAATGCCTCGGCCGCGGCGGTCAAGCTCGCGCGGCAGTTCGGCGGCGAACTCGCCGAGGCCGGGTTCACCGTCGTTTCGGGTTTGGCGCGCGGGATCGACGGAGCATCGCATCGCGGGGCGCTTGCCGGTGGGGCGACCATCGGCGTGATCGCCAGCGGGATCGACATCGCCTATCCGCCCGAGCACCGCGAGCTTCACGAGCAGATCGCGCTGGGCGGCCTGCTGATCGCCGAACAACCACCGGGGACCGAGCCGCTCGGTCGCCACTTCCCCGCGCGCAACCGGATCATCGCGGGGCTCGCGGCGGGCACGCTGGTGGTCGAGGCTGCGCCAAAGTCGGGCTCGCTGATCACCGCGCGGCTCGCCGCCGAATATGGGCGCGAGGTGATGGCGGTGCCCGGCTCCCCGCTCGAGCCGCGCTCGCAGGGGTGCAACGAGCTGATCCGCGAAGGCGCGATCCTCGTCCAGTGCGCCGCGGACGTGATCGAACTGCTCTCGGGCTTCGACGGCGCGCCGCGCTCGTCCTTGCGCGAGGTCGCATCGGAGTGGCGCGGCGACGACGAGCTGGGCGAAACCCCGGCGGACATCGCCGGGCTGCTAACCACCGCCCCGGTCTCGGTCGACGAGCTCATCCGCCAGTGCGGCGAGCCCGCCGCCGCGGTCCAGCTCGCGCTGCTCGAACTCGAGCTCGGCGGGCGTCTTGTGCGCCACGCCGGAGGCCGAGTCAGCCTGGGCTAAGGCTGCCAGCGCGCGGCGCGGATCCAGCGGCTGTAGAGGAACTTGGCGCCCTTCGACACCGGCGTTCCGGCATGCTCGGTCAGCGGATCGACCGTGCCGTCCGCAAGCGCGTTGCGGAAGACCACCGCGTCGCCCTTGCGGCCTTTGAGCTTGAGCCCGGCCTTGGGGAACACCGTCTCGCCGCCGCGGAAGTCGTGATTGAGCCAGACCAGCGCGGTCAATTCGCGCTGATTGGGCGCGGCGCGGACGAAGTCGAAGTGCGGGCGGTATTCTTGACCCGGGCGATAGCGCAGAACCTGGGCGGCCTCGCCTTGATCGGCGGCCGTGCTCGACGCATCCGCGATCCGGCGATTGAGCGCGTGGATCGCCGGGTCTTCGATCAGCCAGTGCAGCGTCGATCCGTCCGAAGTGCGGAGCGGATCGCGCACCAGCCTACGCTGGTTGTCGTAAACGGTCGAAGGCGCATAGCCCGGGGCGGCGACCTGCAGCACGTAGGCGCACTCGGCCGCGGTGAAGAGCGCGGTGTGGCGCACGATGTCGGGCTGGTCCGATACCCGCTCGGACGGCCGCAGCGATACCGGATCGCCGAATTCGTCGAGGTTCATGCGCACAATCAGCGCGGCGGCGTCGTGGCGCGCGGGGTGGCGCTTGGCTTCCTCCGTCAGCCGGGCCATGGCTTTCGGCCAATCGCGCACGCCGGCGATGCCGCTGGCGAGCAGATTGGTGAGGTAAATCGCCGCGACCGGATCGCCCAAAACGTCTGCCCGTTCGAACAACGCGCGCGCGGCCACCGGATCGGGATCGATCTGCGCGCCCCAGCGCAGTTCGCCCAAGGTCCGCACAGCTTCCGCCACGCCGTCCGCCGCCAGCCGGGTGAGCGCAAGCAGCCCTTCCGGCTTGCGCCCCGCCGCCAGCAGAGCCAGCGCCTGCGCTACGCGTTGATCGCCGCCCGTCATCGCCGGCTCTATGCCAGTCGGGGCGGGGCAAGGGGAAGGGGACGCGTGAAAGGTTGACCTCCGGCCTCGCGCCGGTCCAGCCACTGGCGCGGGGCAGGGAGGGGCTGACGATGTTCGCAACGCGCATGTTTCGCTGGGCGGCGATTTACGGCGTGATCGTGCTCGCGCCGCTCTACTGGACTCCGTTGCCGGTCGCCGGTGCCGAGATTTTTTACGGCTTCGTCGGGTTGGCGCTGGTGTTTCAGGGCGTGTTCTGGACGATTGGCGGCGATCCCGTGCGCTATCGGCCTTTGATGCCCTGGGCGGTATTGGAGAAGCTGGTGTTCGCGATGCCGGTGATCACGTTCGCGATGGCGGGTGTTACCGAAGACCGCATCCTGCTTGCTTTCGCGGTCGTCGACATCCTGCTCGGCATCGGCTTTTTCATCGCCTGGCGAAGGACGCGTGCGACGGGCGCTTGACGTCGCCGCAAACCGCTCTCCACCATCGCGCGTGTACATACGCGTAAGAGGCGCCACGTTTTTCTATGCAACTTGTCATCGTCGAATCGCCCGCCAAGGCCAAAACCATCGAGAAGTATCTGGGCAAGGACTACAAGGTCCTCGCCAGCTACGGTCATGTCCGCGACTTGCCCCCCAAGGACGGCTCGGTCCGTCCCGACGAGGACTTCGCGATGGACTGGGAGCTTTACGGCGACAAGACCAGCCGCGTGAAGGCGATCGCCGATGCGGCCAAGACCGCCGACCGGCTGATCCTCGCCACCGACCCCGACCGCGAGGGCGAGGCGATCAGCTGGCATATCCGTGAGCTGCTCGCCAAGCGCAAAGCACTGCCCAAGGACGTTCAGCGCGTCACCTTCAACGCGATCACCAAGGACACCGTGACCGAGGCGATGCGCAACCCGCGCGAGCTCGATCAGGACCTGATCGACGCTTATCTCGCCCGCCGCGCGCTCGATTACCTGTTCGGCTTCACGCTCTCCCCGGTGTTGTGGCGCAAGCTGCCGGGCGCGAAGAGCGCGGGCCGCGTCCAGTCGGTCGCGCTGCGCCTGATCGTCGAGCGCGAGCGCGAGATCGAGAAGTTCCGCGCGCAGGAATACTGGCAGGTGGTCGCCCGCCTCGAACAGAGCGGCACCGAATTTCCCGCGCGGCTGGTCAGGTTCGACGGCGAGAAGCTCGACAAGCTGAGCCTGGGCGAAGCGGGCATCGCCGCGCGTGCCAAAGCCACGGTCGAGGCCGCAACGTTCCGCGTCGAGGAAGTCGAGGTCCGCCCGACGCGGCGCAACCCGTACCCACCGTTCACCACCTCGACGCTGCAGATGGAAGCGGCGCGCAAGCTCGGCTTCTCGGCCAGCCACACGATGCGCGTGGCGCAAGGGCTCTACGAAGCAGGCGCGATCACTTACATGCGCACCGACGGCGTGCAGATGGACCCGAGCGCGATTTCGGCAGCACGGCTGGCGATCAGCGAACGCTACAAGAACGGGCACTATCTTCCGGAAAAGCCTAGGATTTACGAAACCAAAGCCAAGAACGCCCAAGAAGCGCACGAGGCGATCCGCCCGACCGAATTTTCCCGCGATCACTTCGGCCACGGCGACGAGGCGCGGCTTTACGAGCTCGTGTGGAAGCGCGCGATCGCCAGCCAGATGGCCTCCGCGTCGATCGAGCGGACGAGCGTGACGCTGCGCGAGGGCACCGGCAAGCACGAGCTGCGCGCCACCGGGCAAGTCGTGAAGTTCCCCGGATTCCTCGCGGTCTACGACGAAAGCCTCGACCAGAAATCGGACGCCGACGAGAGCGACGAGGGCCTGCTCCCCGTGCTCGCCGGCGGCGACGCCCCGGCCAAGCGCGGCGTCGAAGCGACCCGGCATTTCACCCAGCCGCCGCCGCGTTATTCCGAAGCGACGCTGGTCAAGCGGCTCGAGGAACTGGGGATCGGGCGGCCCTCGACGTACGCCGCGACGCTTCAAGTGATCAAGGACCGCGCTTACGTTCGGACCGAGAAGAACCGGTTCTTCGCCGAGGAATCGGGGCGGCTGCTGACCGCGTTCCTCGAACGCTTTTTCCCGCGCTACGTTGCCTACCAGTTCACCGCCGGGATGGAGGACGAACTCGACGACGTCTCGGGCGGGCGCGCCGAATGGAAGCACGTCCTCGAAGCCTTCTGGAAGGACTTCAAGCCCAAATCCGACGAAGTCATGGCGCAAAAGCCGTCCGAAGTGACTGCGGCGCTCGACGAGTTCCTCTCCGACTACTTGTTCCCGCCGACCGAGGACGGAAGCGATCCGCGCCGCTGCCCGCTGTGCGAAACCGAGGGCCGCAGCGGCGGGCGGCTCGCGCTGCGCGGGGGCAAGTTCGGCGCGTTCGTCGCTTGCGCGAACTATCCCGAGTGCAAATTCACCCGCAAGTTCGCGCAGCCCGGCGGGGCCGAGGGCGGCGGCGAAGAAGGCGAGATCGGCAAGCACCCCGAGACGGGCGAGCCGGTCACCCGCCACAGCGGGCGCTTCGGTCCGTATATCCAGACCGGGCAGGGCAAGGAGGCCAAACGCGCCTCGATCCCCAAGGACATCCCCGAACTCGATCTCGACTGGGCGGTCAAGCTGCTGAGCCTGCCGCGCACGATCGGCGCGCATCCCGAAAGCGGCGAGCCGATCACCGCGAGCATCGGGCGCTACGGGCCGTATCTTGCGCACAGCGGCAAGTACGCCAAGCTGCGCGGCACCGCCGAAGTGTTTGAAACCGGCATGAACAGCGCCGTGACCAAGCTCGCCGAGGCGGCGGCAGGCGGCGGGCGCGGCGTGCGCCAACCGCTCGAGGCGCTGGCGGTGTTCGGCGCGCACCCGACATCGGGCGGCGAGATCAAGCTAATGGCCGGGCGCTACGGGCCGTACGTCACCGACGGCACCACCAACGCCACGCTCCCGCGCGACCGCAAGCCCGAGGATCTGACCGCCGATGAAGCCGTGCGGCTGATCGACGAGCGCGCCGCCAAGGGCCCGGCGAAGGGCCAGGGGCGCAGGAAAGCTCCGGCCAAGAAGAAGGCGGCACCGAAGAAGAAGGCCGCCAAGGCATGAGCGAAAAGTTCGAACGCCACCGGCAGCCCTGGAAGAGCGAAGAAATCCAGAAGCTCCACGTGCTCGCGGCCAAAGGCAAAGGCCTTCGGGAAATCGCCAAGGCGCTTAACCGCACCGAGGAATCGACCAAGGATCGCGCCAAGGCTGACGGACTGAGCATCGCCAAGCTGCGCTGACACGCACGTTGGCAATTCGGCAACGATTAGGCGTTATCGCTCGGCGGCGTGATCGAGATCGAAATCCAGAACGAGACGACACAGGGTCAGGAGCGGCTGCGCTTTGCCAGCGTGCCGCGGATCGGGGAAGGCATTCGCCTGCGCGACGCGAGCGGGTTCTGGTCGTCCTACGACGTGCTCGATCTGTGGTATCAGAAGGCCGATTATGGCGATGTCTGGGTACCCTACCTCCACGTCCGCCGCACCGCGGGCGAGGCCGCCGCGCCGATCGCGTCGCCGCTCCGCGAACGCGGGGAGGTGACCGCGTGCGCGACCTTATAAAACGGATCGACCGTCCACGGATCGCGGCCGACGACGCTTACGCCGCGCCGCCGCAGCAGCCGACTCAAGCGCCCGCGCCGCAAGTCATGGGCCGGATGCCGGAAGCGCCCCAGCCCTCGCTGCGCACACGCCAGTGTCTGGTGGTCGACGATTCGCGCGTCGTCCGCAAAGTCTCGCGCCGGATCGTCGAGGATTTGGGCTATACCGTAATCGAGGCCGAGAACGGTGAGGAAGCGCTCGCCCGCTGCAAGGTGGCGATGCCCGACCTGATCCTGCTCGATTGGGACATGCCGGTGATGACCGGGCTCGAATTCATCCAGGCAATGCGCGCGCTGCCCGGCAACGCCTGGCCCAAGACCGTGTTCTGCACCGCGCGCAGCGAATCGCTCGACATCCATCAGGGCATCGGCGCGGGGGCGGACGAATATGTCTCGAAGCCGTTCGACGAAGCCACGCTGACCGCGAAGCTTCAGCGGATTGGCGCGGCTTGAGTTCCTACTTCACCCACTCCAGCCTCATTTCCTCGTAAATCTCGCGGCTTTCGCTCCAGGTCTCATCGACTTTGACGTGGAGGAACAAGTGGACCTTGCGGCCGAGCAGGCCCGCCAGTTCCTTGCGTGCGGCCTCGCCGATCGCTTTGAGCCGCGCGCCGCCTTTGCCGAGCACGATGCCTTTCTGGCTGTCGCGCGCGATGACGATCTGCTGGTGGATTTCGACCGAGCCGTCCTTGCGCTCGGTGTAGCTTTCGGGGCGCACCGCGCTGTCGTAAGGCAGTTCGTCGTGGAGCTGGCGGTAAAGCTGCTCGCGAGTGATTTCGGTCGCGAGCAGGCGCTCGCTGGCATCGGAGACCTGGTCTTCGGGGTAGTGCCACGCGCTCTTAGGCATCAGCGCGGCAAGCCGGTCCTTGAGCTCGGCGACGCCGTCGCCGGTCAGCGCCGAGATGAAGAACACCTCGTCGAACTGGTCATCTCCGGCGAGCGCCTGCGCGGCGGCGAGCATCGGCTCCTTGGCGGTCTCGTCGACTTTGTTGAGCACGAGGATCTTGCGCTCGGGGCGGCCGTGCAGGCTGGTCAGGATCGGCCCGAGATAGTCGAGCTTCTTCTTGCGGCCATCGACCACCAGCAGGATCGCGTCGGCCTTGTTCGCGCCCTCCCATGCCGCGCTGACCATCGCGCGGTCGAGCCGGCGTTTGGGTGCGAACAGGCCGGGGGTGTCGGCGAGGATGATCTGCGCGTCACCCGCCAGCGCGATCCCCATCAGCCGTGCGCGCGTGGTCTGCGCCTTGGCGCTGACGATCGCCACTTTCTGCCCGACCAGCGCATTGACCAGCGTCGATTTGCCCGCATTGGGCGCGCCGATCACCGCGACAAGGCCGCAATGCTTGGTTGAAGCAGACTCTGTCATTGCCGCAACCCGATACCGCCCCCGAAGAACAAGGACAGCCCTTCGACAAGCTCAGGGTGAGCGGAGTGGGGGAAGATCACCCGAACCGGCTCATGAAGGCCTCGGCGGCGAGCGTCTCGGCTTCCTGCTTGCTCGAGGCGGTGGCTTGCGCTTCGCCGACGTTCGCCACGCTTACCGCGACGGTGAAGCTAGCAGCATGATCGGGGCCCGAGCGGTCGACCAGCCGGTATTCGGGCCCGCGTTTGCGATTGCCCGCGGCCCATTCCTGCAAGGCCGATTTGGGGTGCTTCGATTCCCCCAGCCCGCCGCCGACGTGCGCCGCCCACAGCCGGCGGACGAGCGCGCGGGTCGGCTCGAACCCTTCGCTGACGAAGCTCGCGCCGATCAGCGCTTCCATCACGTCGCCCAAGATGTTGTCGCTGTCGTGCCCGCCGTCGTCGCGCGCCTGCTTGCCGAGGCGGACGTGCTCTGGCAGCCCGATCTCGCGTGCAACTTGCGCGCAAGTCGCCCCGCTGACCAGCGCGTTGAGGCGCTGCGACAGGCGGCCTTCGCTGCCTTCTTCGGATTCGTGGAGCCATTCGGCGACGACCATCCCCAGCACGCGGTCGCCGAGAAATTCCAGCCGCTGGTAATCGCGCGCCTCGCCGGTCGAGCCGTGGGTCAGCGCCTCGCGCCACAGCGGCTCGTCGGCTGGCGCATGCCCGGCGAGCGCGCTCAGGAACTTGTGCGTCGCCGAGCCTAAAACCATCAGATCGCCTTGCCGATCCGCGATCCACGCGTGTGGCCGAACCAGGTCCACGGCTTGATCCAGCTCGCGTCGCCGTCGGTCGAGAACATCATCGCGCTGGCCCGGCCCACGAGGTTGTCCTGCGGGACCATGCCCACCCCGCCGCCGGGGACCGCCTCGAACCGGCTGTCTTCGGAGTTGTCGCGGTTGTCGCCCATCAGGAACAGCTCGCCCTCGGGCACGGTCACCGGGCCGTAATCGTCCTGCGGTCGGTACCCGAAGTCGAGCACGTCGTAAGTCTTGCCCCCGGGCAGCGTCTCGCGAAAGCGCGGATAACGGCAGACGTCGCGGCCGGAATCGTCCTTCCACGCGAATTGCGCGGTGGTGCACTGGGTGTTGCCGCTCATCGGGATGATGAAGTCGGCGACGCGCTGCTTGGGGATTGGCAGCCCGTTCAGATAAACCGTCCCGCCGATCAGCTGGATGGTGTCGCCGGGCAGCCCGATGACGCGCTTGATGTAGTCGGTATCGGCGAGTGGGGGCGCTTTGAAGATCACCACGTCGCCGCGCTGCGGCTGGTGCGCGAACAGGCGGTGTTCGGGCAGCAGCGGCACCGAAAACGGCAGCGAATAGCGCGAGACGCCGTACGGCCACTTGGCGGCGAGCAGATAATCGCCGTTCCACAGACGCGGCAGCATCGATTCGCTGGGGATGTTGAACGGCGAGAACACGAAGGCGCGGAACAGCGCGACCACCACCACCAGCTTGAGCACGAAGACGGGGAAGCTGTCTTCCTTCTTCGCCTTTTTGGCGGGAACGGCTTCGGGCGCGGGGGCGGTAGGGGCGGTGTCGGTCATCGCGGCGTCCATGTTGGGCGGAACGCGCGGCGTCAAGCCGCGGCGTATTGCGCGAGGCGCGTGGCGCTCGCATAGGCCACCGGCCGGTGCGCGAAAGGATGCAAGCGATGGACGATAAGGTTGGCAAAGCATGGGATGCGATCCGGGCCTTGCCCCGTCCCTCGCTGGCCGAGCTGTTCGCCGACAACGACCGCGTCGATGCGATGACCGCGACGCTCGATCTGCCCGGCGGCGCGATCCGTTTCGACTGGTCGAAGACCCATCTCTCGCCCGATCATCTCACCGCGTTCGAAGCGCTCGCCGAAGCCGCGGGCTTTTCGCAGCGCCGCGCCGCGATGGTCGCTGGCGAGCATATCAACACCACCGAGGACCGCCCGGTCGAACACACCGCGCAGCGCAGGATCGGTAAGGACACTTCGGTCGAGGAAGCGGCAGCGCTTCACGCGCGGATGCGCAGCCTGGTCGAGGCGATCCATGGCGGAGCTTTGGGTGAGGTCCGCCACCTAATCCACATCGGGATCGGCGGCTCGGCGCTCGGCCCGGCGCTGGCGGTCGATGCGCTGGCGCGCGAGGACGCGAAATGCGACGTTCACGTCGTCTCGAACATCGACGGGCTCGCGCTCGAAGCCGCGTTTCGTGCGTGCGATCCGGCGACCACGCTGGTCGCGATTGCCAGCAAGACCTTCACCACCACCGAGACCATGGTCAACGCCACCAGCGCGCTCGACTGGTTGCGCGAGAACGGCGTCGCCGACGCCCACGGCCGCGCGATCGCGCTCACCGCCGCGCCCCCCAAGGCGGTCGAGTGGGGCATCGACGAAACCCGCGTGCTGCCGTTCTCCGAAGCCGTCGGCGGGCGCTATTCTCTGTGGTCGTCGATCGGCTTTCCGATCGCGCTCGCCGCGGGATGGGATGCGTTCGCGCAAATGCTCGACGGCGCGGCGGCGATGGACCGCCATTTCATCGACACCGACGGCGCCGCCAATCTGCCGCTGCGCGCCGCTTTCGCCGATCTCTACTACACGCATCTCGCCGGGTGCCAGACCCGCGCTTGCTTCGCTTACGACGAGCGATTGCGGCTGCTGCCGAGCTATCTCCAGCAGCTCGAGATGGAATCGAACGGCAAGTCGGTGACGCTGGGCGGCAAGCCGGTGAGCGGGCCGACCGCGCCGATCACTTGGGGCGGGGTCGGCACCGACGCGCAGCACGCGGTGTTCCAATTGCTCCACCAGGGCACCAACCTCGTTCCGGTCGATTTCATCGCCGCGATCGAGCCGGGCGACGCGCTCGATCCCGAGCACCACCACAACCTGCTCGCCAACTGCTTCGCGCAAGGCGCGGCGCTGATGGCCGGGCGCGCCAACCCCAAGGATCCGGCGCGCGCCTACCCCGGCGACCGCCCCTCGGCGACGATGCTCTGCGACGAAATCAACGCCGCGACATTGGGCGCGCTGATCGCGTTCCACGAACACCGCACGTTCGCCGACGGGGTGATCTTGGGGATCAATTCGTTCGACCAGTTCGGGGTCGAGCTCGGCAAGGAAATCGCCAAGGCGATCGGCAAGGGCGGGGCCAAGTTCGACGCCAGCACGATGGCGTTGTTGGCAGCGGCAGGGATTGGATAAGCTGTTACAGTTGCGCGTAGAAGTCTTGCCTACCACTTCCGATTGAGGCATTATTCGCCGCAGAAGTGGGCAGCGCGACATGAAGCATTATCGCATCAACAAAGTCGCCGGGCCGGGCGGCAAGGTGCTCAAGGTCAAGGACATCCTCGCCCAGAACGACCGCCAGGCGATCGATCGAGCCCGCAATGACGACGACTGTCCGGTCTGCGAAGTGTGGCAGGCGGGCGAACCGATCGGCACCGTCGTCGGCGGCTAGACCGCCGCAGCCGGGCATCTTTCCCGCCAAAAGATGTTGGCGCTCGCCGCCGACCCGCATATCCGCGCTCCCACAGGAGCAGCGCGATGGCCAAGACCTACGACTACGATCTCTTCGTCATCGGCGCCGGATCGGGCGGCGTTCGTGCATCGCGCATCGCCGCTGGCCATGGCGCGAAGGTGGCGGTGGCCGAGGAGCACCG
The DNA here is from genome assembly GCA_038202745.1 of Sphingomonadales bacterium. Lineage (GTDB taxonomy): Bacteria > Pseudomonadota > Alphaproteobacteria > Sphingomonadales > Sphingomonadaceae > Novosphingobium. Next base: position 12,534 of record JBBRER010000039.1, read on the forward strand.
GATCGGCGGGACGTGCGTGATCCGCGGCTGCGTGCCCAAGAAGCTGCTCGTTTATGGCTCGCACTTCGCCGAAGAGTTGCAGGACGCGGCACATTACGGCTGGACCGTCGGCAAGATGACGTTCGATTGGGCGACGCTGCGCGACACCGTGCTGCGCGATGTCGACCGGCTCGAGGCGGCCTACACCCAAACGCTCGACAGCAATCAGGTCGAGCACGTCCACGAGCGCGCGACGATCACCGGGCCGCACGGGGTCAAGCTGACGAGCGGGCGCGAGATCAGTGCGCGCTACATCCTCGTCGCGACCGGCGCGTGGCCGGTGATGCCCGATATCCAGGGGCACACGCACTGCATCACCTCGAACGAAGTGTTCCATTTGCGCAAGCTGCCCAAGCGCGTGGTGATCAACGGCGCGGGCTATATCGCGATGGAGTTCGCCGGCATCTTCAACGCGCTTGGCTGCCACGTTACCGTGGTCAACCGCAGCGACGTGATCCTGCGCGGCTATGACGCGGGCCTGCGCGACCGGCTGCTTCAGATCACGATGGCGCGTGGGATCGAGTACAAGTTCCATTGCCCGATCGACAAAGTGACCAAAGCCAAAGGCGCGCTGACGGTACACGCGGGCAATCACGATCCGATGCCCGCCGACGCGGTGCTGATCGCAACCGGGCGGCGGCCCAATACCGGCGGCCTGGGGCTCGAAAGCGCGGGTGTCGAGCTTGGTCCCAAAGGCGAGGTTCCGGTCGACGAATTCAGCAAGAGCGCGTGCGACAGCATCTATGCGGTGGGCGACGTGACCGACCGCGTCCAGCTTACCCCGGTGGCGATCCGCGAGGGCCAGGCGGTGGCAGATACGCTGTTCGGCGATGCGCCGCGCAGCACCGACTATGGCTGCATTCCGAGCGCGGTGTTCAGTCAGCCGCCGCTCGCCGCGGTCGGGCTGACCGAAGGCCAGGCGCGCGAGCAGTACGGCAACATCAAGGTCTATTCGTCCGATTTCAGCCCGATGAAGAACGTCTTCGCCCAGCGCCGCGAGCGCGGGCTCTACAAGCTGATCGTCGATGCCAATACGGACCGGATCCTGGGCATCCACATGATCGGCCCCGAAGCGCCCGAAATCCTCCAGGCGGCGGCAATCGCGGTCAAGGCGCGGCTGACCAAGGCCGATTTCGACGCCACCGTCGCGCTCCACCCGTCGATGGCCGAGGAACTGGTGCTGATGCGCTAGGTTGCGGAATGCAACCGGCCTGCTAAGCTGGCGCGCGAGGGAGAGCGGCAATGGCAGGCACCGTATTCGTATCGGGGGGAAGCGGCTATATCGCCGGGTTCCTGATCCGCCAGCTCGTCGCCGATGGCTGGACCGTCCACACCAGCATCCGCGATTTGGGCAAGGAAGCCGCGGTGCGCGCAAGCCTCGCGGTCGACGATGCCAAGGTGAGGTTCTTCGCCGCCGACCTCATGAGCGACGCCGGCTGGGCCGAGGCGATGGCGGGTTGCAGCCATGTCGCGCACGTCGCCTCGCCGCTTCCCGCCAACGCGCCCAAAAGCGACGACGAGCTGATCGTCCCCGCGCGCGACGGGGCGCTGCGGGCATTACGCGCGGCCAAAGCCGCGGGTGTGACGCGGTTCGTGATGACCAGCTCGATGGCGGCGATCGCGTACGGTCACGGCAAAGCCAAGCACGTCTTCACCGAAGCCGACTGGACCGACGTGACCAGTCGCGATGCTTACGCTTACGTCAAATCGAAGACGATCGCCGAGCGCGCCGCGCGCGACTGGGTCGCGGCCGAGGGCGGGGGAATCGAATTCTGTACGGTCAACCCCGCGCTCGTGCTCGGCCCGTTGCAGTCGGGCGACTTCTCGACCTCGCTCCAGCCGATCAAGAAAATGCTCGAAGGCGCGCTGCCGGGGCTGCCCAATATCGGTTTCGGAGTGGTCGATGTGCGCGATGTCGCGGATATGCACGTGCGCTGCCTGACCGCGCCCGGGATGGCGAACGAACGCTTCATCTGCTCGGGCCCGTTCATGATGATGAAGGACGTCGCCGCGGTGCTCAAGGCCGGGCTCGGCCCGCAGGCGCGCAAGGTGCCGACGCGGCGCATGCCCGACTGGCTGGTGCGGATCGCCGCCCTGTTCGATCCGGTCGTCCGGCAAGTTCTCGGCGAACTCGGCAACGTTCGCGAAGCGCCTGCCGTCCATGCCAAGGAAAAGCTCGGCTGGATCCCGCGCCCGGCGAACGAGAGCATCCTCGACACCGCGCGCAGCATGATCGCGCTGGGGATCGTCAAGGTGTGACCCGCGCGCGCAGGGCTGGACGCGCGCTCCCGGCTCTTGCATGACTTCGCGCGATGAGCGCCAACATTCAGGAAATGGAACGCCGCCGCGCCGCCGCGCGGCTGGGCGGCGGGCAGAAGCGGATCGACGCGCAGCACGCCAAAGGCAAGCTGACCGCGCGCGAGCGGCTCCAGGTGCTGCTCGACGAAGGCAGCTTCGAGGAGCTCGACATGTACGTCGAGCACAACTGCACCGACTTCGGGATGGAGGACCAGCGCGTCCCCGGCGACGGCGTGGTCACCGGCAGCGGGACGATCAACGGGCGGCTGGTCTATGTGTTCAGCCAGGATTTCACCGTGTTCGGCGGCTCGCTGTCGGAACGCCACGCGCAGAAAATCTGCAAGGTCATGGACAGCGCGATGAAAGTCGGCGCGCCGGTGATCGGGATCAACGATTCAGGCGGCGCGCGCATCCAGGAAGGCGTCGCCAGCCTCGGGGGCTATGCCGAGGTGTTCCAGCGCAACGTGCTCGCCTCGGGTGTGATCCCCCAGCTTTCGCTGATCATGGGGCCGTGCGCGGGCGGGGCGGTCTATTCGCCCGCGATGACCGACTTCATCTTCATGGTGAAGGACAGCAGCTACATGTTCGTCACCGGTCCCGACGTGGTCAAGACGGTGACCAACGAGATCGTCACGCAGGAGGAGCTGGGCGGGGCGATCACGCATTCGACCAAGACCAGCGTCGCCGATCTCGCGCTCGAGAACGACATCGAGGCGCTGCTGGCGGCGCGCGACTTCTTCGACTTCCTCCCGCTGTCGAACCGCGAGGAAGTGCCCGAGCGCCCGTGCGCCGACCCGTGGGACCGGGCAGAGGACAGCCTCGACAGCGTGATCCCGGCAAGCGCCTCGCAGCCTTACGATATGCGCGAAGTCGTGCGCAATGTGCTCGACGAAGCCGATTTTTTCGAAATCCAGCCCGGCCACGCCGCCAACATCCTGTGCGGGTTCGGGCGGGTCGAGGGGCGCACGGTCGGCGTGGTCGCCAACCAGCCGCTGGTGCTGGCGGGCGTGCTCGACATCAATTCGAGCAAGAAGGCCGCGCGGTTCGTGCGCTTTTGCGACGCGTTCAATGTGCCCATCCTGACTTTCGTCGATGTCCCCGGGTTCCTCCCCGGCACCGCGCAGGAACTCGGCGGGATCATCAAGCACGGCGCCAAGCTGCTGTTCGCTTATGCCGAGGCGACGGTCCCCAAGATCACCGTGATCACTCGCAAGGCCTACGGCGGGGCTTACGACGTCATGGCGTCCAAGCACTTGCGCGGCGATCTCAACTACGCCTGGCCGACCGCCGAAATCGCGGTGATGGGCGCCAAAGGCGCGGTCGAGATCATCTTCCGCGGGCTGGGCGCGGAGGCGATCGCGGAGAAGACGAAGGAATACGAAGACCGCTTCGCCAACCCCTTCGTGGCGGCGAGCATGGGCTTCATCGACGAAGTGATCCACCCGCACTCGACCCGGCGAAGGATCGCGCTGGGGCTACGCAAGCTGCGGGGGAAAGTGCTCGAGAACCCGTGGAAGAAGCATGACAACATTCCGTTGTGAGGTGAGCGCATGTTCGACGGGATCCCGGTACAGGTTTGGTTGCTGATCTTGATCGGCTTGTTCGCATGGCCCGCATGGTTGGTGGCGCGTAATCGAATCATGAAGCCGGACATCGATCATAGTCGACCAAGCTTGAGGCAAGGTGCCCTCGCGTTTGCAGCGCTAAGTGTGGCAGGCGCGTCGGCAATCTTTATCTTTACCCCGCAGGCCAAGATTTTCGCCCATTCGCCGCAGTTTCTGCCGCTCCTAATGATCCCGCTAGTCGGGTTCGCAATTTATATGACAATACTGGGATATTTGACGGGCAGCGTTGAGCCGCTATCGCGCGGCAGCCTTGGACCGTATTCTCGAATTGAGCAGCCTCGCCGCTACTGGGCGTCGCAAATTTGGAACGTGACGCTGAGCGTTCTCATGGTTTG
>JBBRER010000040.1:0-16722 GCA_038202745.1 Sphingomonadales bacterium
GTCGCGCGCGAAACCGCAACCGACTCCTGCCGCGGGGATCGCCGCGCCGAGCGCGCCGCGCACCACCATCGCCTTGGCATGCGCCTCGGCGAATTCGTCGGCGTAGTGCGCCGACACCCAGCGCGATCCGGGGACGATTTCGGGACGCACCGGGAGCTGGACGAAATCGGCCGAATCGAGCCCCGCGTCGATCGCCGCGAGCGCGCAGGGGTGAACCATGTCCTCGGCATCGTGGAGCGTCACGCTGCGGTAGGCGAATGCGCCACGCGTTTCGTCGCTGCGCATCGCGGCGTAAAGCCGGTTGAGGCAGTCGGCTTTGGTCGTGGGGCCCGCGCGCCCGAGCGCGACCAACCGCACGCGCGGATCGTCACCGGCGCCCGCGATCGCGGCGGCGAGCGTCTCGCGGTCGTTGTGATAGACCCCGGCGTAGATCGTGAGTTCGCGCTGCGGCCACACGGTCAGCGCGTGGTGCAGCGTGGCGGCGATCACCGGCGCCTCGCGCCAGGCCGGGATCAGGACCGCCGCACGCCCGGCCAGCGGCGCCGCGCCGAACCCGCGCGGCAGCCGCGGCGTCGGTATGCGGCCGCGCAAGCGCAAGCCGATCCAGACGAGATCGAGGCCCAGTTCGTCGAGCATCCCGAGCGCGAACCAGAACGCGGCAAACGCCAGCAACTCGCGCTCGGCGAGCTGCAGCGAATGCCACGCCGCGATGCCCAGTTGCGCCCCCGTCACCCCCTGCCAAGCCCCTTCGCAGGTTTCAAAGAGGGCCGAGACTAGGGGGAAAGACTTAGCTGCGCAACGGCCCCGCGCGCGCTTGCCTTCGAGCGCCGCACGCGCGATGGCGCGTCATGCCGCGCCGCCATTTCGTGACCCGGACCGCCGCCGCGCTGACCCGCGGTTTGCGCGGCGAGGCGGGGGCGGGCGTGCTCCTTATCGCGGTCGCGGCGCTCGCGCTGGCCGCCGCCAATTCGCCGCTCGCGCCCGCTTACCACGCCCTGTTTCACCAGCCACTGGCGTGGACCCCGGTCCCCGCACTGGCGACGCTCCACGACTGGATCAACGACGCGGCGATGGCGGTGTTCTTCTTTGTCGTCGGACTCGAGATCAAGCGCGAGGTTGTGGACGGCGCGCTGTCGAGCCCGGCGCAGCGCCGCCTGCCCGTGCTCGCCGCGGCGGCGGGGATGGCGGTCCCGGCGCTGGTTTACCTCGCGCTCGCCGGGCGCACGCCGAGCCTCGCGCGCGGCTGGGCGATCCCCGCGGCGACCGACATCGCTTTTGCAGTGGGGGTGCTGGCGCTGCTCGGCCCGCGCATTCCGCCGTCACTGCGAGTGTTCCTGCTGACCGTGGCGATCGTCGACGATCTCGGTGCGGTGACGATCATCGCGCTGTTCTATACCGGCGCGCTCGCGCTCGGCTGGCTGATCGCGGCGGCGGTGTGCTTTGCCGCATTGCTCGCGCTCGGACGCTGGCGCGGCGCGCACTGGCTCGCCTATGCGGGGCTGAGCTTCGCGCTGTGGTTCGCGGTGCTCCATTCGGGCATTCACCCGACGGTTGCCGGGGTGCTCGCGGCGCTCACCTTGCCGCTGCGCCCCGGGCGCGGCGGGGATTCGCTGCTGTTGCGCTTCGAGCACGCGCTAGCGCCGGTCGGCGCTTACTTGGTCGTGCCGCTGTTCGGCTTCGCCAATGCCGGGGTCGCGCTCGGCGGCGCCGCGCCGACGTCGTCGCTACCTTTGGCCATCGCCGCCGGGCTCGTCCTGGGCAAACCGATCGGAATTCTGGGCGCGCTCGCCATTGGCGTCCGTTCGGGCTTCGGCGCGCTGCCCGCGAGGGCAAGCCGGATGCAGTTGGCCGGAATGGCGATGCTGTGCGGGATCGGCTTCACGATGAGCCTGTTCATCGGCGGACTCGCTTTCCCCACCGCTCCGAGCTTCGTGGAGGAGGCCAAGCTCGGCGTGCTTACCGGATCGCTGATCGCTGCGGCACTGGGTTACGCCATCCTGCGATTCGCCTCCCCGCGCCGGTAAAACTTCACCAACTCCCGGTGTTTGCCATGCTCGCCCACGGCTCTTGCGGGGGCAGGCTGCCGTCCTGGAGCAGCTCGACCGAGATCCCGTCGGGCGATTTGACGAACGCCATGTGCCCGTCGCGCGGCGGGCGGTGGATCGTGTGACCCGCATCCATCAGCGCCCGGCAGGTCGCATAGATGTCCTCGACCCGGTAGGCGAGGTGCCCGAAATTGCGCCCGCCGGCGTAGTCCTCCGCGTCCCAGTTGTGCGTCAACTCGACTTCGGCGACGCCTTCCTGCCCGGGCGCCGCGAGGAAGATCAGCGTGAAGCGTCCCTGCTCGCTCGAAAAGCGGCGGACTTCGGTAAGCCCGACGAGCGCGAAGAACGCGATCGTCGCGTCGGGATCGGTGACGCGGATCATGGTGTGGAGATATGTGGTCATGCCGGAGCGTTAGCGCACCGGCGCCCCGGCATGAAGAGGCTTAGAACGCCAGCTTGACCGTCCCGACCACAGTATCGTCCGAGTAGTGTCCCAGCGATGTCCCATCGACCGCGACGTAGTTCGCGCCGACCGACAAGTGGCTGTTGATCGCGTAAGTCGCGCCCAGACTGTAGTCGAGCCCTCCCGCGTAATCCGCCGTCTGCCCGGTCGCGAATTTGGGCGACAGCGCGCCTTTGGTGTAGCCGATGTGGGCGTTGAGCGAGACCGGCGTGCTGGGGATCCCACCGCTCAGTTCCCCATAAACGTAGACGTTGTCATCCTTCTTGCCGTCGGCGTTGAGATCGAGCGCGGCCTGCTTCCACGCATATGCCGCGCCCAGCCTAGCACTGACCGGGCCGAGCGTGGTCGAGAGCGACGCGTAAGGCTCGAAGAACTCGGCCTTGCCCACACGACCCGAGGGGTAGGCGTAATAGAGCAGCCCGACATCGGCGGTCACCGCGCTCGAAACGGGGCCGGTCCATCCGGCATAAAGATCGAGTTCTTGGCTGCCATAGACCCGGTCGATCGGAGGGAATTGCTTGAAATCGGTCGATGAGGCCCAGAAACCGGCGTAGAAGCCGCTTGAGTGATTGACGTTGATCGAGCCCTGGATCGCCGGGTCGCCGCCGGACCTCGACAGCCCGCGGAAACGATAATCGCTGACTAACGCGGCGTTGCCGGTAACGGCGATCGTCTTGGGCGGATCGGTTTCGTCGGCCCGAGCCGGTGCGACGGCGGCAAGACCCCACCCGGCGATCAGGGCAACCGCGGCGATGGCGCGAATCGGCATAGGCATGGTCGAGCCTCCTGGTTGTTTCCGCCCGTCCAGCCGAACCACGCCGCTTCGGACCGGGCGGGCTCAAGTATGTCGTCGGGCCGACGGCCGCAACGCCCGCCGCGCCGGTTTGACGTAAACGGCCTTCGCACACCGCGCGAAGGCCGTTTCCGAGGTCAAAACATCAATATCGCGTCGATTGCTCCGGTGAGCTGATGTTTGCTCGTTCCCGCCGCGAACGGCGCGGTGCCGTTGAGCGAGCGGTCGTAGCGAATTTCCGGGCGAATCAGCAGCGCAGCCCGCCCCCCGGGCATCGTCGGTTTGTAATTGAGGCCCAGGCTAAGCGCCCCATAAGTGGTCTTGCCGCCTCCGATTATGGTCGCGGGCAGACCCTTTTCCGCGTTCACGAAATCGCGGTTGCCGGGGAACGCCGCGACGAAAAAGCCGTCGCCGTCGCGCCAGACCTCGCCGCGAATTCCAAGGCCGAGCCGATCGTTGACCGCGTAAGTCAAATATTGCGCGACACCCCCGCCGTCGGCTTTGAAACCGTCGTCCCGGATATAGTTGAAATCGGTGGTCGAAGTCAGCTTGTCGTCGATCTTCCAGATCACGGTCACATCGTTGAGATAGCGCAAGTCGCGATTGGGACGAACGCCCGCGGTGCCGCGCGGAATTTCCGGGCCGATGCTGGTGGTCGCGTAGACCACGAGCTTGCCGCCCGAAAGGTTGAGACCGATCCCGCCGTGAAAGGACGGCGAGCCGTTGTTGTCGCCCTTCCACAGCGTCGTGTTCACGCCCGACGTGATGCCCGCGTATATATCGAGCGTCTTGCCCGCATGCGTCGTCGTCAGGATGCCGGTGTGCTTGAACGGAATGCCGAAATTGAAGATGTAGCTGTGCGAATAGAAGAAATTCCCCGGCGCCGAGATAACCTCCGCACCCTCCAGCGTAACGAACTGACCTGCCTTCACATCGACGCCGCCCGCGGTCAGCACCGGCAGATGCGCATTGCCATAGGCCTCGATGATATCGAACTGGTTGCGGCGGCCGGTGACACCGTCGAGTTCGCGCAGAAAGTGGGTGTAGCGGGCGTCCGACCCGTACATTCCCTGAAGCTTGAAACCGAGATCGACGGTAGGGGACGATGTGTCGATCGGGCGCTCGACGGTCAGTATCGCCTGATTGAGCGCGACGCGGCCCTCCTTGTCGGTGAACAGGTGCCCGAAATTGATCCCGTCCGAGGGATTCGGGTCGGCGATCGTCGTCCCGGCTTCGACGTGACCGGATATTTTGAGGGTATCGGACCACCCGCCAGGAGCGGTCGACGGCGCGTCGGCCGCAAACGCGGGGTTCTCGGAAAGTGCAGCGCCGACGAGAATAGCGGCGGCCAAAAGGCCGCGGATGGACGTGAGCATGGCAATCATCCTTCGATGTTGATTGTTGCTTCGTCCCGCCTGCTCCGATCCGCTGCTCCTCTTGATCGGGAAGCATTCGATCCGGCTGGCCTCGATTTGCCGATTATTGTTGCACTGCACAAGAGAAATCCGATTGATCGTTGCTCGGCGCGAGCAAAGCGTGGCGCGCGCGCCACATGGTGCTGCTTGTGGGTTGAGGAACCGGGAGCGCGCGCCTATATCGCGCCCGGTTTCCCGCATCATGCTGTCATCGCTCGCCAAGCTTTTCCGGGCCTCCGAGCCCGCCCCGCTGCCCGCGGTTCCGCGCGGGACGCGCGTCTATGCGATCGGCGATATCCACGGCTGCCTCGCGCAGTTCGAGGCGCTGATCGGCGCAATCGAAGCCGATGACGCGCGGCGCGGCGCGGCCGAGACCAGCGTGGTCCTGCTCGGCGATCTGGTCGATCGCGGCCCCGACAGCGCCGGCGTGGTCCGGCGCGCGCGCGCCTGGGCCGCCTCGCGCCGGGTGCGGCATATCGCGGGCAATCACGAGGAGATGTTCCTCGAAAGCTTCGCCGACAGCGGCGTGCTCAAGCACTTCCTGCGTTATGGCGGGCGCGAGACGATCCTCAGCTACGGCGTCGATCCCAAGGCCTTCCGCGTCGCCGACATCGAACAGACCCGCGCCATGATCGCCGCGGCGGTGCCCGCCGAGGACCGCGCCTGGCTGGCGAGCGCCGAGGACACGATCGAAATCGGCGACTATCTGTTCGTCCATGCCGGAATTCGGCCCGAAGTGCCGCTCGGTGATCAGGAGGGACGGGACTTGCGCTGGATTCGCGAACCGTTCCTGTCGCACCCCGATGCGCACGGCCCGGTGGTCGTCCACGGCCACACCATCAGCGAGGAGATCGAGCTGCGCACCAACCGGATCGGGCTCGACACCGGGGCCTATGCCAGCGGACGGTTGACCGCACTGGGCCTGGAGGGCACCGAACGCTGGCTGATCGAGGCCGCGCTGGCGGACGGCGCGATTCAGGTGACGCACAGGGACATTCGATGAGCATCGCGCGATGAAGATTGCAATGGTCGGCTCGGGCTATGTCGGGCTGGTGTCGGGCGCGTGCTTCGCCGATTTCGGCCACGACGTCGTCTGCATCGACAAGGATCCGGCCAAGATCGCCAGCCTCGAGGCCGGGGTGATGCCGATTTACGAGCCCGGGCTCGCCGATCTGGTCGCTAAGAACGTCAAGGCCGGGCGGCTGTCGTTCACCACCGATCTGGCCCACGGCATCGAGGACGCGGCCGCGATCTTCATCGCGGTCGGCACCCCGTCGCGCCGCGGCGACGGGCACGCCGACCTGACCTTCGTCCACGCGGTCGCCGAAGAGATCGGCGCTAACCTGCGGCAGTCCGCGGTGGTCGTGACCAAGTCCACGGTTCCCGTCGGCACCGGCGACGAAGTCGAGCGTATTCTGGCGGACGCTGGCCCCGACGTGCGCTTCGCGGTCGCATCGAACCCGGAATTCCTGCGCGAGGGCGCGGCGATCGATGACTTCAAGCACCCCGACCGGATCGTCATCGGCACCGACGACGAATGGGCGCGTCACGTGATGACCGAGGTTTACCGCCCGCTGTTCCTGGGCAAGTCGCCGCTACTGTTCACCAGCCGCCGCTCGTCCGAACTGATCAAGTACGCCGCCAACGCGTTCCTTGCGACCAAGATCACTTTCATCAACGAAATGGCCGACCTCTGCGAAAAAGTCGGCGCCGACGTCCAGGACGTCAGCCGCGGGATCGGGCTCGACCGGCGGATCGGGGCCAAGTTCCTCCATGCCGGTCCGGGCTATGGCGGCTCGTGCTTCCCCAAGGACACGCTGGCGCTGCTCAAGACTGCGGAGGACTATGAGGCGCCGACGCGGATCGTCGAGGCGGTGGTCAAGGTCAATGACAGCCGCAAGCGGGCGATGGGTCGCAAGGTGATCGAGGCGCTCGGCGGGCCGGAAGCCGCGCGCGGCAAGAAGGCGGCGCTGCTCGGGCTGACGTTCAAGCCCAACACCGACGACATGCGCGACGCGCCCAGCCTGGCGATCGCGACCGCGCTGGCCGACGCCGGGGTCGAGGTCTCCGCCTACGATCCCGAAGGCATGGCGCTGGCCGCACCGATGATGCCCGAAGTGGCGATGAAGACGTCGGCCTACGCCGCGATCGAAGGCGCCGACGCAGTGGTGATCGTCACCGAATGGGACGCCTTTCGCGCGCTCGATCTGGCGCGGATCAAGCGCATCGCCAATGCGCCGGTGCTGATCGACTTGCGCAATGTCTACGATCCGGGCGAAGTGCGCGCGCAGGGCCTCGAATATGTGAGCGTCGGGCGGCCGTAGCGATTCCCGCTCGCTCAGGCTACGATCACCGATATGGTTCGGATCGCTCCTCAAAAAGTGCCAGGGGGCCTGTAAGCCGGGTTCTGTCCGATGCGTGGTATCCTTGCGGACCGGCGCATCGGGGCAGCCATTCCTCTAGGCGAACCGTTACCGGATCGCTCAAGCAACCAACCCGGGTGACTCGGCGCGAAACATGCCTGCTCGTAAAGAGCGCGTCACCCCTATTCGGTCTTGCTCCGGGTGGGGTTTGCCATGCCGCGCCGGTTGCCCGCCGCGCGGTGCGCTCTTACCGCACCCTTTCACCCTTACTCCGCGAACGGAGCGGTCTGCTCTCTGTGGCACTTTCCCTCGGCTTGCGCCGGGCGGGCATTACCCGCCACCCTCGTTTCGTGGAGCCCGGACTTTCCTCGACACCCTTGCGGATAGCGCGGCTGCCCGGCCCCCTGGCGCGTCCTTGTTAGGCTTTGCGCTGCTGAGCCGCAAGCGGCGGCTATCTGGCGCGCCCCTGGTCGCGGTCGAGCAGCAGCGCGAACAGAATCGCCGAGCACTCGCCATCGATGTCGCCGTCGATCCGCGCGGGCCGCCAGCGGCGCTGGAAGGCGCGCACCGCGGCGTGGCCGTCGGCGACGTCGTACCCGAACCGTTCCATCGCCAGGAAAAACGCACCGTCGTTGTCGTAAGGGCCGGCAATGCGGATTTCGGGGCGCGGGAGTGCCAGCCTGTGCCGCGCGAGCAGCTCCCAGTCGAACAATTCGCCCGGATCGTCCTTGCGCGCGGGCGCGACGTCCGAATGGCCGACGACATTGGCCCGCGGGATGTCGTAAGCCTTGACCATCCGCGCCAGCAGCGGAAGCAGCGCGTCCATCTGCGCAGGTGTGAACTCGCGGTAGCCCCATTCGTGCCCGGGGTTGACGATCTCGACGCCGATCGAGACCGAATTGACGTCGGTCATCCCGCGCCAATAGCTGCGCCCGGCGTGCCACGCGCGCTTGTCTTCGGGCACCAGGCGGTGGACCGTCCCGCCCTCCTCGATCAGGTAATGCGCCGAAACGCGGTTGGCGTGGCCCGCATCGCACAGCCGGGTCAGCGCCTCCTCCGCGCTCGGCATGCCCGTGTAGTGCAGCACCACCATCGAAATCGGATCGGGCCGGTCGTTGAAGTTGGGCGACGGCGTCTCGCGGTGAACCAGTTCGTCCATCAAGCCACCGGGAGCACCGCGCCCATGACCAGCGCGTCGGGCGAGTGCGCGAACTGGAGCCCGCCGCCGAGCTGCGCGGCCAGCTGGTGGAGCATGAACGCGGGCGCGGTACGGCTGGTGAGCTCGTCACCCGCCAGGCTGCCGTCGAGCGCGCGCCCGATGACGGGGTCGAACACCACTTTGGGTCCGCTCGCGCGGATCACGATCTCGCTCGCGCCTTCCCTCAGTTCCGCCCCGATATCGAGCGTCCCGCCACGCACCAGCGCATCGATCCCGATCAGCGCGAGGTTGAGCAAGGTCTTGACGGCGGCCTTGGGCAGCATCGGCGCGCCGAGCGCCCAATTGACCGCGATCCGGCCGTTGTTGCCGACCAGCGCATCGACCAGCGCACGCGGCTCCTCGACCGCCACTGTCTCGCCGAAGCCCCCGGCCGCGCCGAACGCGAGGCGGAAGAATTTCAGTTTGTCCGCGCTGGTCTTGGCGCTTTGCTCGAGCAACTCGAAGCAGCGTGCGCGCATTTCAGGGTCTTTTTCCTCGGCCAGCAGCTCGAGCCCGTTGGTCAGCGCGCCCACCGGGCTCAGCAAATCGTGGCACAGGCGGGAGCAGAGCAGGCTGGCGAGGTCGATGTTCGCATCGGTCATCGGCGAGGCCTTAACCATCAACCGGCGCGGTGGAAAGCGCGACGAAGCCATCTTCACAATCGCGCCACCAGCCAATCTTGCTGCCCGCGACAATCGCCCACACGCGGCCATCGCGCGTGGCCCGCGCGCGGTCGGTCGCGGAGGGTGCGGGAGCGCCGGAGGGGTGCGAATGCCAATAACCGAGGAGCATCGGCCCGCCCGTACGTTCCGCCTTGTGCGCCGCGATCAGGGCCGCCGGATCGATCTCGAAATGCCGTGCGGGATCGGCCGCTACATTGGCGCACAACGTCGCGCCATCGATCCGCGCGGCCGTGCCCAGCAAAAGCCCGCAAGCCTCGTACGGGCGCGCGCGCGCAGATTCGCTCAGCAGTGTGGCCAGCACGCCACTTGCGACCTCCAGATCCATTCCCACATCCTAGCCGTGACCGGGGGGGAACGCATCATCTCAGGAACGCTGCGCGGCGGCGAGCGGCTCGACAAGGCGTTGGCCGAGGCGAGCTGGCTGTCGCGCGAGCGGATCAAAGCATTGCTGAGCGAGGGCCGGGTGACGCTGGGCGGCGCGCCGGCCGCTCAAGGCTCGTCCAAACCCCTTGCCGCCGCCGCGTTTACGATCGCGGTGCCCGAGGCCGCGCCCGCTGCGGCCGCGGCGCAGGACATCGCGCTGACAGTCGTATTCGAGGATACCCACCTGATCGTGATCGACAAGCTCGCGGGGCTCGTGGTCCATCCCGCCGCGGGCAACCTCGACGGAACTCTGGTCAACGCGCTGCTCCACCACTGCGCCGGGCAACTGTCGGGCATCGGCGGAGTGGCCCGGCCCGGCATCGTCCACCGCATCGACAAGGACACCTCGGGGCTGCTCGTCGCGGCCAAAACCGATGCCGCGCACGAAGGGCTGGCAAAGCAGTTCGCCGACCATTCGATCGAGCGCGCCTATCTGGCGCTGACTGCGGGCGTTCCGATGCCCCCTGCGGGAACGGTCCGTGGCGCAATTGCGCGCTCTTCGGCCAACCGCAAGAAGATGGCGCTGGTCGAAGCCAAAGACGCTGGGCGCCGCGGCAAGTCCGCGGTCACGCACTACCGTACGCTCGAGGCGCTCAGCGGCGCGGCGCTGGTCGAATGCCGGCTCGAGACCGGGCGCACGCATCAAGTCCGCGTTCAGATGGCATCAATCGGCCATCCGCTATTGGGCGATCCGGTCTATGGACGCACTCCGCCGCGGTTGCGGCCGCTTCTGCAAAACTTGTCCTTCGCCCGCCAGGCGCTCCATGCCGCGGTGCTGGGGTTCGTTCACCCCGTGACCGGCGCCGCGCTTCGCTTCGAATCCCCGCTGCCCGACGATATGGCGCACCTGTTGGTCGAATTGCGGGGGGCGAAGCTGGTCTTCGTGCGTTAAGACTAATCCGATGTGGCCGGGTAACCGGGATGCCTCTAGAGGGTCCCTCCACGACGGCCGACACTTGAAAGGACGGTGAGTCGAGTGAGTACTTCCCAACGCAGCCTGCCCGCGGTGCCGACGCTCGGCGGCGAGCAGAGCCTCAACCGTTATCTGACCGAGATCAAGAAGTACCCGGTGCTTACCTACGAGCAGGAATACATGCTCGCCAAGCGTTACGCCGAGCACCAGGATCCCGAAGCCGCCGCGCAGCTCGTCACCAGCCACCTGCGCCTCGTCGCGAAGATCGCGATGGGTTACCGCGGCTATGGCCTGCCCGTCTCCGAGCTGATTTCCGAAGGCAACATCGGTCTGATGCAGGGCGTCAAGAAATTCGAGCCTGAGCGCGGTTTCCGCCTCGCGACGTACGCGATGTGGTGGATCAAGGCCTCGATCCAGGAGTTCATCCTGCGCTCGTGGAGCCTCGTCAAAATGGGCACCACCGCCGCGCAGAAGAAGCTGTTCTTCAATCTGCGGCGGATGAAGAAGCAGCTCGACGCGTACGAGGATTCGGACCTCCATCCCGACGACGTGAAGACGATCGCGACCAAATTGGGCGTGCCCGAGCGGGAAGTCGTCAACATGAACCGGCGGATGATGATGGGCGGCGATGCGTCGCTCAACGTCTCGATGCGCGAGGACGGCGAAGGCCAGTGGCTCGACATCCTCCAGGACGACGGGCCGTTGCAGGACGAAACGGTCGCCGATGCCGAGGAAGCGCGTTACCGCCACGATCTGCTGCTCGAGGCGATGGGCAGCCTCAACGACCGCGAAAAGCACATCCTCAACCAGCGCCGTCTGGTCGAGGATCCGCAGACGCTCGAGCAGCTGAGCCAGGAATATGGCGTCAGCCGCGAGCGCGTCCGCCAGATCGAGGTCCGCGCGTTCGAGAAGCTGCAAAAGGCGATCCAGCGCCTCGCCGGCGACCGGCGGTTGCTTCCCGCGGGGTGATCGCGGCCCAAGCGGCGGGGCGCTTTGCGCGCTCCGCCCCGAGCCGCTAGACCCGCGCGCGATGCGCAACTTCTTCAAGCCCGGCCGCTCCGCCGCCCGCCTTGGCTTCACGCACAACCTGGGGTGGTGGATCGGGCGGCTGATCGTGTGGTTCGTCGGCGTCAGCGTCGCGCTGGTGGTGCTGCTCAAGTTCGTGCCCGTCTGGGTGACGCCGACGATGATCGGCGATCCGGCCGGCTTCACCCGCGACTGGACCCCGCTGGCGCGGATCGACCGGACGATGATCGACGCCGCGATCGCGGGCGAGGACGCGCGATTCTGCGAGCACAACGGCTTCGACCGCGCGGCGATCGAGCAGGCGCTGGCGCGCAACGCCGACGGGCGGCGGCTGCGCGGCGGTTCGACGATCAGCCAGCAGACCGCTAAGAACGTGTTTCTGTGGCAGGGCAGCGGCTGGACCCGCTATCTGCGCAAGGCGCCCGAGGTGTGGTTCACGTTCCTGATCGAGAACGTGTGGGGCAAGCGGCGGATCATGGAGGTTTACCTCAACGTCGCCGAGACCGGGATCGGGACGTACGGCGTCGAAGCCGGAGCGCAGCGCTACTACCGCCATTCGGCCGCGCACTTGACGGCAATCGAAGCCGCTCGGCTCGCTGCCGCCTTCCCCGCGCCCAAGCGCCGCGAAGTGATCGACCCCGGCGGCTTCACCCGCCGCCACGGCAACGCCATCGCCGCGCGCAGCGGAGTGGTCAGGAACGGCGCGCTCGACGCCTGCGTGTATCGCTGAAGCTAAAGAGAAAGGGACGCCGAAGCGCCCCTTTCCCTTAACTTGCCGCGAGCCAGCTTCAGAAGCTGATCCGCGCCCCGATCCGGATCGTGTAAAGCGACTGTTTCGGATAAATCGTATCGGTCGGAGTAACGAAGTTGCCCGACGAGTCCTTCTGATTGGCATCGTAGCGGTACTGGTTGCAGGCCAGCCCGGCATTCGCCGCGACCGTTCCGGTGGGCGGGGTCGCCGGCGTGGTGGTCGCCGGGGTGACGTTGCCCGACGTGGTCAGGCACGTCACGGTGACCGGCGCAACCGCATATGGGAACGCGTATTCACGAATCTGGCCCCAGTTCTTGTTGAGCAGGTTGGTGAAGTTCTCGACGTCCGCGAACAGCGAGAAGCGGGCCCGGGAGCTGACGAAGGCCGGCAGTTCCTGTGAGAAGTGCAGATCGACCTTGGTGATCCACCTGGAGGTGAATGCGTTGCGCGGCGCGATCATTCCCCGATACTTGGCGAGGCCGGAAGCATCGATGAAGGCATCGAACTGCTGCGCAATGTTAGTGTTGGCAAATTGCACCTTGGGGTCGCTCGGCCCGGTCGGCACATACAGCAGGTAGCGGCTGCCCGAACCGATCGTTCCGAACACGATCGAACGGGTCGCCGGATCGCGGAAGGTATAGCTGTAGGGATGGCCGCTGCGGCTTTCGCCGAACAGCGTCAGGTTGGTCTTGTAATCGCCGAAGAAGGCGTGGTCGAAGCTCAGATTGACCTTGACCGCGTGCTTCACCTGGTCGTTCGAAATGCCGTATGCGGGGCCGTTGGGATCGAGCGCCACGCCCGCGGCGTAATTGGACGAGGCCACCGACGAGGTCGCCGGGTTCTTGTCCTTGATGTCCTCGTACGTGTAGCTCACCCCGGCATCGAGGCCGAAGTCGAACGTCTTGCGGACGCGCGCGACCGCGATGTAGCTGCGGCCCAGCGTCGAATTGGTCAGCAAGAGATCCGAGTTGTTGTCGGTAAAGCCGGTGATCGGAGTATACCGCGTTCGGCCATCGGGCGTCAGGAGCCCGTTGGGAAGGATGCGGATATCCCTGAAATCGACCTGCTGGCGCACGCGCGAATAGAGGAAATCGCCGCCGAAGTCCCAGCCGCCGCCCAAGAAGCCCGAAGGCGTCCAGTCCGCCGACAGCGTGCCGCGCCACTGCGAGGGCAGCTTGAAGTTGCGCGCCAGCGCGTTGGTCGGCGCGTTGCCCGACAGCGCCGCGCTTTGCAGCACGGTGTTCGCGGCGCCCGGTATCGTCCGGCCGTTGGCATTGGTGAGGATCGCCGCACCGGAGGCATTATTATACGTCGGGGTGCAGACGACGACACCGGTCGGGCACTGGCCGGCCGGATATCCGGCAGTCTGCTGGATGTCGATCGAATTGGTCAGCACCCCGGTGTTGGAAAAGCTGTTCGACACATAGACATCGGGAGTGCCCCCCGAGAAAACGCCCACGCCGCCGCGCAAGGAGAGTTCGTGCACCGGCTTAAAGGTGAAGCCGAAGCGCGGCTGGAACACCGCCAAACCCGACAGGAACTTGTTGTTGGGGAAACCGTAGCGGTTGACGAAGTTTTGGTTGAGAACGGCCCGGCTCTTGCCGCCGTACATGTCGTAACGCGCGCCAAAGTTGAACGTCAGAATGTCGCTGACGCGCCAGGTGTCGGCAATCCCGAAGGTGTAGGACTGGTAGGTGAAATTCGCCGCGGCATCGTTCGGATTGAGCGTGAAGACATCGTTCTGATAGCGCAGCCGCTGGGCGTTGCCCGCCTGGAAATCGGCAATCGAGTCGAAGTAGTAATCGCCGGCCGACCGCTGGAGGAACGAGTTGAAAGTCTTGGCTTGGCTGAATTCGGCGAACAGCCGGAAATCATGGTCGTTCAGCTTGAGCCGGCCTTGAAGCAGCCCGCCGAAGCTCTTGACGTTGAGTGCGTTGGTCTGACGCGAAATGTCGGGTCCGAAGCTGACGGTGGTGAAGGTGGACGGGCAATTGGTCGAGGTGGAGTTGCCGGGCGTGACGATCGACGGACGGTCCGAATTGGGCGCGGTGCAGACCTGGAACTGGGCAAAGCCGCGGCCGAACAGGGGGTCCTGCCCGCGCACGTAGTCCTTGTAGAATCCTCGGAACTCGGTCGAGAACGCGTCGCTCCATTGCGAGTTGAGCTGGAACACGCCGGTGTGCAGCCGGTTCGACTGGACATAGGCATTCGACGCCAGCCCCAGTCCCGTCGGCGCGTTGGTGAAGGCGTTCTGAACGAGGTTGATCGCGTCCTTGGCGTAAGTGTAAGTCAGCGATGCGCGCTGGGTGTCCGAAAGGTTGGCGTCGAGCCGGGCGACCACGCGATCGTCACGATCATTGTTGCCCTTGAGTACGCCGCCGGTGTCATAACCGTACTTCGACTGAGCGATCGCGGTGACGTTATCGACTTGCAATTGAGTCAGCGTACCGATCGCGGTGCCGGCGTTGTTGTCGGTCGGGCCTTCGGGAATTGGCAGATTCGCGCGGAGGCGCTCGCCGGCGATCATGAAGAACAGCTTGTCCTTGATGATCGGACCCGACAATTCGACCCCGAAGTTCTTGTAGGTGTAGTTGGGCAGCGTGATCTTGCCGGTCGGGATGCCCGGTCCCGGCTTGGTCTTCTTTCCCGCGAGTTCGTCGGCCGAATAGGCGAAGAACCCGGTGCCCTGGAACTCGTTGGTGCCCGAACGCAGCACGATGTTGATCGAGCCGCCCTGAAAGTTGCCTTCACGCACGTCGAACGGCGCGACTTTCGCCTGGAACTGGCCGATCGCGTCATAAGGGATCGGCGAGCGGCGGCTGGGCAGACCATCGGTGTTGAGCCCGAAGCTGTCGGTGATCGCCACGCCATCGACCGAGAACTTGTTGTAGCGCGGGTTCTGGCCGGCGAACGAGATCGCGCGGCCGCCGCCGGGGGTGTCGTCGAGGCGCGCGAACGGATCGCGGCGCGAGAGGTCGCGGATGTCGCGATTGAGCGAGGCGACGTTGGCGATCTGCGCGGCGGCAAGCACCGTCGCGGGACCCTGGCTGACGTTGCTGGCGCCCTGGAGCCGCGTCGCGGTAACCACGATCGCCGCGCCGCCGGTAGCGGTCAGCGAGATCGGCAGGTCGTACGCCTGGGAGACGGTGGTGACGACGTCGGTGACCGTCGAGGACTCAAAGCCGTCGGCGGTGACGGTAACGGTGTAGCTGTCGCCCGCACGCAGCCCTGAGACGTCGAAGCTCCCGCTCGATGTGGTGACGACCGTGCTGCGCGCGCCCGTGGCGGTGTCGAGAATATCGACGCCGGCCCCGGCGACCGCGCTGCCCCCGGCGGTCACGGTGCCGCGGATCGACGAGGTCGTCTCCTGCGCATGGACCGGAGCGGCAAGGCCGCAAGCGAGGGAAAGGCTGGCCGCGCTGGCGGCGAGAAAGAACTTAAGTTGCATCGTCGATAGACCCCGTATGAGCGCCCCACCGGCGCCTTCACCTGGAAATTCACTCCCCCCGCGGCCCACGCGAATCGCGCGCACGCAGAACTGCGCAATCCATACAGAGCGCGCGCCGATCGCTAAACCGCTAGCATGTTACAAGCTGGTGACAATGCGGGGCGAGACTCGAGTCGCGCAACAAGCTTTCAATTTCAGGAAGATCGACGAAACCATCGGATTCATATCGGTCGCAGACTTTCACGGGCCCGAGCCGCGGCGAGCGCCCAGCCGACGAATCTTGCTGCACTGCGGCATTCTTGCAACGGCGGCAGCCCCATCGGGCACGCCAGCCAGCGTTCATCCCGCGGCGGCTAGCCGCCTTCATCTTGAGGAGTGACGCCATGATTTCCAACAAGTTGATCCGCGGCGCGGTTGTTGTCGCCGCTTTCGCGCTGGCCGCGCCCGCGCTGGCGCAGGACGACGCCAAGGCGGGGTTCCAGGCGCGCTATACCGAGCTGCGCACGGCGATGCAGGCGCACGACGAGGCCGCGATCGGCGCGATCCTGACGCCCGACTATGCGATGACCGACGTGCGCGGGGACACCCACACCCGCGCCGATATGCTCGCCGGCGGCGGGCGGATGGGCGGCGGACGCCCTGGCGGTCCGGGCGCGGCGCGGGCAGACGCGGCGAAACCCGATGCGGCTAAGCCGGCCGACGCCGCGCGGTCGGAGCGCAAGATCGATCAGACCGTGCTTTCCGCAAACGTCGCCGGCGACGTCGCGACGGTGGGTCAGCAGCTGGTGATGAGCGGCAGCCGCGAAGGCGACGACGGTCAGCCGCACACGATGGAAATGACCATGCTGGGGACCGACACTTGGGTCCGCCAGAACGGCGTGTGGCTGCTCAAGGCCTCGGTCCAGACCGACATGACCGTCAAGCGCGACGGCGACGTGGTGTTTCACCAGGCGAAGTGAAGTAGAACCCCTCCGTCTGGCCTGCGGCCAGCCACCTCCCCATTTGCCCCTTCGACAAGCTCAGGGGAAAATGGAGAGGAACCAACGCGCCAAGGTCCTCTCCATTTTTGTGTAGCACAAATGGGGAGGTGGCAGCCGCACAGCGGCTGACGGAGGGGTGTTAAGCCGCCTGTTCCTTGCCCTTGAGCACACGGACCGGGTCCTTGCGGCCCTCGACGACGTCCTTGTCGATCACCACTTCG
>JBBRER010000041.1:0-16652 GCA_038202745.1 Sphingomonadales bacterium
GCGTGTACGTGCTGTACCCGGGCAGCAATTACGACAAGGCCTCGTTCACGCCATCCTTGGACTCGTCGAGCACCGCATCGGCCGAGCTCTATGCCAGTGTCAGCTAGCAGTGGCTCACCTTCCGTGTCGGTCGCGTCGTCACCGAATTCTTCGGCTGGAACCTGAACAACTCGGGCGTCGGCAACTTCAATGCGCTGCAGCCGCAGGCCGGCATCACCGGCAGTTCGAAGGGCTCGATGAACTACGCGCTGACGGCCTCGTTCGAACCTGCCGAAGGCTGGTCGCTGCAAGACCAGATCGGGCGCCAGCAAATGCTCAATGGCGTCGATGTCTCTTGATCCTAAGCCAAGCCCGGCGCGACGCGCTCGCTGGCCGATGGCTGGTCGGTCGGTGTGGCACTGCGGGCGAGCAGCGATCCGAAGGCCTTCTAATGACCTTGCGGGACAGACCTTGCCGTACACGGCGAGCTCTGTCCCCAACTGATCAGGTGCTAAGGCCAAGACCCGCACGGCTATGGGTACCCGGCGCTGCTCAGAGGGTGAGAAAGTTTCGTAGCGAGCTGCTGTCAGGCTAGGCAGAAGGAGCGCAGGAACCGGAACGTACTTCCTGTACGTGAGGATTCCGAGCATCCGGCCAACGACGCATGGCGGCAGCGCAGTAGAAAATTCTCATCCTCTCAGGCCTGCCGCAAATGCCAGGCCTTGGGCCGCGTGAAGGTCTGGATGCCGTAGGTCGACAGCGTCACGCCGACGCCTGAGTCGCCATGGCCCGACCAGGGCAGGCGCGGGCTGACACGGTCGCAACAATTCCAGTAGACGCTGCCGGCGTTGAGCTGCGCCATCAGCGCCTTGGCACGCGCTTCGTCGTGTGAGAACACGCCGGCCGTCAGGCCGTAGCGCGTGTCGTTCATCAAGCGCACTGCCTCGACATCGTCCTTCACCTTCTGGATGCCGATGATGGGGCCGAAGCTTTCTTCGCGCATCAAGTCCATCTTGTGGTTGACGTCGGCAAACACGGTGGGCTGGTACCAGTTGCCGGGGCCGGCGCCGCGCGCGCCACCGATCAATAGCTTGGCGCCTTTGGCCTTGGCGTCCGCCACCTGGGCGTCGAGCACGTCGAGCTGCGGCGCGCGCGTGATGGCGCCGATATAGGTGTCGTCGCTCATCGGGTCGCCGGTCTTGAAGGTCTTGACGGTATCGACGAAGGCTTGCACGAACTTGTCGTAGATTTTTTCGTGGACATAGATGCGCTCGACCGAGCAGCAACTCTGTCCGGTGTTGTACATCGCGCCATCGGCCAGCGATTCGGCGGCGGCTTGTGGGTCGGCGTCATCGCAGACATAGGTCGGGTCCTTGCCGCCAAGCTCCAACTGCAGCTTGACGAACCTATTGCTCACGGCCTGCGCGATGTGCGCGCCGGTGGCATGCGAACCAGTGAAAAACACGCCGTCGATTTTCTGTTCGAGCAGCGCCGCGCCGACCGCACCTGCGCCGACCAGCGCCGCGGCGGCGCCGCCGACCGTGCGTTCGGCTGCCGTGTCGAGAACGACCACGGGGCCCGGCCCAGTCTTCCCCTCGGCGTCGCGACAGGCCGTCGCGCCCGGCGCGGCCGCATCCGCAACGGCCGCGCCGACTGTCGCGGCTTCGGCTCCGCCGCCCGGATTCCCTTCGCTAGGCGCCGTTCCCGGCTCGACGCCAGGCGTCGCGGCGCCCGCGGTCGCGCAGGGCGGTTCGATATGGCCCTGGGGGCTCGGCCTCATGGCGCTGCTTGCCGCCGCCGTCGGCGGGATCGCGTGGCGGCGGCGGCGGCAGAGTGAGCTTGCGCCGACGATCGAGTTCGAACCGCCGGTGGTCGTGGAACTCGCCGTTGCCGAGCCCGAACCGGCTCCGGCAATCGCCGAAGTGCCCGCACCTCCCGAGCCTGCCGCGCTTGCCGAGCCTTCGCGTGGGATCGCGCTGGCGCTCGAGGCGACGCGAATGAACGCCTCGCTGATGGCGACGACGCTCAGCTACAAGCTCACGCTGACCAACCACACCGGCACCGCGCTGTCGGGGCTCGCGATCGAAGGCGACATGATCGCCGCGCAAGCGCAAGTCCCAGCCGAGCGGCAGGTCGCGGGCGCCGCGCAGCATCTCGAGCAGCGCCACCAGCTCGCCACGCTCGCGCCCGGCGAAAGCGCCGAGTTCTCCGGCGATATCCGCGTTCCGTTGACGATGATCGCGCCGATCCGCGCGGGCGCACAGGCGCTGTTCATTCCGCTCGCGCGCTTCCGCGTCGAAGCCGGGGCGGACGGGCGCGGGCGTGTTGCGGTGACGCGCACTTATGTCGTCGGCGAGGAGTCCCAGACCGCCGGCGCGCAGCTGCGGCCATTCCGCCTCGATCTGGGTCCGCGCACGTATTCGCGGATCGGCCAGCGCGCGGTGAACTAGGAGGACGCTTTGGACAGCCTCGTTTCGACCGAATGGCTCGCCGGCGAGATCGGGGCGAGCGACTTGCGCGTCGTCGACGCCACCCGCCACCTGCCCGCGGCCGGGCGCGACGCCGCCGCGGAATACGAAGCCGGCCATATTCCGGGAGCGGTGTTCATGGACCTCGCCACGTTGATCGACGCCTCCGCACCGGTCGACAACACGCTGCCCTCGGCAGAAATGTTCGCCAGGACGATGGAGACGCTTGGGCTCGGCGACGGCAGCCGGATCGTGCTTTACGACGACAGCGCGGTGAAGACCGCGGCGCGCGCATGGTTTATGCTGCGCAAATTCGGCGCATGCGACGTCGCGATCCTCGACGGCGGCATCGCGAAGTGGAAGGCCGAGGGGCGACCGCTCGTCGCGGGCCGAGAGAACTCGCGAAACAGCCGCTTCACCGTCTCGGACGACCCAGCGACAGTGCGCGGCAAGGCGGACATGCTCGCCAATCTCGACAGTGGCGCCGAGCAAGTCGTCGATGCGCGCGACTTCGCGCGATTCTCGGGTGAAAAGCTCGACCCACGCGCGGGCATGGCCAATGGCCACATCCCCGGATCGCGCAATCTGCCCTACACCGCGCTGTTCGCCGCCGACGGGACGTTCAAGGACAGGGCCGCATTGCGCGCCGCAATGACCGAGGCGGGGATCGATCTGGCAAGACCCATCGTCACCACTTGCAACAGCGGCGTCACCGCGGCGGTCGTGCTGTTCGCGCTGCACCTGATCGGCAAGGACGACGTCGCGCTCTACGACGGCAGCTGGAGCGAATGGGGCGCCGATCCTGCCATGCCGAAGGAAACGGGCGCGGTTGGCTAACCGCGATCACCCCTCCCGCTTGCGGGAGGGGCCGGGGGTGGGCCAAACCGATGTCGCGACAGACCCACCCCTAACCCCTCCCGCAAGCGGGGTGGGGACCGAGGAGCGACATGACGAAGACTCCTCCTCAAGACCTCACCCCCGCAACCCGGCTCGTAACGGGGGGACGACGCGCCGAGTGGACCGGGCCGGTGGTCAATCCGCCCATCTATCGCGCCTCGACGCACCTTTACGCCGATACCGCTGCGCTCAAGCAGGGTCCGAAGCGCAATGAGGACGGGCGGTTCTTCTATGGCCGCCGCGGGGCGCCGACGCAGTGGGCGCTCGCCGACGCGCTGACTGAGCTCGAGCCGGGCGCGGCGGGGACGATGCTCTATCCCTCGGGCGTCGCGGCAATCGCCGGTGCACTGCTCGCCGCGCTGCACCCCGGCGACGTCCTGCTGCTGACCGACAACGCTTACGAACCGAGCCGGACGCTGGCGAACGGGCTGCTCAAGAACTTCGGCGTTGAGACGCGGTTCTTCGACCCGCTCGATGCGGGCGCATTCGCCGCCGCGATCTGCGAGCGCAGCCGCTGCGTACTGCTCGAAAGCCCGGGCAGCCTGACGATGGAAGTCCAGGACGTCCCCGCGCTCGCCGCCGCCGCCAAGGCGCGCGGGCTGACCGTGATCCTCGACAACACCTGGGCGAGCCCGCTCGGCTTTCCCGCGCTGGCGCGCGGCGCGGACATCAGCGTAATGAGCCTGACCAAGCACGTCGGCGGCCATTCGGACCTGATGCTCGGCAGCGCGAGCGCGGGCCGGGCGTGGTACGCGAAGCTGCGCAAAACCGCGCAGGCGCTCGGCCAGGTCGCCTCGCCCGACGATGCCGCGCTGGCGCTGCGCGGCCTACGCACGATGGGGGTGCGGATCGCGCGCGAGGCCGAAAGCGCGCTGCGGATTGCGCGCTGGTTCGAAGGCCGCGCCGAAGTCGCGCGCGTGCTGTGCCCGATGCTCCCCGGCGCGCCCGGGCACGAGCTGTGGAGCCGCGACTTCACCGGCGGTTGCGGCTTGTTCAGCGTGGTCTTCAAAGGCCGCGACGGCGCCGCACGCGACGCCTTCGTCGACGCGTTGGCGCTGTTCGGGATCGGCTATAGCTGGGGCGGGTTCGAAAGCCTGGTGACCCCGATCGATCCGGCCTCGGCGCGGTCGGCAAGCCAATGGCCGCTGCCCGGGATGGACGCGGCCGACCGCTTCGGGGTGCGGCTCTCGATCGGGCTGGAGGACGCAGGCGACCTCCTCGCCGATCTCGAACGCGGGCTCGCCGCGTGGCGGGGCGAAGCATGACCGTGCCGCGCGCACCGCTCGTTAATCAGCTGTTCGGCTCGAACAGCCACGTCGTCCAGACCATCGCCTGGCTCGACCGGATCGGCTTCGATGTCGGCACGCACCGCGTCTCGCTGTGGGGCACGGCGGTCGCGTTGATCGTGATCGCCGGCGTGATCGCGTTCGCCTGGTTCGGCAGCCGCCTCGCGCGGCGCCTGTTCGCGCGGCTTACCCGGCTGAGCGCGGCCCAGCAGTTGCTCGGCGAGAAGCTGGTCTCGATCGCGGTGTGGGTGCTCGCGGTACTGATTGGGATCGACGTTCTCGGGATCAGCCTGACCGCGCTGACGGTGTTCTCGGGCGCGTTCGGGCTGGCGGTCGGGTTCGGGCTGCAGAAGACTTTCGGCAATCTGATCGCCGGGATCATCCTGCTGATGGACCGCTCGATCAAGCCCGGCGATGTCATCGCGATCGATGCGGGCGGCAACGAGCGCGCGGTCGGGCAGGTCAAGAAAATCGGCATTCGCGCGGTTTCGGTGATCACTCGCGACAAGAAGGAATATCTGATCCCCAACGAACTGCTGATGACCCAGCAGGTCGAAAACTGGTCGTATTCGAGCCGCGACGTGCGCATCCGCATTCCGGTGACGGTCGCCACCGGGGCCGATCTCGATCTCGCCGAGCGCCTGATGAAGGAAGCCGTGTTCGCTTCGCCGCGCGTACTCAAAGCGCCGCCGCCGGCGGTGTGGCTGCTCGAATTCGCCGAAGCGGGGATGAAGTTCGAAATCCGCGTGTGGGTCAACGATCCCGAAGAAGGGCTCGGCAACATTCGCTCCGACGTGCTCAAGGCGATGTGGCGGCTGTTCCAGGAGCACGGGGTGCTGTTGCCCGACCCGGCCGACCGGATCGTGCGGGTCCGAGAGTGGCCGGATAGCTCCGCTTAGCGCGCGCCAAGCCATTCTCGCTGGCGGAAGAGGCGCGGCAACCACACTACAAGCGTCATGCAAGACGCGCGCACAGCCCCTGGAACCGTCTATCTGGTCGGCGCCGGCCCCGGCGATCCCGATCTGCTGACGCTGCGCGCCGCACGGTTGATCATGAACGCCCGGCTGATCGTCCACGACGGGCTGGTGGCGCCCGAAATCCTCGCGCTCGCCCCGGCTTCGGCACGGCTGATCTCGGTCGCCAAACGCCGCGCGCGCCACACCATGCCGCAAGCCGAAATCGACGCGCTGCTGGTCCGCGAAGCGCTCGCCGGGAACGACGTGGTCCGCGTCAAAGGCGGCGATCCATTCGTGTTCGGACGCGGCGGCGAAGAGGCCGAGGCCTGCCGCGCCGCGGGGGTGCGGATGGAAGTCGTCCCCGGAGTCAGCGCCGCGCTCGGCGCCGCCGCCGCCGCGCAAATCCCGCTCACCCACCGCAATGCCGCCTCGGCGGTCACGTTCGTTGCAGGCCAGTGCAAGGGTCTGACCGAGCAGGACTGGTCGGGCCTCGCCGGGCGCGGGCGGACGCTGGTGATCTACATGGGCGTCGCCACCGCCGAGGGGATCGCGGACAAGCTCATCGCCGACGGGCTTGCCCCGGCAATGCCCGTCGCGGTGATCGAGAACGCGACGCGGCCCGAGATGCGCGTGCTGCGCGCGCCGATCGCCGGGCTCGCCGCGCTGGTCGAGCGTGAGCGGGTCAAGAGCCCGGCGGTGATCGTGGTCGGCGAAGTCGCCGCCGCGCCCGCCGATGCGCCGCTGGCCGCGCTCGCGCTGGAGATCGTGCGATGAAAATCCTCACCGGCAACGACCTCAAGAGCGGCGCGGTGGTGTGGTGGGACGGCGTCCAATGGTCGCTCCACGTCGGCGACGCAGCCGACGTCGGCGAGCACGCCGAGACGATCCTCGCGCGCGAGGAAGCCGCGCGGCGCGTCAACGGCAGCTATGCGATTGAGGCGAACCGCGACGCGAACGGCGTGCGTCCTGCGCATATCAAGGACCGCGTTCGCGCGTTCGGTCCGACCGTTCGCCCCGACTTGACGCTCGCGCCCGCCGATCCCGCGGCGGGGAACTGGGTGATCTGATGTACCGCTACGACAAATACGACCAGGCGATGATCGACGCGCGCGTCGCCGAGTTCCGCGACCAGGTTCGCCGGCGGATCGCGGGGCGGCTGAGCGAGGACCAGTTCAAGCCGCTGCGGCTCAAGAACGGGCTCTACCTCCAGCTCCATGCCTACATGCTGCGCGTCGCGATCCCGTATGGGACGCTAGATTCGCGCCAGATGCGGATGCTCGGACATATCGCGCGCAAGTACGATCGCGGTTACGGGCACTTCACCACGCGCCAGAACATCCAGTACAACTGGATCAAGCTCGAGGACGCGCCCGACATTCTTGCCGACCTCGCGACGGTCGAGATGCACGCCATCCAGACCAGCGGCGAGAGCATCCGCAACGTCAGTTCGGACCAGTACGCCGGGGCCACGGCGGACGAAATCTGCGACCCGCGCCCGTGGGCCGAACTGGTCCGCCAGGCGACGACGTTCCATCCCGAATTCAGCTACCTGCCGCGCAAGTTCAAGATCGCGCTGACCGCCGCGAACGAGGACCGCGCCGCGATCCGCCTCCACGATGTCGGGCTCAAGATTGTGCGGGGCGAGGCGGGCGAAACGGGCTTTGAAGTCTACGTCGGCGGCGGGATGGGCCGCACCCCGTTCGTCGCCCCGCTGATCCGCGCGTTCCTGCCCGCCGACAACCTCGTCAGTTATCTCGAGGCGGTGCTGCGCGTGTGGAACCGCAACGCGCGGCGCGACAACATCCACAAGCAGCGGATCAAGATTCTCGTCCACGAGCTTGGACACGAGGAATTCACCCGCCAGGTCGAGGCCGAGTGGCAGGCGATCCTTCCCAACGGCAGCGATTTCCCGCGCGCCGAGTTCGACCGCATCGCCGCCCATTTCGAAGCCCCGCCGTTCGAAACCGGGCTGAGCGAGGACATCGACCGTTCCGACCCGGCGTTCGCGGCGTGGCTCGACAGCCAGACCAAGCCGCACAAGGCGAGCGGCTACGCGATCGTCAACGTCAGCCTCAAGCCGATCGGCGAAATCCCGGGTGATGCCTCGACCGAACAGATCGAACTGCTCGCCGACCTCGCCGAGCGCTACAGCTTCGACGAACTGCGCGTGACCCACGCGCAGAACATCGTTCTCCCCCACGTGCGCAAAGTCGATCTGCCCGCGGTATGGGCGGCGCTGGCCGGCGCCGGCCTCGCCACCGCCAATCTCGATTCGGTCAGTGACATCATCGCCTGCCCGGGGCTCGACTATTGCAGCCTCGCCAACGCGCGTTCGATCCCGGTCGCGCAGAAGATCGCGCAGCGCTTCGGCAATGCCGAGCGCCAGCGTGACCTCGGCGAGCTCAAGATCAAGATTTCGGGCTGCATTAACGCCTGCGGGCATCACCACGCGGGGCACATCGGCATCCTCGGGGTCGATCGCAAAGGCACCGAGAACTACCAGCTGCTGCTCGGCGGATCGGGCGCGGAAGACGCGAGCCTGGCCAAGATCACCGGCCCTGGGTTCGACGAGGACGGGATCATCGACGCGGTCGAGCGCGCGATCGATTGTTACAAAGCCGCGCGCGACCCGGGCGAACGCTTCCTCGACACCTACCGCCGCATCGGCTTCGCGCCGTTCAAGGAGGCGATCTATGGGTGAGCCCCCCTCCTTCCAAAACCCATTGCGTTTCCGCGACGAAGCCGAGCACGAGGAGCCCTCGGTCACGCTCGACGCGTTCCTCGAACAGAGCGACGCCACCGCAGTGCGCGTCGAGGCGGGCGAGGACGCGCGATTGCTGATCCCCCATCTCGCGCGGCTGCGGTTGGTCGAAATCTCGTTCCCGCGCTTTCGCGACGGGCGCGGATTTTCGAGCGCGCAAATCCTGCGCGAGGCAGGCTATGCCGGGGAGCTTCGCGCCGAAGGCGACGTGCTGATCGATCTGTTGTTCTTCATGCGCCGCTGCGGCTTCGACAGCTTCGCTCCGCAAGTTCCGTTCGAGCCCGCCGAAGTCGAGGCCGCGGTCGCGCGGTTCCCGTACGTCTATCAATCGGCGGCGGACGACAGCACTCCGATCTGGGCGCTCCGCAGCCGCGAGGCGACGCATGGCTGAGGCAGCGCGCAGGCTCGACCTGATCGACACCGCGCCGCGCTTCACTGCGCGCGAAGTCGCAGCGCTCAACGCGCGCTTCGAGGGCACCACCACGCGCAATCTGATCGCGAAGGTCATCGACGAGGGGCTCGCCGGGCGGCTGGCGATCGTCTCCAGCTTCGGTGCCGAAAGCGCGGTGCTGCTCCATCTGGTCGCCAGTGTCGATCGCTCGGTCCCGGTCCTGTTCCTCGATACCGGCAAGCATTTTGCCGAAACGCTCGGCTACCGCGACGCGATCGCCGCCGCGCTTGGGCTGACCGATGTGCGCACTCTCACCCCCGATCCCGCCGACCTTGCGGCGAGCGACGCCACGGGGCTAAGGTGGTCGTACGATCCCGACGGTTGCTGCGATCTGCGCAAGGTCCGCCCGTTGGCGCGCGCGCTCGCCGAGTTCGACGCGACGCTGACCGGGCGCAAAGGCTTCCAGAACGCGGGCCGCGCCGCGCTTCCCCGGTTCGAACTCGATTCAAGCGACAGCGCGGGCCGGATCAAGATCAACCCGCTGATCGACTGGAGTGCCGACCAGATCGCCGAGTATTTCGTCGCCACCGGACTCCCACCGCATCCGTTGGTCGAACGCGGCTATCCCTCGATCGGCTGCTCGCCGTGCACCAGCACCATCGCCGCGGGCGAAGACCCGCGCGCAGGCCGCTGGCGCGGGTGGGACAAGACCGAATGCGGAATCCACACGCCGGGAGACGCCGCCAAGCTGCCTCCGGGCTACGAGCCGTTTCTATAGCAAAGGCCCCGGCCGCTGTGGCCGGGGCCTTGCATCATGTGCCGCGGATCAGCCCTCGATCCGCACCACCGTCGAGGTCTTCCCGTCGGGATTGCGCGAGGTGTAGACGCCGTTCTCGACCTTTTCGTCGTTGCACTTCTGCGCCTCGCCTTTTCCGTCTTTGGTGTAGCAGTAGACCGCCTGCGACTTCTGCTCCCACCGGCCGGTTTCGACGACCTTCCCGTCGGCGGTGTCGACGTAAGTGCCGTCGGCCTTTGTCTCTTCAACCATGGTCTTGCCGTCGGCGGAGGTCACCTTGTACTTGCCGACCGAAGGTTTGCCGTCGGCGGCGATGTTGGTCGCGGTTGCAGCCGGCGCGCTCGCTTCGGGCGCAGCGCTCGCATCCGCGTCGGGCGCGGGCTTCGAGCAGGCGGAAGCCGCAGCCAGCGCGGCGATCAGTACGATTTTCTTCATTTCCATTCCCCCAGTTCTGTCGCGAAGGCGGTCAATTCCGCAGCCGCGACTCGCGCTTCCCGTCGTCACTCTATGGGATTGGCGCAGACCTGCAAATCGGGGGCTAGAGCCACCTATTTTCGCGATACCACTTTGCCGTGGCTTTGAGCCCTTCGCGCGTTGGTAGTCGGGGCGTCCATATCGACGGGGGAACTGCGGCTTCGGCGCTGACGGTCCAGTCGGGGTGCGCCATGTAGCTCACGCGATCGGGGGTCAGCTTGGCCTTGCCGCGCCGCAGCAGCCGGTCCACTCTAGCCGCGCGATCGAGTGCAGCGCGTGAGAGATGCACCACCCACGGCCGCTTTCCCATCGCCCAGCCGATGGCGCGGGCAAGCTCGTAGTGGCCCCACCCGCCCGCTTTGCCATCGTCGGGCTCGAACACGCGGTGGCTGACCGCCTCGCCGCCGGGTACCAGCGCCATCAACAGCCGCGCGAGATCATCGACGTGGATCAGGCTCGAGCGCCCTTCGCGCGGCGGCATCGGGATCGCACCCAAGCGCGCAAGCTTGAACAGGTCGAACATTTCGGTGTCGCGCGGGCCGTAGATCGCGGGCGGACGCACGATCGTCCAGTCGAGCCCGCTGGCCATGACGATCTTCTCGGCGCGCGCCTTGCTTGCGCCGTAGGCGGAGAGGGCCGGCTCGCGCGCGGTGAGCGAGGAGACGAACACGAACCGGGGGACGCCTGCCTCGACCGCGGCTTCGATCAACGCCAGCGTGCCCGCGACGTTGCCCGCTTCGAACCCGGCGGCGTCGGGAGCATTGACCACCCCGGCGACGTGGATCACGGCCTCGGCGCCCTGAACGAGCCGAGCCAACGCTTTGCGGTCGGCGATATCGCCCGCGACCCACGCTACGCCCTTGCGGGGTTGCTGCGGTCGGCGCGCCAGCGCGCGCACGGCAACCTTCGATTGCGCCGCGCGGTCCAGCAACGTCTGTCCGACGAACCCGGTCGCGCCGGTGACCGCGACACTCACAGCAGCACCAGCTGGTCGCGGTGGATCACGGCCGATCGCGGCGCGTAGCCGAGCAGCGCGGCATGCTCGGCGGACTGGCGGCCCATCAGGCTCGCGCACTCGATCGCGTCGTATTCGGCAAGCCCGTGCCCGAGCGTGGCGCCTCTGGCATCGCGGATCGCAACCGCGTCGCCGCGGACGAACTCGCCCTCGACTTGCGCTATCCCCGCCGCAAGCAGGCTTCCGCCTTTGGCCAGCGCGCGCGCCGCGCCGGCGTCGATGGTCAGCGCGCCTTTCAGCCGAAGCCGCCCGCCGAGCCACGCCTTGCGCGCGGCGGTGCGGGCGCGCGGAAGGAACAACGTGCCGATGTCTTCGCCCGCCATCCGCACGAGCGGCGCATCGACGGTGCCGTTGGCGATGGCCAGCGCGATCCCGGCACGCTCCGCGATCTCGGCCGCCTGGAGCTTCGAGGCCATTCCGCCCGAGCCCATCCCCGAGCCCGACGCGGCAGCGGCGAGCGCGTGGATCGCGAGCGTCACCCCGCGCACTTCGGATATCACCTTCGCACCGGGATCCACCGGATCGCGGTCGTATAGCCCGTCGACGTCGGAGAGCAGCAGCACCGCGCTGGCCTGCGCGGCTTGCGCGACGCGCGCGGCTAGGCGGTCGTTGTCGCCGAAGCGGATTTCGTGCGTCGCGACGCTGTCGTTTTCGTTGACCACCGGGATCGCGCCCGCGCTGAGCAGCCGGCCCAAGGTCGCGGTGACATTGAGGTAGCGGCGGCGGTCTTCGAGATCGTCGAGCGTCAGCAGGAGCTGCGCGGCGGTGAGGCCGCGTTCGGCGAGCAGCTCTGCCCACAGCCCGGCGAGCGCTATCTGCCCGACCGCGGCCGCGGCCTGCGCATCGGCCAGGCTGCCGCGCCCACCCTTGGTAAGCGAGAGCCGCGCCGCGCCCAGCGCAATCGCCCCCGACGACACGACGATGATCTGCTGACCGCGCTGCACCGCCGCGGCAAGCTCGGCGGCGAGCGACGCCAGCCACGCGCGGCGCGGGCCGCCGGGGCCGACCAGCAGCGCCGAGCCGACCTTGACCACCAGCCGCGGGCAGGCGGCCGGATCGAGCAGGTCGGCTAGGCGGGCGATGGGCATCGGCGCGGGGCTTAGGGAATTGGCGCGGCGATGCAAGTCGGCCAAGTCGAGATGTTGCGCGTGTGCTTAGAGCGGCGACCAATCCTGTTCGTCCGCCGCTTCGCGCTCGCCGTCGGGGCGTTCGGTGACCGTCGCCGCGGGAAGGTATCCGGTCACCGCATCGAGCAGCGCCTCGATCCCTTTGCCGGTCGCGCCCGAGATCGGGAATACCCGCGCCGCGCCCGCGCCGACCAACTCGGCCGAGAACGCCTCGACCAGCTCGGCGTCGACGAGATCGATCTTGTTGAGCGCGACCAGCCGCGGCTTCTCGTCGAGACCCGCGCCGTACGCCGCCAGCTCGTCCTCGATGATCCGCAGCGCCTCGATCGGGTCGGTCCCGGTCACGTCGATCAGGTGGATCAGCACGCGGCAGCGTTCGATATGGCCGAGGAAGCGGTCGCCCACCCCGGCGCCCTCGGCGGCGCCCTCGATCAGCCCGGGAATGTCGGCGAGCACGAATTCGCGCTCGCGGTGGCGCACCACGCCGAGCTGCGGGGCCAGCGTGGTGAACGCATAGGCGCCGACTTTGGCGTGGGTGTTGGTGATCGCGTTGATGAACGTCGATTTGCCGGCGTTGGGCAGGCCGACCAGCCCGGCGTCGGCGAGCAGCTTCAGCCGCAGCCACACCCAGCTTTCCTGGAATGGCAAGCCCGGCTGAAACTGGCGCGGTGCGCGGTTGGTGCTGGTCTTGTAGCTGGCGTTGCCGCGCCCGCCGAGGCCCCCTTCGAGCAGCACCACGCGCTGCCCGGCCTCGGTCAGATCGGCAAGCAGCGTTTCGCGATCCTCGTCAAGCACCTGTGTGCCGATCGGAACCTTGATCGTCAGATCGCGCCCGGCCGCCCCGGTGCGGTTCTTGCCCATCCCCGGAACGCCGCGCGGGGCTTTGAAATGCTGGGTGTAGCGAAAGTCGATCAGCGTGTTGAGCCCGGCCACCGCCTCGAACACGATGTCCCCGCCGCGCCCGCCGTTGCCACCGTCGGGGCCGCCGTACTCGACATACTTCTCGCGCCGAAACGCCACCGCCCCCGGCCCGCCGGCGCCGGAGCGAACGTAGATTTTGGCCTGGTCGAGGAAGTGCATGGCGGGTCGTTACCGGCTTGGAGGGCGAATGTCGCGCGCGGCCTTCGACAGGCTCAGGCTGAGCGAGCGTGGGGACACTGTTTGGGCTCAGAATTGGCTCAGGCCGGAGCGAAAATCGTGGACTCCGAGAACCGGCGCGCAGCGACCTTATTGGTCGTGAGCACCGGAAGCGCAGGAGGACGCGATTTGCAGCCCGGCATGGGTCAATTCTGAGCCCAAACAGCACTGGTGGAGCCGAGGGGGATCGAACCCCTGACCTCGTCATTGCGAACGACGCGCTCTCCCAGCTGAGCTACGGCCCCGTTCCAGTGCAGGTTCGCAAACGGCTGCCCGCGCGCGAGAGGCGGCCCTTAGCGAAGCGCGGGGACGCGTGGAAGCGCTAAATTCAGGTGCCGGGCAGCTTGGGCCCCATCGTGCTGGAGGCTGTCGGCGCGGGCGTCGGCTGGGCTGCGGGAACCAGCGCGGGGAGCGTAACCACCGTGGCCGGCGGCGCGGTCGCGGCGGCAGGAGCGGCAGTTACCGCGGCTCCCGGTGCGGTCAGCGTGACCGTCGCGGCGGGGGTTGCGAACGCCGGCGGCAGCGCGGGCGCGGTCGGCGTGGGGGCATAGCGCGCGTCCCACAGCGCGGCGTCGGTGTGCCATTGGTCGTAGGCGCGGAAGAACTGCTCGAACACATTGTCGAGCAGCGGCAGCTGCGCCGCGGAGAACGACGCCACATCCTTGGGCAGGACGGTCAGCGACTGGCGCGACATCGTCAGGACGGCATCGCAGAACTGCGGAACCGTCGGCGGCATAGCGTAGAAGTTGTAGACTTGCGTCATGTAGGCTTCGCGCGGACGGATGAATTTGAGGCCGAAGCGCGCCTTGTACTCGCGATCGACGGCGCGATTGGTCGCCGCCAGCGCCTTGGCGTTGGTCTTGAGGAACTTCTTGTAGCCGGTGAGGATCTCGGCGTGCTCGGGGCGCAGGCAATCGAGCGCGGCGACGTTATAGGCTGAACGAAAGTTCCACACCGTTTGCGCGGGTGTAATCGCGTAGTTGATCGTGCGGCGCGCGCCGTCTGGGCCGACCGGTGCGATCGTCAGCAGCTTCGAGGCGTTGAGCGGCGGGAGCGGGCGCGGGGGAATGACCACCACTACTGGCGGCGGCGGCGGTGGCGGAGGCGGAGGCGGCGCCTTCTTCTTCTTGGCGTCGGCGGCGCCCGCCAGCGCCAGCGCGATCATGCCGAACACGAGTTTGGTTTTCATCGACCGTGTCATTTACGTCCCGTCCCGATCCTCGTTCGCTTGCCCCATGCCGCAACCCGGCTTGCGGCAGCATGAAGCGTTTCCCTAACGCCCCGTTCGGACAAAGAAAATGCCCGGCGCGCGATCGGTCGCGCGCCGGGCACTACAGGTCGTCAGTTCGGCAGCGGCGCTCAGCGGCGGCTGCCCATGAAGCGCAGCAGGAACAGGAACATGTTGATGAAATCGAGATAGAGCTGGAGCGCGCCCATCACCACGACTTTGCCCTGCATCTCGGTGCCGCGCACGTAGGCGTATTCGCGCTTGAGCCGCTGGGTGTCGTACGCGGTAAGCCCGGCGAAGATCAGCACGCCGAGGAAGCTGATCGCCCAGTAAAGCCCCGGCGATTGCAGGAACAGGTTGATCAGCGAAGCGACGATCAGCCCGATCACGCCCATGATGAAGAACGTGCCGAGGCCCGACAGATCGCGCCCGGTGGTGTAGCCGAACAGGCTCAATCCGGCGAACGCGCCCGCGGTGGCGAAGAACGTCCCCGCGATCGAAGCGCCGGTGTAGATCAGCAGCACGGTCGACAGCGACAGCCCCATGACCACGCTGAACCCCCAAAACAGCGCCTGGAGCGTGCTTGTCCGCATTTTGGCCAGGCCGAAGCTCATCGCCATTACGAAGCCGAGCGGCGCAAGCACGATCAGCCAACGCAGCGGGGTGGCGAAAACCTGCTCGGCCATTCCCGACCGCGCGAATAGCAGCGCGACGGTGCCCGAAAGCAACACGCCCGAGGCCATGTAGTTGTAAATCGACAGCATGTGGCGGCGCAGCCCCTGATCGACGGTCTGGCCAACGGCCCCGTCGATGGTGGGAGACGCGCCGAAGCCTGTCCGGGCGTCCCGGCGCGTCGGCTGGGGGTCGTTCCAGTTAGCCATGGCTCACATCACTCCGTTGTTCGCGCCCGAGCTGGGTGCGATAATCGCAATATCGTCGCTCGCCGCGCCGCTTTCAAGCGAAACCGCAAGCGCGGTTGTCGCGATTTGTCGCGTTCAGCCGCGCGATCCACTCGCCAGTTCCGCCCCGCGGTCGCGCGCGGCGCGCAAAGTGGCGACGATCAGCCGTTCGAGCGCGGCGTCGGCATCGAGCACCGCCAGCCCGGCCTCGGTCGTGCCGCCCGGGCTGGCGACGCGGCGTGCGAGCTCCGCCGGACTCTCGTCCGCAGCCGCGGCAAGCTCGGTCGCGCCCTCGCACATTGCCAGCGCGAGGCGCTCGGCCTGAACGGCATCGAGCCCGAGCTCGGTCGCGCCTTTGGCCAGCGCGGCGACGAACCGGTAGACGAACCCCGGTCCCGACCCGACCAGCGCGGTAAGCAGGTCCATCTGGGTTTCCGCGACCCATTCGACCGGGCCCAGCGACGCCATCAGCGTCTCGATGTCCGCGCGTGGCCCGCCACCCGCGAGCGCGATCGGCGATTTGCCTCGCGCCGCGCCAAGGTGGGCCATGACCCGCACATGCGCTGCCGCGCCGGGAAGCCGCGCGGCGAGCGTGCGTAGCTCAACCCCAGCGAGGAGCGACAGCACCACCGCCCCTTCGCTCGCCGCGGCCAACGACGGCGCCACCGCCGCGAAAGCTTGCGGTTTGATTCCCAGCACGATCGCATCGAAGCGTGCGGCAGGCGACTGGTGGAGCAGCTCCACTCCGCCCGGCGCTTCGGCCAGCGCCGGATCGACCACGGTGAACCGCGCCGGATCGACGCCTGCGCGCAGCCACCCGGCGAGCATTGCCCGGCCCATGTTGCCGCAGCCGACAATGAGGATCCGCTGAAGCGTCACGGGCGCGTGGTGACGCGCGCGGCCCCACCGCGCAAGTCTGCACTTGACAAAACGAACCATTTAGGTTATACGCCCGCGCGTCGCTTCCTCCCGGGAATCGACAACGCGGCGGGTGCGGGAGGCGGCAGGCCTTCGTCTCTCGGCTTCCGCACAAGTGACCGGCGCGTCCCCTAGCGGAGGCGTCCGCGAACCACGATGCGAAGAGCGGCGGGCGATCCCCTGCTGCAAAAACCGGGGTATGCCCCGTGGCCGACGGATGCGACGCGAGTCCGACCCGTCACCGCTTCGCACGCAGGGCCGAGTTGATGAGCGAACGGCGCGCGGCTCTTCAGCCGTCAGCATGACGGCGCGCCAGCCAA
>JBBRER010000042.1:0-16515 GCA_038202745.1 Sphingomonadales bacterium
AGGAGCAGCGCTTCGGGGTCACCCACAAGGAAAAGCTCAAGCAGCTGCGCGTCGATGTCCACGTTCTCACCCTCACCGCCACGCCGATCCCGCGCACACTGCAGATGGCGATGAGCGGGCTGCGCGAGCTATCGACGATCCAGACTCCGCCGGTCGATCGGCTCGCGGTGCGCACGTACGTGATGGAATGGGACGACATGGTGATGCGCGAGGCGCTGCTGCGCGAGCATCATCGCGGCGGGCAGTGCTTCATCGTCGTGCCGCGCATTGCCGACATGCCCGAGGTCGAGGAGTGGCTGCGCAAGACCGTGCCCGAAGTGAATTCGGTCGCCGCGCACGGCCAGATGAGCCCGACCGAGGTCGAGGAACGGATGAGCGCGTTCTACGAGCGCAAGTACGACGTTCTGCTCTCGACCACGATCGTCGAAAGCGGGCTCGATATTCCGAGCGCCAACACGATCATCATCCACCGCGCGGATCGCTTTGGGCTCGCCCAGCTTTATCAGCTGCGCGGGCGAGTGGGGCGCGCCAAGCTGCGTGCTTACGCGTACCTGACCACTCCTGCGGACACCCAGCTGTCCGAAGTCGCCGAAAAGCGGCTCAAGGTGCTCGGCGATCTCGACAGCCTTGGCGCGGGGTTTCAGCTCGCCAGCCACGATCTTGACATCCGCGGCGCGGGCAATCTGCTCGGCGACGAGCAATCGGGGCACATCCGCGAAGTCGGGTTCGAGCTTTACCAGTCGATGCTCGAGGACGCGATCCTCAGCGCCAAGGCGGGCGAGATCGGATTGGAGCGCGAGCGCGGCCCGAGCCCGCAGATCACCGTCGATGCGCCGATCATGATCCCCGAGGACTACGTCCCCGACCTCGCGGTGCGGATGGCGCTTTACCGCCGCCTCAACGATGCCGAGGACGCGACCGAGATCGAGGGCATCTCGGCCGAGATGATCGACCGCTTCGGCGCGCTCCCCCCGCCAACCGCCAACCTGGTCAAGCTGATCGAGATCAAGCGCCAGGCGATCGAGGCCAATATCGCCAAGATCGACGTCGGCGCCAAAGGCACGCTGGTCAGCTTCCACAACGACAGCTTCCCCGATCCCGCGGGGCTGGTCGCTTATGCCCAACGGCTCGCCGGGACGATCAAGCTGCGCCCCGACCACAAGCTTGCGGTCAATCGCGCGTGGAGCGATCCCAAGGCGCGATTGAACGGGCTGCTCCAACTGACCCGCGGTCTGAGCGGAATCGCGCGCAAGGCGGCGGAGGCGGAAGCCGCCTGAGCGCCGGGCGGGCTGCCGCGTT
Source organism: Sphingomonadales bacterium (assembly GCA_038202745.1). Lineage (GTDB taxonomy): Bacteria > Pseudomonadota > Alphaproteobacteria > Sphingomonadales > Sphingomonadaceae > Novosphingobium. The sequence goes on from JBBRER010000042.1 coordinate 1,300, forward strand.
GCCAAACCGTGCACGCGTGCTTACGCCTGCACAGCGATGAGCACCCTGCCCCGCCTTGCTCTGCTCGCTTCGCCCACTCCGCGCGCGCAAGAGGCCGCAGCGGCGCTTGCTGCGAGCGGCTCGTTCGTCTCGCTCGCCGAAGCCGAGATCGCGATCGTGCTCGGCGGCGATGGATTTATGCTTCAGACGCTCCACCAGATGCTCGACGATGCGCGGGTGATACCCGCTTACGGTCTCAACTGGGGCACCATCGGATTCATCATGAACCGCCAGAAAAGCAGCCGCCCGCTTGCCGAGCGCGTCGCCCGCGCGCGAGCCATCGCTGTCAATCCGCTGGCGATGATCGCGACCACCGGCAGCGGTGACGAGGTGAGCTTTTGCGCGATCAACGAAGTCTCGATCCTGCGCGAAACGCGCCAGACCGCCAAGCTGGAAGTCAGCGTCAACGGCAAAGTCCGTCTCGCCGAGCTTGCCGGCGACGGGGTGCTGGTGTCCACGCCCGTGGGATCGAGCGCCTACAACTACTCCGCCAACGGGCCGATCTTGCCGTTGGGCTCGAACATGCTCGCGCTGACCCCGATTAGCCCGTTTCGTCCGCGCCGCTGGCGCGGGGCGATCCTGCCCGACCATTACGAAATCGCGTTCCGCGTGCACGAACCGGAAAAGCGCCCCGTCGCCGCGGTCGCCGACCAGAAGGAAGTGCGCGACGTTCATTCGGTCAAGATCCGCGTCGCGCGCGAGCAGCAGCTGACGTTGCTGTTCGATCCCGGAAAGAGCCTCGAGGAGCGGATTTTCTCCGAACAGTTCCAGGCCTGAAGCGGCTTGCCAAGCGAGCGCGCATTGGTATAGGCGCACCCTGCCTGAGGGCCGTTCCCCGATAGCTCAGCGGTAGAGTAGGTGACTGTTAATCACTTGGTCGTTGGTTCGAATCCAACTCGGGGAGCCACTCACAAGCCCTGCCCTCGCGGCGGGGCTTTTCGTTTTCAGCCCCGCAACAACCGCGACCCGGCCCAGATCGTCAGCGCGGCGGTGAGCCAGCGGATGACGCGTTCGGGGAGCAGGCGCTGCGCGAGCAGGCTGCCGATCTGGCCACCGATCACTACCGCGATCAGGAGCGGCAGGACGTAAGTGATGGCTTCGCCGAACGCGCTCGCGCCACGCTTGGCCAACTGTCCTGCGATCCCGGCGAGCGAGTTGATCAGGATGAACAAGCTCGTCGTCGCCGCGATGCGCCGGACACCGTCCCAGCGAGTCAGGTGGAGCAGCGGTGCGAAAAAGATGCCCCCGCCGATGCCGACCAGGCCAGCCAGATAGCCGACCGGCGCGGCGACGAAGGGCATCGTCTTGGCCAGCCGCGCCGGCGCCTGCTCGCTTTCGGTTCGGCGCGGCAGGAGCAGCGCCAACCCCGCGAGAACGAGGCTGAGCCCGAGCAGGAACAGAAACGTCGTCTGCTTGACCGGGGTCAGCCCGCCGAGGAACGCGAACGGCGCCGCGACCAGCGACAGCACCAGCGCGCCGCGCCACGGCATCGTTCCGCTGCGCGCAAAGCGGATCGTGCTGCCGGTAACCACGACCACGTTGCACGCCAGCGAGAGCAGCGGAAGCAGACGGTAATCGAACCCGGCGAGCGAGAGCAGCGCGCTATAGGTCGAGCCTCCGCCGAACCCGACCGAGGCGTACAGCACCGCGGTGATGAAAAAGCCGAGCGCGAGCCAGATCATCGACTAGCTCCTCCCCGGCACGGGGAGGTGGCAGCGCGCAGCGCTGAGGGAGGGGGCTAGCGGCCACACGGACGTCGTGCCGGGGGAGAGCCCCCACCACCACCCGCTGCGCGGGCGGTCCCTTCCCCGTATTGGGGAGGATCAGCGATCGGCGCCATGGCAATGCTTGTATTTCTGCCCCGATCCGCACGGGCACAGCGCATTGCGCGATAGCCCCTGACCGGCATAAGGATCGCCCTCACCCGCCGGGGGCAGCGTTGCGAGGCCGGACATTGCCGAACCCAACGCGCCCATCATCGCCGCCGCGCCGGGAGTCGCCGCGTCGTTTTCGCCGGTGAACGGATCGATATGCGTGGTGAGAAAATCGGGCAGATCGGGAAGTACAAATTGCGACGGATCGGGCATGCGGATTTCGCTGGTCATCAGGATCCGCGTCACGTCCTCGCGGATCGCCTCGAGCATCCGTTCGAACAGCCCGAACGCCTCCTGCTTATACTCGTTGATCGGCGTTTTCTGGGCGTAAGCGCGCAGGAACACCACCTGGCGGAGCGCATCGAGCGTGGCGAGATGCTCTTTCCAGTGGTTGTCGATCCGCTCGAGCAGCACGCTCTTTTCGACCTGGCGCCACATGTCGTGGTCGTCGGCGATCTTCGCTGCCATCTTGGCGTCGGCGGCTTCGATCAGCCGCTCGGAGATGACGTCGGGCTCGACACCGTCGCCCGCGAGCCATTCGTCGAGCGGGGGCTCGGCGCCGAGCAGTTCGGTCGCACGCGCCTTAAGCCCTTCGACATCCCATTGCTCCGGATACGATCCGGGCGGACAGGCGTCGCCGACGATCGCATTGACGCTGTCGTGGCGCATGTCGACCACGACTTCGTCGACCGCATCCGCATCCATGATTTCGGCGCGTTGCTCGTAAACCACCTTGCGCTGGTCGTTCATCACGTCGTCGAACTCGACGACCTGTTTGCGCGAATCGTAGTTGCGAGCCTCGACCTTCTTCTGCGCGGTCTCGATAGCTTTCGAGAGCCACTTCGAACCGATCGCTTCGCCATCCGCCAGATTGCTGTTCATCATCCGCGCGAACAACGTGTCGGGTCCGAAGATGCGCAGCAGGTCGTCCTCGAGACACAAGTAGAACTTGCTCAACCCGGGGTCACCCTGACGGCCTGAACGGCCGCGCAGCTGGTTGTCGATGCGGCGGCTTTCGTGGCGCTCGGTGCCGATCACGCACAGCCCGCCGGCTTCGAGCACGCGGGCCTTCTCGGCGGCGACCTCGCTCTTGATCGTTTCGATCGCGGTATCGCGCGCGGCGCCTTCGGGCATTTCGCTAAGCTCGTCGGCGATGCGGAACTCGTAGTTGCCGCCAAGCTGGATGTCGGTTCCACGCCCGGCCATGTTGGTCGCGATGGTGACCGTGCCCATCCGCCCGGCTTGCGCGACGATGTGCGCTTCCATCTCGTGGAAGCGGGCGTTGAGCACCGCGTGCGTGACGTCTTCGTTGTTGAGGAATTCCGAAAGCATCTCCGATTTCTCGATCGAGACGGTGCCGACCAGCACCGGCTGGCCCGAGCGGCTCTTTTCCGCGATCAGCTTGGCGATGGCGGCGAATTTGTCGGCGGTGTTCTTGTAGAACTCGTCTTCCTCGTCGACCCGCACCACGGGCACGTTGGTCGGGATGGTGACCACGCTCATCTTGTAGATGTCCCAGAACTCGGCGGCTTCGGTCGCGGCGGTGCCGGTCATCCCCGAAAGCTTGGGGTACATCCGGAAGTAGTTCTGGAAGGTGACCGTCGCCATCGTCTGGTTTTCGGGCTCGATCTGCACGCCTTCCTTGGCCTCGACCGCCTGGTGAAGCCCGTTCGACCAGCGCCGGCCGTCCATCATCCGCCCCGTGAATTCGTCGATGATGATGATCTTGTCGTCTTTGACGATGTAATCGATGTCGCGCTTGAACATCACGTTGCCCTTGAGCGCGGAATCGAGGTGGTGGACGACCAGCGTGTTCTCGACATCGTAGAGGTTCGAGCCGACTAGCAGCCCCGCCGCTTCGAGCATCCGCTCGGCTTTCTCGAGCCCGTCCTCGGTCAGCGTGATGCTCTTGGTCTTCTCGTCGGCGTCGTAGTCCTCGGGCACGAGCTGCTTCACGATCGCGTCGACCGAGACGTACAGCTCGCTCTTGTCGTCGGTCGGACCCGAGATGATCAGCGGGGTGCGCGCCTCGTCGATAAGGATCGAATCGACCTCGTCGACGATCCCGAAGTTGAACGGGCGTTGCACCATCGCCGCGCGCTCGTGCTTCATGTTGTCGCGCAGATAGTCGAACCCGAGCTCGTTGTTGGTGGCGTAAGTGATGTCCGAATTGTACGCCTCGCGCCGCTCGTCCTCGGACAAGTTGGGCACGATCACGCCGACGGTGAGACCAAGGAACTTGTAGATCTGCCCCATCCAATCGGCGTCGCGGCGGGCCAGGTAGTCGTTGACCGTGACGACGTGGACGCCCTTGCCTTCGAGCGCGTTGAGATAGACCGCCAGCGTCGCCACCAGCGTCTTGCCCTCGCCGGTGCGCATCTCGGCGATCTCGCCGCGGTGAAGGACCATCCCGCCGATCATCTGGACGTCGAAATGACGCATCCCGAGCGTGCGCTTGGAAGCCTCGCGCACCGTCGCGAAAGCCTCGGGCAGAATGTCGTCGAGCGTCTTGCCTTCGCCCAGCTGACGACGGAACTTGGCGGTCTGCGCGGTCAACTCGGCGTCTGTCAGCGCCTCGATAGTGGGTTCGTAAGCGTTGATCTGCCGCACGATCTTGTCGAGCGATTTGACGATGCGCTCGTTGGACGAGCCGAAAAGAGCCTTGGCGATGGCGCCGATCATGATGGTATCCCGGGGAAAGCCGTAAAACGGAAGCGTCGCGCCGGCCTCGAACGGCCGCGCGGCGGTGCACTGTTCAGCGTTGGATACGCGCTACTCGAGCGCGCGGTCGACCCCGATCTGGACGCTGGGGATGTAGATCGGCGGACGGATCGGACGGACCCGCGGATCGCGCTCGCGATGCTGGGTGGCGGGAACCGTCACTTCGCTGATGCCGACCTGGCTTGCGACCGCCTTGGCGCCGCCGCGCGCGACTTCGACCGCGCCGATCTCCGCCTCGCCGGTGCCCATCATCCGCGCCTGCGCCGGCGCGACTTGCGCGGCGAGGCCGGTCAGGAGCGCCAGCAGGGCGAGGAGAAAGCGGTTCATCGTGTCACCGGATATAGGTGCGCTGCCGCGGATCGTCCAGCGCCCAGCCGCATGCGCTCCGCACAAAAGCAAACGCCGCACCGGCCAAAGGACCGATGCGGCGGAAACTTGCTTGCGGGCCGTGAGGCGAAGCGGCCCGCGGCGCGGATCAGTTGACCGCGTCCTTGAGACCCTTGCCCGCCTTGAACTTGGGCTGAGTCGAAGCCTTGATCGTCATCGGCTCCCCAGTGCGCGGGTTGCGTCCGGTCGATGCCTTGCGCTTGGCGACCGAGAATGTGCCGAACCCGACGAGGCGGACTTCGTCGCCGCGCTTGAGCGACCCCGTGATCGCCTCGAAGACGCCTTCGACGGCCTGGCTGGCTTGGCTGCGTGACAGACCGCTGGAATCCGCGACTGCACCGATCAGATCGTTCTTGTTCATTCCGGGAACCCCCTAATTTGGTTCAAACACGCCACGTGTGGACTCGCCTCACGAGTGCGCGGAGTTGAGCGGCAAATTTTCGCACTGTCAAAGCGATTTCGTGCGTTTAACCGCCGATTATCCCCGTTTTTCCGCCAATTTCGACAAAGCGAGGCGTCCGTCGGGCAAATCGCGCCCATGCCGCGGTGCAGCGACTCGGCTGCGAGCTGAATTGCTGCGCTGCGGCGAATCAGTGCGCGGTCGGCGGCGGCGCGGGAGCGACAACCGGCGTCGCGCCCGGCTGGCTCGCCAGATCGTCGGCCTCGCTCCATTCGATCGGCTCGATCGGAGCCACCAGCGCGCGCGCCAGCACCTCATCGACGTGGCTGACCGGCACGATCTCGAGTCCCTCGCGAATGTTCGCGGGGATTTCCACCAGATCCTTGCGGTTCTCTTCGGGGATCAGCACGGTCTTGATGCCTCCGCGAAGGGCGGCGAGCAGCTTTTCCTTGAGCCCGCCGATCGGCAGCACCCGCCCGCGCAGCGTAACTTCGCCGGTCATGGCGACGTCGGCGCGGACCGCGATCCCGGTCAGTGTCGAGACGATCGAGGTGACCATGCCGACGCCGGCCGACGGCCCGTCCTTGGGCACCGCGCCTTCGGGCAAATGGATATGGATGTCCTTGCGCGCGAAGATCGAAGGCTTGATGCCGTAAGCCGGCGCGCGCGCCCTAACGAAGCTGAAAGCGGCCTGGACGCTTTCGGTCATCACTTCGCACAATTTGCCGGTGGTCTTGACCTGGCCCTTGCCGGGCACCGTGACGCTTTCGATCGTCAGCAACTCGCCGCCGACCTCGGTCCACGCGAGCCCGGTGACCGCGCCGACCTGGTGCTCCTCGTCGGACATGCCGTGGCGGAACTTGCGCACGCCCGCCAGCTCGCCGAGGTTCTCCGGGGTGATCGTCAGGCCTTGCGTTTTGCCTTCGAGGATTTGGCGCAGGGTCTTGCGCGCCAGCCGCGCGATCTCGCGCTCGAGCGTGCGCACCCCGGCTTCGCGGGTGTAGTAGCGGATCAGATCGCGCAGGCCCTCGGTGGTCAGCGCGAACTCGCCGTCCGTAAGCCCGTGGGCCTCGATCTGCTTGGCGATCAGATGGCGCTCGGCAATCTCGACCTTCTCGTCCTCGGTGTACCCCTCGAGCCGGATCAGCTCCATCCGGTCGAGCAGCGGCTGCGGCAGATTGAGGCTGTTCGCGGTGCACACGAACATCACGTCGGACAGGTCGTAATCGAGTTCGAGGTAGTGATCCTGGAACCGGCTGTTCTGTTCGGGATCGAGCACCTCGAGCAGCGCCGAGGCCGGATCGCCGCGGAAGTCCTGGCCGAGCTTGTCGATTTCGTCGAGCAGGAACAACGGATTGCTCGCCCCGGCCTTCTTGAGGTTGGTGACGATCTTGCCGGGAAGCGAGCCGATGTAGGTGCGCCGGTGGCCACGGATTTCGGCCTCGTCACGCACCCCGCCGAGCGACTGGCGGACGAACTGGCGCCCGGTGGCGCGCGCGATCGATTTACCGAGGCTGGTCTTGCCTACCCCCGGCGGCCCGACGAGGCACAGGATCGGCCCTTTGAGCTTGGCCGAGCGAGCCTGGACCGCGAGGTACTCGATGATCCGGTCCTTGACCTTGTCGAGCGCGTAGTGATCTTCGTCGAGCACGGCTTGCGCAGCGGCGATGTCTTTCTTGAGCTTCGACTTCTTGCCCCAGGGCAGCCCGAGCAGCACGTCGAGGTAATTGCGGATGACGGTCGCCTCGGCGCTCATCGGCTGCATCGTCTTGAGCTTCTTGACCTCGGACACCGCCTTGGCGCGGGCTTCCTTCGACAGCTTGAGCTTGTCGATCTTGTCCTGAAGCTCGGCGATCTCGTCGGTGTCGTCGCCCTCGCCCCCACCGAGCTCGGACTGGATCGCCTTGAGCTGTTCGTTGAGGTAATATTCGCGCTGGGTTTTCTCCATCTGCCGCTTGACCCGGCCGCGGATCTTGCGCTCGACCTGGAGCACCCCGAGCTCGCCTTCCATGAAGGCCATGATCATCTCGATCCGCTTGGCGGGGTCGTCCTCGCTCAGCACCGCCTGCTTGTCGGCGACTTTGGCCTGGACTTGGGCGGCGATGCTGTCGGACAGGAGCGCGGCATCGACGATCTCGGAGAAGTTCTCGCCGGCGTCCTGCGGCAGCTTTTTCGACAGCTTGGCGTATTCGCCGAACTGATCGACCACGCTGCGCATCAGCGCTTCGACGTCGGTGCCCGAGGCGGTCACCGGATCGAGCCGCTCGACTTGCGCGACGAGCCTCGCGCCCTCGCCGGCACCCTCTTCGCGCAGCGCTTCGAGCCGCGCGCGCTGCTTGCCCTCGACCAACACGCGGACGGTGCCGTCGGGGAGCTTGAGCAGCTGGAGCACGGTCGCGACGACCCCGATATCGTAAAGATCGTCGCGGTCGGGATCGTCGCAGCCCGGATCGAGCTGTGCGACGAGGAAGATGTCCTTGTCGCCGTTCATCGCCACTTCGAGCGCGGCGACCGATTTGTCGCGCCCGACAAACAGCGGCACGACCATGCCCGGAAACACGACAATGTCGCGCAGCGGCAGGAGGGGAAGGAGATTCATGTGGGTCCGATCTGGTGTGGCCGGACCGCAGCCCGGGCTTGGCTCGGATATGGGGGCCGAGCCGTAGCGCCGCAATGGCCGGATATCGCAGGGCTGTGGACTTTCACGAGTGTGGCGTCAGCCTAACGCATCCCAGAATAACCAGGCCGACCCGGCTAGGATGAGGGCGCCAATGACTCGCAAAGCGATTCGGTTGCGCAAAATCGGATAAGACCGCAACTCGCGTTGCTCTTCGAAATAGCGGTCATCTCCCTCGCGCATGCGTTTCTCGATACGCCGCACGATCGACCCGGGCGCAAACGCAGCCACGGACCCCACGATTGCTCCAAAAGTTGCCTGCCACAGGGTGTAGTCGCGCGAAAAGGGCATTTTACATCCCCGGCAACTTGAACCCGGCGGGCAAGCCCAGGCCGCTTTGCATCCGCGCCATTTCTTCGCCGCTGACCTGGTCGGCCTTGGCCCGCGCATCGTTGAACGCCGCGGCGATGAGGTCTTCGAGCATCTGCTTTTCGCCCGGTTGCATCAGGCTGTCGTCGATCCCGACCCCGATCACCCGACCCTTGGCGGTGCAGCGAATTTTCACCAGCCCGCCGCCCGACACCCCCTCGACCTCGATCGCCTCGAGCTTGCCCTGAGCCTCGGTCATCTGCTTCTGGATCTTCTCGGCGGCTTCCTGTGCGGCCTTGAGCATGTCTTCCATCGACTTCATGCGCTTCTGCTCCAGTTGCGGTCGCCGCTTGGGCGCTCACTCTCGCCGATCAGTTCGGCCCCGGGGAATGCGGCGAATGCGGCCGCGACCAGCGGGGATTTGAGCAACGCCTCGCGCGCCGCCGCCTTGTCGGCCTCCGCCAGTTCACGCAGCGTCGGGGCGGGCTCGCCGCCCTCGGCGCGCTGGATTTCCCAGCGCTCGCCGGTCGCGCGCAGCAACGCGTCGCGCATATCCGCGGCGACGTCGCCGCTGAACCCCGGCGCGAGCGCGTAGTGGAGCGCGACAGGTGCAAGCGATACGACGCGGATCCAGTCGTGCATGATCTGCGCGACGCGGAGCTGGCCCGACTGCTCGACTGCGGCGACGATGTCCGCCCACGCCAGCGCCTGTAGTTTGGACGTTGGAGCAGGGGGCGCGTTGTCCGGAGCCGGCGCGGCTGCGGGCGTGCGTGCGGCGATCTCGCCCAACTGTTTCGCGAGCTGTCCGGGATCGGGCAAGTCGGCAGCGTGCATCACCCGCAGCAGCGCCATCCGCGCCGCGGCCAGTGGATCAGGCGCGGTGCGGACTTCGTCGTGCCCTTTGAGCAGCAGCTGCCACAGCCGGTGGGTCTGCCCCGGAGCGAGCGCGGTCGCCCAGCCGTCGATCGCCTCGCGGTCCTCGGCGGCAATCGCCTCGGCGCCACTCTCACCGATCTGCGCGACCGCGATCCGGTGGGTGAGGTCCATCGCGCCGCGCAGCAGCGCGATCGGCTCGACTCCGAGCGCGAATTGGTGATCGATCAGCGCGAGCAATTCCGCCGCATCGCCCGAGAGCACCGCGCCGAGCAAGCGGCGCTGCGCGGTCTTGTCCGCAAGCCCGAGCATGTCGCGCACCTGGTCGGCGTTGACCGCTCCGCCACCCGCCAGATCGGCATGCGCGATCGCCTGGTCGAGGATCGACAGCCCGTCGCGGACCGAGCCTTCGGCCGCACCCGCGATCATGGCGAGCGCTTCGTCCTCGGCGGTCACGCCTTCGGCGAGGCAGATTCCCGCGAAGTGCGCGGTGAGCAGCGGCGCGGGGATGCGGCGCAAATCGAACCGTTGGCAGCGGCTGAGCACGGTCACCGGCAATCGCTCGACCTCTGTGGTGGCGAAGAGGAACTTGACGTGCGCGGGCGGTTCTTCGAGCGTTTTCAGCAGACCGTTGAAGGCCTGCTTCGAGAGCATGTGAATCTCGTCGATGATGTAGATCTTGTACCGCGCCGAAACCGCGGCGTAGCGCACCGCCTCGATGATTTCGCGGACGTCGTCGATGCCGGTGTGGCTCGCCGCATCCATTTCGATGACGTCGATATGGCGGCCTTCTGCAATCGCGGTGCAAGGCTCGCACACCCCGCAAGGATCGATGGTGGGTCCGCCCTGCCCGTCGGTTCCGACGCAATTGAGCGCTTTGGCGATCAGGCGCGCGGTGCTGGTCTTGCCCACCCCGCGCACCCCGGTCATCAGGAAGGCGTGCGCCAGCCGGTCGCGCTTGATCGCGTTGGCCAGCGTCTGGACCATCGCGTCCTGCCCGATCAGCTCGCTGAATGTCTGCGGCCGGTACTTGCGCGCGAGTACGCGATAGGGCTGTGTCGAGACCGCCGGGACCGGAGCCTCGGGCGCGGCGAACATTGCCGATTGACCCGCTTCCTCGAGCGCAGCCGAGCTCGTCTGCTCGTCCACATCGGGGTGCTGGCCGCCGAAGAGGTCGGGGGAATCGCCCATCGCCCCTTGCTAGTGCCTGCCACCGCAAAGGGGAACCGTGCTGGTTGGGAAATAAAGGAGCCGGGCGACCCGCCGCAAACCGTTGTGGCTGCTTCCTTCCGGACCTGACCAGGTTGGCGGGCGCAAGCGTCCGCCCGACTCCCGGCGCGGACTATGCCGATGCTGTCGCGTTTCCGCAAGTATTTGCGCGGCGAGGGGCGTATTCGGATGGCGAAACGCGCTTTACCGCTCCGCAAGGAGGCCGGGGCGGGCGCCGGTTATCCTAAGCGCGACCCAGGATGACTTGGCGCCCGTCCCGTCGCTCAATCAGCGAAAATTGTCGGCGTAAGCTTGGAGCCTGAGCCGTCGCGGCGGCGTGAGATGGACGCTCGCGGCAATCCCGCAGCGCCGAGCGTAGGCTTCGGCTTCTTCGCGCGTCGCGAATTGCAACACGACCTGCTGGTCCATGTCGCCCGATCCGGCCCAGCCCATCAGCGGATCGGGGCGCTTGGCCTCCGCCGGCACGAACTCCAGCAGCCACAGGTCGGTCAACGCCTTACCCGATTGCATGGCGTTTTTCGGGCGTTGATAGATGCGCGCACTCATCGCGCGGCAATTGCGGCGAAATGGGCGGCAAATCAAGTGCAAGCGCGGGGATCCGATTGCGCTTGCGAGGAAACTCGTGGGATATGCGCGATATGAAGGATCGCCCGCCCCGATGAAGACCGTCCTCGAAATCGTCGTCGCGCTGATGACCAGCATCCTGTTCAGCGGGGCGGCGATCGGCGCGGTGATTTTTGGCGCGTGCCTGCTTTCGGCGGGCGGATGCTACGGACTGTGGCGGTGGCGCGCAAAGCGCAGGCGCGCGCGCGCGAGCGATCAATAACGCCGCGTAACCGCGAATTCGGCTGCTTCGACCATCGCCGCGCGCGCCTCGCCGGCGGGAAAGCCGGCAATCGCATCGATCGCCCGCTGGGCGAAGTGGCGCGCCCGATCGCGCGTCGCGCTGACCGCTTCGTGCGCGTGAATCAACTCGATCGCGTGGGCGAGATCGGCATCGGTGTTGCGATGCCCCGAAATTGCCGCGCGCCAGAACTGGCGTTCGTCGTCGGTGCCGCGCGCGTAGGCGAGGATCACCGGAAGCGTCATCTTGCCGTCGCGGAAATCGTCGCCCTGGCCCTTGCCCATTTCGGCTGCGTTCGAATCGTAGTCGATCGCATCATCGACCAGTTGGAACGCGATCCCCAAATTGCGCCCGTAGGCATCGAGCGCGCGTTCCTCCGCTTCGGGGCGTTCGGCCACCACCGCGGCGATCCGCGTCGCGGCGGCGAACAGCGCGGCAGTCTTGGCGCCGATGATCTGAAGGTAGCGTTCCTCGCTGGTTTCGACCTGGCGCTGCGCGGTGAGCTGATCGACCTCGCCCTCGGCGATCACCGCGCTGGCGTTGGAGAGGATTTTCAGCACCTTGAGACTGCCGTCCTCGACCATCAGCTCAAACGCGCGGCTGAACAGGAAATCGCCGACCAGCACGGTCGCGGGGTTGCCGAAAACGATGTTGGCGGTGGCCTTGCCCCGGCGCAAGTCCGAGCCGTCGACGACATCGTCGTGGAGCAGCGTCGCGGTGTGAATGAACTCGACCGCGGCGGCGAGCTTGTGGTGCCGATCGCCGTTGTAGCCGACCAGCTCGGCCCCCGCGAGCGTCAGCATCGGACGCATCCGCTTGCCCCCGCCCGCGATCAGATGCCCGGCAAGCGCGGGGATCAGCGGGATTTCGCTCTGCATCCGATCGAGGATCACCGCGTTGACGCGGTTCATCGCATGCGCCGTGAGCGCCATCATCGGCGCGAGCGAAGCGCCGGTTTCGCGCTGGCGCAGCTGGACGATCTCGGCGGTCATCGCGGCGGGCCTTAGGGGGCGCTCCGGCGCGCTGGCAAGTGCAAAGGCGGCAATGGCGCTGACGCAAAACGCATGCTAGCCAAACGCACGATGCGCGATTCCGCTCCCGATCCGGTTCTGGCAAGCTACCGCGCCAGCATCGACAACATCGATGCGGCGCTCGTCCATATCCTTGCCGAACGGTTCCGGATCACCCAGGCAGTGGGCGCCCACAAAGCCCGTAACGGCCTCCCGGCTTCCGATCCGGGGCGCGAGGAGCGGCAGATCGAGCGGCTGCGCAAGCTCGCGGCCAAAGCCCAGCTCGATCCCGAATTTACCGAGAAGTTTCTGCGCTTCATCATCGATGAAGTGATCCGCCACCACGAGCAGGCGGCGGCGGGATGAGCGCGCAAGCCGAAGCTTACGCGCGGTTCAAAGCGCTACACGACGCGCCCGGCGCCTTCATCCTCGCGAACGCGTGGGACGCGGCGAGCGCGGTGGTGCTGCGGGAGGCGGGAATGCAGGCGTTGGGGACGAGTTCGGCCGCAATCGCCTACGCGCTGGGCCGCGCCGATGGCGCGCATGCCATCGGCCTCGAGGCGGCGGTAGCGAACGGGACGCTTCTGGCGCAGGCATCGGGGCTGCCGGTCAACGGCGACCTTGAGGACGGATTCGGCCCGGCACCGGAGGATTGCGTCGCTACTGTCGAGGCAGCGATCGCCGGCGGGCTGGCGGGCGTGGGGATCGAAGACACAACCGCCGATCCTACGCGCCCGATCCACGATTTCGATGCCGCCGTCGCGCGGATCGCAGCAGTGGCCAAAGCCGCGAAGGGCCGCATCGTGCTCACCGGGCGCACCGACGTGCTGCTCCAGCGCACCCATGATCTCGACGAAGCGATCCGCCGTCTTGTCGCCTTCGCCGAGGCCGGCGCGGACGTGCTCTACGCCCCCGCGCTAGCCGACCTCGACGCGATCCGCGCGGTGGTCGCCGCGGTCGCGCCCAAGCCGGTCAATGTGCTGCTCGGTCCGTGGGGCAGGTTCGGCGCGCTCGCCGATCTCGAAGCAGCGGGAGTCAAGCGGGTGAGCCTCGGCGGCGCGGCTTACGGCAACGTGATGGGTCACCTCGGCCGCGTCGCGGAGCGCATCCTTGCGGGCGACATGAACGCCGCGGTCGAAGGCCGCACGATGCTCAACTTCAACGCATTGTTCGGCTGACCGCGCGCTTCAGTCGACCAGCGCCTGAAGCTTGACCATCAGCGCCTGGATGCGCTGCGCAGCGCCTTCGAAGGTCGCGACATCGTCGCGCTTGTTATTGCCGCGGGCTTCCTTGGCCGCTTCGATGTAGCCTTCCTGATCGGCTTCGAGCGCATCGACCAGCATCTCGATTTCTTCTTCGGCCAGCGACAGCTTGATCGTCTTCGACACGGCAATCCTCTCGATTTGGAAACAGCGCGCGACTTGGTGCAGACGGCCGCCCCATGCAAGCCCCCAACCGCTTCAACCCCCCGCGCGCGGCAGCCGCAGCTTGACCAGCAAACCGCCCAGATCTTCACTCTCGTCGAGCTCGACCGACCCGCCGTAAATCGCCGCGACATCGCGCACGATCGCGAGGCCAAGCCCGGTGCCGGGCTTGCCGGTATCGAGCCGAGCGCCGCGATCGAAGATGCGGTCGCGCTCTTCGGCGGGGATGCCGCGGCCGTCGTCCTCGATCCAGACCTCGCACCACTGGTCGGCATGGGTCGGGTCGATCGTCACGAACACGCTGCCGCCGCCGTACTTGGCGGCGTTCTCGATCAGATTGCCGAGGATTTCGTCCAAGTCCTGGCGCTCGATCGCGACTTCGGCGGCGCGGTTGCCGTCGAGATCGAAGCGCACCGGCTCGTATAGCCGCGTCATCGCGCGGAGCACCGCCTCGACGCTTTCGCCGACGCAGGCGCGGGACAAGCCCGCCGCGCGGCGGCCTACGGCGCGGGCGCGGGCGAGGTGGTGATCGACCTGCCGGCGCATCACGGCGGCCTCGCGGATCACCGTCGGCGCAAGATCGGGCGCGTGCGCGGTGGCGGCGTTCATGACCACGGTCAGCGGGGTCTTGAGCGCGTGAGCAAGGTTGCCCGCGTGGGTGCGCGCCTCTTCGGCCTGGGTTTCCGAGTGCGCGAGCAAACCGTTCAATTCCTCGACCAGCGGCTGCACCTCGAGCGGAAGTGGTTCGGTCACGCGGTTGGCGCCGGTGGTCCGCATCCGCTGGATCGCCAGCCGAACCCGGCGCAGCGGCCCGAGGCCATACCACGTCTGCAGCGCGGCCATCGCCAGCAGCCCCGCGCCAAGCGCGACGAAGCTCCACAGCAGGATCGAGCGGATCCGGCGGATTTGCTGATCGAGCGCGGTCCGGCTTTGCGCGACGGTAAACCACCAGGTGGTGTCGCTGCCGGGCAGGATAATCGAGCGTTCCATCACCCGCAGGGGTTCGCTCGCAAACTGGGTGCTGTCGTAAACGTGGGGAGTTTTGTCGAAGTGGTCGGTATGGACGGTGAGACTGCGGTCCCATAGCGAGCGCGACGGAAAATCGTCGTGACCTTTGCCACTGATCTGCCAGTAGAGCCCGCTGTTCGGCTCGAGGAAGAGCTGATCGCCAAGCGGGCGGTTGAAGAACACCTCGCCGTCCGGGCCCACCTCGGCCGAGCCGACCATCGCGGTGAGCTTGTAGCCGAGTTGATCGTCGAAATTGCGTGTGACCAGACCGTTGAGCGTGCGATCGAGCGCCAATCCGCCGCCGAGCAGCAGGATCGAAATCCACACCGCCGCGATCAGCATCATCCGCCGCGACAGCGAGCCGGTTTGGGGGAGCGCAGCTTCTCCCCTCCCGCCTGCGGGAGGGGCCGGGGGTGGGTC